>CALMMG010000001.1 GCA_937868185.1 uncultured Pseudomonadota bacterium
CAAGCCGCAGCGCATACTCTCCACCTTGGAGGGGATGCGGGAGGGCGTGACGAGCGTGGGTAACCATTTTTATCCCCCGCCTTCCTGGGGGCTTGGTCACACCAGCGGCTTGGACGGCTTGCGCCAGACGGTGACTGCAGCCCTGGCCCGTCCCCCCGCCCTCACCAGCCTGCTGTTTACCGGGGCGGACATGGACCATCTGGTCGTGATCGAAAAATCGTTTCGCGGCCTCACCGTATATGCCCTGGTCACCGCCGGAGTCAAAACCAACGCCATGCGCATGGCCAAGGACAGCGGCAACTTCTACGAGCCCGGCACCATCAATATACTATTGCTCACCAACGCCCGGTTGAGCGAACAGGCCATGAGCCGGGCGATCATCACCGCCACCGAGGCCAAGAGCGCAGCCTTAACCGACCTGGACATCCGCAGCACCTACAGCCCAAACTATGCCGCCACGGGCACTGGCACCGATAACCTTCTGGTGGTGCAGGGCGAAGGAATCGGGATCGACGGCGCTGGCGGACACACCAAAATGGGGGAACTCATTGCCAGTGCAGTGTATGATGGAGTACACCAGGCCATCGCCGGACAGAATAGGATAACCGCCGGGCGTTCCATCTTTGCCCGGCTGGAGGAGCGGCGGATTCATCTTGCCTCGCTGCTGCCCCCCGAGCCCGAGGAATGCGCCATGAATCGTCAGCACTTGGTTGCCGCCGTGGAGGATGCGCTCATGCAGCCGGAATATGCTGGATTTATGGCAGGCTCGCTGGCCATGAGCGATGCGGCCCAAGCGGGGCTTGCCGATCCGCGGGGGCATGAATCCTGGGCTAAGGCAGTGGCTGCACGCCTGGCTGGCTGTACGGTTAAACCCTGGCAAGAGCGTTTCACCGAGAGCCAGTTGCCACCGCTGGTGGCCAAAGCCTTGGAGGCGCTGGTCAACGGGATCTGCGCCAGGGAAAAAGGGAGGGCGGATTGAAAACGGATTTAAGGGCACTGGAGCTGTATGCCACCGGGGTGGTTCGCGCCGGGCAATCAGACGGGAATGCCATGGCCGGAATCCGGCCCACGGTGTTATCTCTGACTTGGTTTACCTCTGCCGTTTTGAACGAAGGGCCGGTGCGGGCCCTATTCTGCTCGCTTCTCTTGCACGGGGTACTGCTGGTTGCCTGCCTAACCTGCTGGCATCTATGGCCCATGGAGCAAGCGCCCCCTTCGGTGATTTCCGTCTTTACCCTACAGCAGGAAGGCGAGCCGGAAACACCGGGTGTTGCGCGTTCTAGAAATGCGCCCACAGTTAAATATAGAAAAGCGCCTATTGCCCAAGAGAAGGGAGAGGTGAAACGTGAAATCACTCCTGCTCCCTTATCTTCCACGCCTCCGAGATCAGATGCTGGACTCGCCATGGCACCAGGGCCACCGATGCACGTCACTGCCAAACAAGGTGATGGTTTAGGCACCGCTGTGCCCAACGGCAATCCGGTCGCAGGGACTGGCGAAGGCTCGGCAACCGGCGAGGTCCTGGCCCATCCCCTCTACCAGGCTAATCCGCCGCCGCCTTACCCTCGGCTGGCTCGGAAACTTGGCCAGGAAGGAGTTGTCCTGCTTGAAGTGCTGGTCTCCGTTACCGGACTTGTGGATGATTTGTGGATTGCCGCGAGCAGTGGCCATGAACCCTTGGATGCCGCAGCCCTCGACGCGGTGCGTTTCTGGCGTTTTTCCGCGGGCCAGCGCAATGGGCAGCCAGTGGCCATGCGAGTTAGGGTGCCGGTGCGTTTCAGCCTGCGTACGGGGAGCTAAGAAACGTGCAAGAATCTTTGAGGAAAACTGGGCGTGGCATCGTCCTGGCAGCCCCTTCCAGTGACAGCGGGAAGACCCTGGTGAGCTTGGGTCTGGGCGCGGCCCTGGTACGGAGTGGTGCATCGGTGCAGTATTTCAAGTGCGGCCCGGATTTCATTGATCCCACCCTGCACCGGCTGATAAGCGGCCGGGTGTCGCGCAACCTGGATTTGCAGATGTGCGGCCCATCCTTTGTGCAACAGAGCTATGCCCAACACTGCGATGCGGATTTCGTCATTGTCGAAGGGGTGATGGGACTCTTTGACGGCGGAGAAGCGAGTACTTCGGCCCTGGCCAGGACCCTTGCGCTGCCGGTGGTACTGGTGGTGGACGCTTCCGCTTGCGCCGAGAGCATCGCTGCCCTGGTGCATGGCTTTGAGTCCTTTGACCCGCAGGTCACCATTGCCGGAGTCATTTTCAACCGGGTTGGCAGCGACAACCATTACCGGCTGCTTGCCCGGGCAGTGCAAGAGCATTGCCGGGCCGAGGTGTTGGGCGGGATTCCCCGGCATGACGATTTTATGATTTCCGGACGTCATCTCGGTCTCCACATGGACCATGACGAACCGCTTTCGCCAGAAAGGATCGACCGAATCGCCGAGGTCATGGCCCAACATATCGATCTTGCGCTAATGCAGGAGAAGGCAGCGGTCCTGCCCGAGATTTCCGGGTTAGCGGGGGTACGCAAAACAGCGCCGTGCGTCCGCCTCGGCATTGCCAAGGATGCGGCCTTTTGTTTTTATTATGAAGATAACCTTGACCTTCTGCGGGCGGCCGGCGCGGAGTTGATTCCGTTCAGCCCGTTGACCGACACGAAGTTGCCGACCGATCTGGACGGGTTGTACCTGGGCGGCGGCTATCCGGAACTCCATGCGGCGGCCCTGGCGACCAACCGTTCCCTCCGGGCAGAGATTTGCGCTCTGGCCAAGGCGGGACTGCCAATCTATGGCGAATGCGGCGGCTTCATGTATCTGTGTGAGGCGCTGGTTACGGCAGAGGGCGCGGAATATCCCATGGTCGGCGTATTTCCGATAAAATCCCGGATGCAAAAACGGCTGGTGCGGCTCGGCTACCGCACGGCAAAGGTTACGAAAAACACCCTCTGGCCCGAAGGTGTAAGCCTTGGAGGCCATGAGTTTCACTATTCGGAGACAGATTCCATGCCTGATTGGATTGAGAGGGTGTATCGCCTCGATGACGGCCGTCTTGAAGGCTTTTGCCTGGGAAATACCCTGGCCGGCTACATGCATCTGCATCTGGGGGGCACCCCCGAAGCAGCCTCCCATCTCGTCGAGTTTTGCCGCAGGCAACGCCGGGAGGCAGAGTGATACAAAGAAACGGTATTTTTTTTCTCATCCTCCTTGTCTTCATGATTTTTCCGGGACTGAGCACTGCGGCCACGGTGGTGGATCAGGCCGGCCGTACGATCTCGATCCCCGATGCGCCAAGGCGCATCGTTGCCCTCGCTCCCAGCCTGGCCGAGATCGTCTTTGATCTGGACCAGGGGGCTAGGCTGGTGGGGGTTACCCAATTCAGCGACTTTCCGGCCGAGGCCAAGAGTCTCCCCAAGGTCGGATCCTATGTAAGGTTGGACCTTGAACGGATCGTGGCCCTGCAGCCGGATCTCTGCCTCGGTATCCGGGACGGCAACCCCAAGCATCAGGTGGAGAAAATCGAAGCTGCCGGGATTCCGGTTTACATCATCGACCCGCGCGACATCAAGGGAATCATGGAGGCCATCCGGGGGGTGGGCGGAGTACTCGGCGTCCCAGCAAGGGCCGAAACACTCGTTGCCGAGATGTCCGACCGCATCGAGAAAGTGCGCCGGCAGGTGGCTACAACCCACTCCCGGCCACGGGTCTTTTTTCAGCTCTACTCCCCTCCCATCGTCACCGCCGGCAGCAGAACCTTTATCCACGAATTGATCACCATCGCCGGCGGCGTCAATCTGGGGGCCGGGGCGGTTGATTACCCACGCTTCAGCTGGGAAAAGGTGTTGTCCCTTGATCCGGAGGTGGTGGTGGTCACCGCCATGGGTAATAAGCAGAAGCCGGAGCAGCTTAAAGCGCAGTGGCAGCAGTGGACGCAGCTTTCCGCGGTGCGTTCAGGCCGCGTGCATGTGGTGAACGACAACTTCTTCGACCGGCCGACCCCGCGTCTCATCCAGGGGCTGGAGATACTGCTCCCCATCCTCCATCCCGAGTTGTTCGGAGCCGGACATGTTCAATAACCTTCGTTTGGGCGTTCGCCTGACCCTGGTGACCATCGTGCTGGCCGGGCTGCTTGCGGCCAGCTTCTTGCTCGGCATGGCCATTGGCCCTTCCGGCAACGGGATTTCCCAGCTGCTGGCCGCGATTTTCGGCAGCGGCGATCCGCAGTCGGTCTTCAGTGTCATTGTCTGGAAGATTCGGTTGCCCAGGGTTATCCTGGCCGCCGCAGTGGGTTCCACCCTTTCCTTGGGTGGGCTGGTATTTCAGGCCTTGCTCCGTAATCCGCTGGCCGAGCCGTACATCCTCGGGATCTCGGGCGGTTCGGCGGTGGGGGCAATCGGCGGCATGCTGCTGGGTTTTTCCCCCTTTCCCGGCATGGCCCTGGCAGCCTTTGCGGGTAGCCTCCTGATTCTTGTCCTGGTGGTCGGCCTGGTCTCCGGCAACACCACCATTGGCCGGGATTCCCTGCTTCTGGGCGGGGTGATGATGAATGCCTTTTGCGGGGCGATCATCATGTTTCTCATTTCTATTACCCAGACTTCGGAGGTGCACCAGATTCTTTTCTGGCTCATGGGCGACCTTTCCATGTCCGGTCTCGACCGGTTGCCGATACTGCTTATTCTATTGCCTTGTTTTGCCACTGTTTTCGCGCTGGCTCGCCCCTTGAATTTGCTGCTGGCCGGTAGGGAGTCCGCAGCCAGCCTGGGGGTCAACGTGCGACGGCTCACCTTGCTGCTGTTGCTGGTCACCACCTGCATGGTCAGTTTGGTGGTGTGCCAATCCGGGTTGATCGGTTTTGTCGGTCTGGTCATCCCCCATGTCCTTCGGTTGCTGCTGGGGCCGGACCACCGGCTGCTCGTGCCAGCCTGCATCCTGGGCGGCGCTTCCTACCTGATCCTCTGCGATCTCCTGGCTCGCACCATTCCTGCCTCGGGTGAAATGCCGGTGGGTATTGTCACGGCCCTCATCGGAGCGCCGCTTTTCATCGCATTGCTGTGGAGGTCACGACGATGCCGGTAATTTCTGTCGAAGGACTTGATCTCTGTTACGGCAAGAGGCAGGTGCTGCAAAATATTACCATGCAGGTGCACCGCGGGGAGTTCTATCTTATAATCGGGCCAAACGGCAGCGGCAAAACCAGCCTGCTCAAGGGGCTGGCCAATCTTCTTCCCCTTGCCCAAGGGAGGATAGAGATCCTTGGTCGGCCATTGCCCGATTACACCAGGCGGCAATTAGCACGCAAGCTTGCCATGGTGCCCCAGCAAATTTCCCTGGATTTCCCATTTAGCGTGGCGGAAACTGTTCTCATGGGACGGGCTCCGCATCTTGGCCTCATGGGGATTGAAGGGGCGGCAGACCACGCCTTTGCCCGAGAGGCCATGCATTTTACCGACGTGGCCCATTTGGCCGACCGGCCTCTTGATCAGTTGAGCGGCGGCGAGAGGCAGCGGGTGATCATTGCCCGGGCGCTCTGCCAGCAGCCGGAGATCATTCTGCTCGATGAGCCGACCGCCTCTTTGGACCCGGCCCACCAGATCCAGATCATGGATCTCATGGAACGATTCCGCGTTGAAAAAGGGACCACGGTCATCATGGTTTCACACGATCTCAATTTGGCATCACTCTACGGTGACCGGTTGCTCCTGCTGCACAAAGGCAGAACGGAAATGGTGGGTTCGCCGGTTGAGGTGCTCACTGCCGATCGTCTCAACGCCTGCTATGGCTGTACCATGTTGGTCGAAAATGATTCCCTCAGGGGAATGCCCCGGGTCACGCCAGTTCCGCACAAATATAGTCAGTTATTGTAAACAAGCACCACTCCCCCGCTCCACTCGATTTAATTCTGCCCCGTTACCGCACTTCGCAAACTGTTTGAAATTGCTACAAATCTGAATTTTGATCAGTAGGAAATATTTTTATTTTTTCAGCTCGCTATTTAATCCCTATTCATTAATATATTAAAAAATACAGATAGGCAAAACTACCTACAAAAACATCTCGACCAGAGAGGATCCCATGCAGCTCAGTTTACGCAACCGATTCCTTATCCCGACCACCTTTATCCTTGTCCTGTGCATGGGGACCATCAGCGCAGTCTCCTATTTTAAATCTGCGTCCGCCTTGAAAGAATCCATCTCTCAGCAGACTTCGCAGGTCTCCAACTCTGTGGCCCAACAGATTAGCTTCTGGCTACAGGAACGGAAACTCGACATCAGCGGCAACAGCGCAGATTCTCTGTTTTCCTCGCTTTTCCTCACTGGGGGTGCCGACGGCAACGCTTCCCATCGTGCAAACGTCAGACTTACCGAACTGCAGCAACGATCGAAATTTTACGAATTCATTGCCATCGCCGACCAAAGCGGCGCTGTTCTCGCCTCTTCTCTTCCCGAGCATGTGGGCGCCATGAATGTCGCCGACCGTACCTATTTTAAAGATTCACTGGCAGGCAAAGAGTCCGTCTCCGAAGTAATTCTCAGCAAAGGATCGGGAAACCCTGTTTTTGTCATCTCAGCTCCCATCAAAGCCAATGGCAAGGTTTCCGGAGTTCTTCTGGGTGTGGTCGATCTTACGCGCTGCAATGCCAGTTTTGTCGATCCGGTAAAGGTAGGCACCTCGGGCTATGCGTACCTCATCGATTCGACCGGAAAGATTATTGCCTATCCGGACAAGGCTAAAATTCTCAAACTCGACTTAAGCCAATTTGACTTTGGCCGTGAAATGCTGGCACAGCACCAAGGACTCATTCATTATACCTTCAAGGACATTCCCAAACTGGTCGGGTTTCAAACCATCCCGGAGACCGGCTGGATTGCGGCCGCCACTGCCACCGACGCAGAGATGTATGCCCCGGTCAAACGGCTGGGCATAATCAATCTCGGTATCCTGATCGTCAGCACAGCCATAACTGCAGGCCTTGTTTTTCTGATTGTCCGCTCCCTGGTTACCCCCCTGCATAATATCAGCACCGGATTAAGCGAGGGCGCGGCACAGGTCGCTTCCGCCTCAAGCGAGGTTTCCGCCACAAGCCAAACCCTGGCGGAAGGTGCCTCGGAACAGGCCGCTGCCCTGGAAGAAACCTCCGCCACCATGGAAGAAATCACTGCCATGGTGAAACAAGGCGCAGAGTTCACCAGAACCGCAGACGAACATGTTGGCAAGGCCGACAGGCTCATCGACGACGCCGGTTCCGCCATGGAACATCTCACCAGGTCCATGGCGGAAATATCCCAGTCCAGCGAACAAATTTCACGTATTATCAAAACCATCGACGAAATCGCCTTTCAGACCAATCTGCTGGCCCTAAACGCCGCAGTAGAGGCGGCTCGCGCCGGTGAGGCAGGCGCCGGTTTTGCGGTGGTAGCCGATGAAGTTCGCAACCTGGCCCAAAGGTCTGCGGCGGCGGCCAGGAATACCACCGATCTCATTGAGGCAACCGTTACCCGCGTCCGGGCAGGATCAGAGGTTGTTGCGCACACCAGTAACGTTTTTAAAGAAGCTGCGGCCAGCGTGGTAGAGGTCAGCGGATTGATCAGGCATATCCGTAAGGCAACGGAAGAACAGGCCTCGGGAATCGTCCAGATCAACAAAGCCATCTCGGAGTTGGATGTGGTGACTCAGCAGAACGCGGCCACTTCCGAGGAATCGGCAGCCGCGTCCGAGGAGCTCAACGCCCAATCCCTTCAAATGAAAGAATTTGTCGAGGACATGGAGCGGCTGATCACCGGCGCTTCTCATCCAGACTGCCAGGCATAATCCTGGCCCGCTCCCCTTCCGTACTCCGCGCACTTTCACCAGTATCCTTTGAAAGTGCGCTGAGCCACCTTCTCCGCTTTTTCTTTCCATCTTGACTTTTTCTGGCAAAATTCTCACCTTTCGCCTACATTCGGATGTGTGCATTGGCCACGCCGTTCAAGGCGCCGTCAGAAATACCGGAGAAATTACATGGAAACATTCGATCAACTTCTTGAAAAATCGACAAAAATACATGGCCACATCTGTGCAGGCCAGGTCATCGGGGTACGCATGTCCATGATCGGTCTGCGGGAGATCGGTATCGACGATCCTAAGGTCCAGCGCAAAGAGTTCTATGTGCTAGTGGAGATCGACCGCTGCGCCACCGACGCCATTCAAACCGTCACCGGCTGTTCCCTGGGTAAACGCTCCCTCAAGTGGCTCGATTACGGGATCATGGCCGCGACCTTTGTCAATCTCAAGACCGGTAAGGCCGTGCGGATCACCGCTCTTGAAGAATCACGGGAGACCTCCAAGAAATACTGCCCGGAAATTGGCGACAAGTACAAACAGCAGTTGGAGGCCTACCGGATTATGCCCGAGGCGGAGCTGTTCAAGGTGCAACCGGTATCGATCACCGTGCCGGAAGAGGATATGCCGGGCCGTCCTAAGCGGCGAGTGCAATGCGAGCGTTGCGGAGACTGGGTGCAGGACTGCCGCGAGGTAATGCAGGAGGGAAAACCCTTATGCAAGCCCTGTGCGTTGGGCCGCTATTACGAAATCATCTGAGCCTGTTTGGGCTTTTGGAGCACGCATGACAAAAATTATCCCGGTTGAGCAGGCCGTCGGCATGGTACTGCCCCACGACATCACGGAGATCCGCACCGAAGAATTTAAAGGGCGTGCTTTCAGAAAAGGGCACATCATCAAGGCGGAGGATATCGAACGCTTGAAACGCCTTGGCAAGGATAACATCTATGTGCTGGAACTGGGCGAAAACGATATCCATGAAAACGAGGCGGCTGAGCTGATGGCTGGTGCCTTGGCCGGCTCTGGCACCTCTGTGTCCGGGGAGCCGGTGGAAGGCAAACTCAACATCGTTGCCACCCATGACGGATTGCTCAAGATTGAGGTAGAGGCATTGTACCGGTTCAATCTTCTGGGTGAGGTCATGTGTGCCACCCTGCACAGCAATACCCCCGTCAAAAAAGGCGAACAGCTAGGCGGAACCAGGCTCATCCCTTTGGTTTCCAAAAGAGGGGTGGTGAACGAGGCCGTTGAGATCGCCAAAAAAGTCGGAGGGATTCTTAAGGTTGCCCAGTTGAAAAAGGCCAAGGCCGGGCTGATCATCACCGGCAACGAGGTTTTTCATGGCAGGATCAAGGATGCCTTTGAACCGGTCCTGCGAAAAAAGCTGGAAAGGCTCGGCTCGGAAGTGGTTGCGGTGCGCTTCGCCCCGGACAATATCGAGACCATTGCCGCGGAGATCAAAGCCTGTCTCGACGCGGGGGCGGATCTCATTGTCACCAGTGGCGGCATGTCCGTGGACCCCGATGACGTGACTCGGCAGGGCATTGCCTTGGCCGGCGCCAAGGAGATTGTCTACGGTACTCCGGTACTGCCTGGGGCCATGTTTTTGGTAGGCTATATTGGAAAGGTGCCGGTATTGGGTCTGCCTGCCTGCGGCATGTTCCACAAAATCACGGTTTTTGACCTGATCTTACCCCGAGTGTTGTGTGGGGAGAAAATCACCCGGCATGACATGGCCCTTTTGGGACATGGAGGCCTGTGCCGACAGTGCAAGAGTTGCACCTATCCCATCTGCGGGTTTGGCAAGTAACGCTTACTCCGAAACCTTACCGCGCATGGCCTTCACCTTGCCCCGCAGTTCCTTGCCTTCCAGACGCCTTTCTTTGGCGCCACGGGAGGGCTTGGTGGGTCTGCGTTTCCGCTCCTGCTTGACCGCCCCTCTGATGAGTTCCCCTAAACGTTCCAAGGCGTCGGCCCGGTTCTTTTCCAGGCTGCGAAACTGTTGTGCCTTGATGATGATCTCACCGTCTTTGGTAAGGCGCTGATCGCTCAAAGCCAACAGCCTCTCCTTATAAAAATCAGGCAGCGAAGAGGAGCGGATATCAAAACGCAAGTGTGCGGCAGAAGAGACCTTGTTTACGTTTTGCCCCCCCGCCCCCTGGGCCCTGATGGCGGTCAGCTCAATCTCGTTGTCCGGGATCATGACATTGTTTGAGATGTGCAGCATTATTTCGTCCCTGCGCAGGCTGTCTCAGGCGCCCAGCAGATAGAGATCCCCTGCGATCCACTTGCCTTTTTCCTTGCGGATGTTGGCAGATTGGGTACTGAGGATTCGAAAGCCATATCGGACGGCCATCGCCTCAATGTAGGAAAAGGAGTGGGCATAGCGCCCGGACTGGCGCAACTGGTAGCCCTGCCCTGCCATCTGTTCGGTGGAAAAAAGGATTTTCCCGTCTCGGGCAAGCCCTCTGGCCAGGGTGGCAAAAATTCGGTCCAACTCGCCCACATAGATAAAAACATCCGCCGCGACAATCAGGTCGAACGGCTCCTGGTTCTGTTCAAGAAAGGTCACGATCTCGGCAACCGCCAACTCATCATACACCTTCTTGGCCGCGGCAGCCTCCACCATCTTCGGGGAAAGATCTACGCCGACCCGGCAGGTGCTTATCTCCTGAAAAACCTGCCCCACCAAACCGGTACCGCATCCCAGATCCAAAAGCCGCGTAAAATGCGAAGGCCCAATAGGGTCGGCAAGCAGCAGGCTTTTAAGTTCCCACGGGGTTTGATATTCCAGATCAACCAGCAGACGCTCTTCAAAATGACCGGAAAAGCTGTCAAACAGATCGGCAATGTAGGAAGATGGTGCGACGGCGGTCGTTTCGCCGGTGAGGGCCGCGAGGATATGCCGGGCCGAAACCGTGTTATGGTCCAGTTCAATAAGCCGCCGATAACAGGCAATAGCCTCGGCCACCCTGTCCTGATCAAGATAGAGCACCCCCAAATTGCCGTAGGCCGCCCCGTATTCCGGGCGCAGGGCAATAGCAATCTCAAGGGAGATGATGGCCTCGTCCCTGCATCCCAACTCCTTATAGATCAGGGCCAGATTGTAATGCACCTCCGCGTCATCCGGGGCAATCTCCATGGCGCAGAGATAGGATTGTCTCGCCTCATCAAGGCGCCCCTCCCTCTTGCAGGCCAGGCCGAGATTGAAATGGATATCAGCATCCTGGGGATTTAATTGCGCGGCCCGGTGATAGGCCTTAATCGCTTCGCGGGTGTTTCCTTGGGCCAGATGGGCGGTACCAAGATTATAGGCCGCCTGCCAGTGCGTGTCGTCCAGGGCGAGAACCTTGTGGAAATGCTCAATGGCCATTTGTTGCTGTCCCAGAGAATAACGGGTTATGCCAAGCTCATAGGCGATTGCCGCCTCTCCGGGCAACAGTGTATGGGCACGACCAAACCAGAAGGCGGCCTCTTCCGGTGCCCCCATGGCACGGTGAAGAAGGGCCAGATAGAAACAAGCATCCACATGTGCCGGACACAGGTCGATGGCCTGCTGATACAGGGACACCGCCGGGTCAGCCTCTCCCTGCTGGTGCAGGTCAAGGGCTCGATGGAAGAATTCATCGGCATTGCTGGGGCATGGCCAGGCATTTTTTGCAGTCTGCCCATTTGTCTGCACAGGGTGCGATTCTGTGGTCATCGGCATCAAAAAAATAAAATTTAATGATGTACAGCGGTCAAGTTCGAATTATGATGATAATTATAACGACGAAAAAATAACGCAATAGCACAAAGTCGCAAGTGAAAAATTTAAAAAATCAAGCGGCGGGCTGCCCCCAGCCGATTAACATCATTCTTAAGTTTCGGAACAAAGCCCCATGATTACCTTACCAAGGCCCAATACTCAGCAGATCACCTGGATGCGTGATATTCGCCGCCATCTTCACCGGCATCCTGAACTTGCCTTTGCCGAGATTGCCACCGCGCATTTTATTGGCGAGCAGCTTGCGAAGTTGGGCATCCCATACCGGGAAAAGATAGGGCGGACAGGCATCGTCGCCAGCCTTGGAAGCAGAAAAACGGGGGTACCCTGCGTTGCCCTAAGGGCAGACATGGATGGGCTGCCCCTCACCGAGCAGACCGGCCTGCCCTTTGCTTCGGAGACGCCGGGGGTGATGCACGCCTGCGGCCACGACGGCCACGTGGCCATGCTCCTTGGCGCGGCGGCGCTTCTCAAGGCGAAGGAAACGGAACTTCCTGGCCAGGTAGTCCTCATCTTCCAGCCCGCCGAAGAAGGCGATGGCGGCGCACAGGGCATGATCGCTGACGGCGCGTTGGACGGGGTCGGGGCAATCTTTGCCGGCCATATCGACCGTAATTACGGCCTTAACGAGATTATCGTACAACCTGGGTTGATCTCTGCCTTCACCGATGAATTTGCCATCGAGATCCGCAGCCAGGGCGGCCATGCTGCCAAGCCCCACGAGACTGCGGACTCCATCCTGGCGGCAGGTCAGCTTATCACCAACATCCAGTCCATCGTCGCCCGCGAGGTTCATCCCTGCTTTCCCGCCGTGGTCACTGTAGGTACCATCCATGGTGGGGATGCGGCCAATGTCATCGCTTCACAGGTGGCTCTTGAGGGCACCGTTCGCACTACCAGCCAGGAGACCAGGGCCGTCTGTCTTGCCAGCCTGCAGCGGATGACCCAGGCCATGGAACAGCTGCACCGGGTAGAGACCTCTTTCACTTTGGCGGAAGGATATCCGCCGGTGATCAACGATCCTGTTGCCGCCCGCATCGCCACAGAGGTTGCGGCTGAAATTGTGGGGTTCGAAAAGGTGAAAGGCCAGCCTCTTCCCAGCCTGGGCGGGGAAGATTTCTCATTTTTTCTCCAAAAAATCCCCGGCTGCCTGGTACGCTTTGGCGCAAGGCACACCAAGCTGCATGATGCCCCGGCACACAGCCCCCGCTTCGATTTTGACGAACAGGTGCTGCCCACGGGCGCCCTTTTCCTCGCACAAACCGCTATCAGCGCCTTAGAACGCATGGAAGAACTGCGCGGTCCAGCGCCAGGCAAGGCATAACCAGGACGACCAAGTTTCTGGGCGAATTCATCACCAATCCGTGGTATAGACGATTTTCAAATCCGTCCTTCCCATCAACCATCTTTTTTGAAGACACATGGAAAACGAAGAGAACGATATTTTTTTCAACATCATCAACCGGTTTGTCGGGTATTACAGCCAGGATGCCGTCAGGGAAACACGCAACGACACCGACTGCGAGTATCCCTTTGTGGCCATGGACACCAGACAAGTATTTGCCCAGATGGGCTTTGTCAGTGCCTTCCTCGGAATTGAGCTGGAGAATCCGAGCTCTACCCCGCCCCTTCTTCTCGATGTGGGCTGCGGCATCGGCAACGTGCTGCTCATTGCCGAGCAGTTCGGCTTTGAGGTGTATGGATTTGAAAAGGATGAATATCCTTACCGAGTTGCGGCCAAGCTCATTGGTGAGGAACGGATTACCCAGGCAGATATCTGGACTTACGAAGGCTACGATGAATACGAGGTGATCTACTATTACCGACCTTTTTCCGGGCGGGAACAGCAGCTACGCTTTGAAAAACTCATTGAAGACACCATGAAGATCGGAGCCATCCTCATCGCCAACCACAAAAACAGCGAAGCAATCGGCCAGGACAGCCGCTTTGAGAGACTTAGCCCTGCCCTGCCGATCTGGCGGAAAATCCGGGGCTAATAACGTCTATTCGACGGAAAACACCTTGTCCCTTCCGCCGTTTTTGGCAAGATACAGGGCTTCGTCCGCCCTTCTCAGGACAGCCTCAATGCCGGAATCGTCTTGCCTAAGTTTGGTAACGCCGATACTGACGGTAAAGTGGACAATTTGATCGTCCACATACAGCTTCAAGTCGGCGATGGCCTGGCGAAAGCGTTCCGCCACGATCAACGTTCCTGCCATCTCGGTTTCCGGCAGGATAATGGAAAATTCCTCGCCGCCCATCCGCCCCAACACATCGCATTCCCGAAGAGCTTCCAGACAATTGGCGGTGAAAGCCTTGAGCACCTCATCGCCAACCGTGTGACCATGGGTATCGTTTATTTTTTTAAAGTGATCGATATCCATCTGGATCACACAAAAAACATGGGAATAACGTTGAGAACGCAAAAACTCCTTGGCGGCGAACTCCATGAAATAACGACGGTTATAAACACCGGTCAGCGGATCGGTGGCTGCCAACCGTTCAAGCTCTCTATTTTGACCGAGAATTCTTTGCCGGTAGGCCTCAAGCTGCGCCACCATCCAGTTGAATGAATGGGAAAACTCACCTGAAAATTCCACCCGCTGAGAAAAATCACCCTTGGCGATCTGCCCGGCCTGCCAAGTCATATGCCGAAGGGTCTCCTGTAGATTTTCAAGGTAATGGCAGGCCGGAAGTTTGGCGCCGATCGGGACATCCAAGTCGCCAAGGGAGAGATGATGGGCGGCACTGGTCAGAACGGACAAGGATTCAGTAAGGGCGTTGATAAATTCCCCAACCTGACGAATCTCATCCTCCGGCTCTCCTGCCAAATCGAGGGAACCAGGCTGTTCGTTATGCAGCAACGCATGGAGATGCGCGCTGATCATGTCCAACCTTTCGATGTCATGCTGCTCCATGTAATTACCATCCCTGTTTTTTCAGGTTAAACAGCCGCAAGCATGACCTCGAAACGACAATCCGGTCACCGGTACACCAACAGTCCGTCTCCATTGTGGTGAATGGCTTGCCAAAATGGTCGGAAAACAACGCAACGATAAAGCGTTCGTCATAGGTACAGATCGATGGATTTTCGCTCGTACTTGAAAACATCGCCGCGCCTCTTTCCCCACTGGGTATCGCCCAAAACGTTTCAGCGTCGCATGTGACAATGCTAGCACACCCTGCAGACAAAAGCCAATAGGCAGAAAAGTCCGGTAGTGAGTGCTTAGAAATATGAAGTGTTGGGGAAAAAGGTCTTCGGGGATGCTTGTCTTGCCATGCTCTTTGGCGTAAGCATATCTGCGCTGATCATGGCCCGATTGGGCCATGATTTTTTTTATGATAAAGAAGGCCATGGCTTGCCGAAACAAGAACGAACAATCTCGTACCCAGAAGGGGCAAAAGCATTACCCTTTCGTCATCGGAGATCTTCAAGGCTTGCAAGCCGTATCCCACCCAACACGCCACCCTTGCTGCCAAGGACGCACTGGTCATAGATCTGTAGGTCATTGCTCTTGATAAGCTGGGAGAGGTCGGCAACATAATCGGTTCCCCGATTGGAATACTGGTGCAACCCCTTGGCCAGGGCGAGAGAATCCATGGTTTCTTCCCTAATCTCCCGCAATTCTTTGTAAGCAGGAACACGGTTGATCATCAAAACATAGGCACGAACGGAATCGAGCAGGGAGGCATACGCCACACCAGAATAATCTTTGCCATCTTCGCGCCCGTCAGACACCCCTCCCGCCTTGTTCCAAGTCAAAACACCGAAAAGGTTATTTCTCTCCAGAGAAAAACGGGAACCGCCCCATGATGATTCCAGGGCGCCCTGCGCCATGATCAGGCTCACCGGTACCGGACTGATGCGACTGCGCAGATCAGCGACGTCATAGGCACGGTATTTACGGCAGAGATTCTGCAAGAAAAAGATCTCATTTTGAGAAAGGCCCGCAATTCGACCATAATTTTTCGCGCTCACGCCAAAGTCGAGACGCCTTGGTGATTGCGAAAATTTTGCCATAATCTTCTCAAAGGAGGCCCGCTCTTCCTCGACCTCGGATAAAGCAATCATTGCCGCAGGAAGGACGACATGAAGAAAAGCCTTTTTCTGGGTGGCCGCGTCAAGGGACGGCATGTCCCCAGGGAACTTGCTGACCAGAACGGCGGGAACCTCTGAAAATGACTCTACTTCCCATAAATTATTGGCCTTGAGTTGCCTCAGCAAATCCTCAGCGGAATGGACTTCAATGGTAGGGATGGCCTGAAAGCGTTGGGGGAAACGGATAAATACCGAAGAAGACTGGAGCAAAAGGGAGACAAGGAAGAAAAGCATGACCAGGGACAATCCGGAAACCATCCGCACCATCCCAGAATCGATCGGTTTTTTGCCGAAGTACATCGGGATTTCATTTTGTTTTACTGCCACAACTTTGTCCTGCTCTAGGGTTACGTCCGTAAGACGGTGTGATGCAAGGCAGTCCATATACTATGTCCTCCACCTGTGCAACTGCATGACAAGAGAGCAAACGCCCGTCCTTGACCGCTGCCGTAATATCCGCTTCCTGTTCCGAAGAGGTGCGCGAACATACCTGATGCATCCTGAAAAAGCAAGCAAAACATCCTGACGGAAGCACCTTGTCCCGCCGAACTATACATTATGATGTATAGAAAAAAAACAAAAACACAACAGATAGTTCAATATAGTATTTAAAATAATACCTAAACACCGAAGATTAACCAACCGTTCCCAACGGTTTTCTCCCTGTTTTTTTAGAATTTTTTTTTTGGGGGGGGGAAGCAGAGGCGAAAAAATACGAGAGGGAAAGATAGCCTTTGAGAATCAACTGGGGAATGCAAACCGTATCGGCAGGGCACGGTGCGCTGCCGATACTCTGGACATATTATGTTTCGATGTCGGGGGCCTCGTCTTTCCCTGGCCCTGAAACTACGCTCGGCTCTTTGGCAGCCTGCGGCACGTACTCACCCTCTTTCGCCGGAAAAAGAGTCGGTTGCACCTCTGGCACCCCGGATGATTCCTTCTCGGAAGTCAGCTCGGCAATCCGCCGCACCGGGCGGTCGGAAACCCTTTTCCCAAGCGCGGAAGCCCCCTTGATCAGTACTTCGCCAAAACTGCAATCCACATAGTTGTGGCGTGCCCGTTTGGATGGGGCGAGATGCACCCGTACCCTGCCCCCGTCTCCGGTGCTGAGGTAGAGAATGCCGGAATTTTTGTGTTCCGGGAAAAGGCGGTATTCCTTTTCAAGGATGAATTTCGGGCTCTGGAACCGTTTGACATAGCAAAAATTTTGACTGCCCTCGCGATAGAGGATATTGAAAACCCTTTTCTCCTCGACCTTGCCGAACCAGAGCACATCATGACCGACGAAGAGCTTGTCGATCACGTTGATAACCTTGTACATCCCGTTTTGGTAAATAAGCAACAGCTTGTCATATTCGGAACAGGGAAAAGAATCCTCGGGTTTGGCTTTGATCTGGTGGCCGACAAAGCCGGTTTCCCGGTCATACCCCATGGTTAGATTGGAGAGCGCCACCTTGCGCACCTCCACCTCGCCGAAGGTGGCGATTTCGGTGCGGCGCGGATAGAGATGGCCATAGCGGGTCAGGAGATCGTCCAGATAATTGATGGTGTACACAACCATATCCAAGAGATGATTCTCCACCGCCTTGATGTTGTCCCGAACCTCCTTGATATCCTTTTTCTTCTTGTCCAGGTCGTAGCGGGAGATGCGCTTGATCCGGATCTCCAGCAACCGCTCGATATCGTCATTGATCACATCGCGGACCAGCTTATCCCGATAAGACAGAAGGGACTCAGCAATGGTATCGACCACCGCCTTGTAACTTTTACACTCCTCGATCTGCTTGTAAAGCCGCTCTTCGATAAAGATCTGCTCCAGCAAATGGGCATGAAGCTTTTCCTTGAGCCGACCATGCTCAATGGTCAGCTCCTTCTCCAGATCGCGTATCAGCTTCTCGGTATTCTGGCGCAGCACCTCGCTCACCGTGAGCACCGCAGGATTATTATCCAGGATCACCGTCAGGTTCGGGCTAATCGGCATCTCGCAGTCGGTAAAGGCATACAGAGCCTTAATGGTGTCTGCCGCATAGATACCGCGCACCAGCTTGATCTCGATCTCCACCTCCTCGGCAGTGTAGTCGTTGATGCTTAAGATCTTGAGCTTGTTGGACCGGGCCGCCTTTTCCACGCTCTCGATCAGCGACTGGGTGGTGGTGCCGTAGGGGATATCCTTGATGGTGATGGTCTTTTCGTTCTTCTCCTCAATGCGGGCCCGGCAACGCAACCGGCCATTGCCGTCTTCGTAGCCGGAAACATCAATGGCCCCGCCGAGGAGAAAGTCCGGATACAGGGTAAACGGCTCGTCCCGGAGGATCTTCTTCTGCGCCTCCAGCAGCTCGCAGAAATTATGGGGCATGATCTTGGTGGCCATGCCCACGGCGATACCCTCGGCCCCCTGCATCAGCAAAAGGGGGATCTTGGCCGGCAGGGCAACGGGCTCCAGCATCCGGCCATCGTAAGACTCGACAAACTCGGTGAGGTCCTTGTTGAACATGGTCTCCCTGGCCAGGGGGGAGAGGCGGCATTCGATGTACCGGGCGGCAGAGGCCTGATCGCCGGTGAAGATATTACCGAAATTACCCTGCCGGTCGATGAGATACCCCTTGTTGGCCAGATTGACCAGGGCGGAGAAAATAGAGGCGTCGCCGTGGGGGTGGAGCTTCATGCAGTCGCCCACCACATTGGCCACCTTGTGGAAACGGCCGTCGTCCATGTTGAACAGGGTCTGGAGGATGCGGCGCTGCACGGGTTTCAGGCCATCGGCCACGTCGGGGATGGCCCGCTCCCGGATGACGTAGGAGGTGTAGTCCAGGAAGTTGGTGTCAAAGAGCTTGTGCAGCTCGCCGTAATGGGAGGTATCCATGATTACACGACCACCAGATGATCCATGATATATTCTTTCCGCTCGGGCGTATTCTTGCCCATGTAAAAGGAGAGCAATTTGGGCACCTCGCTTAAGGTGTCGATATTCACCTGTTGCAGCCGCATATCCTCACCGATAAACTGTTTGAACTCCTTGGGTGAAATCTCGCCCAGCCCCTTGAAGCGGGTAATCTCCACCGCCTTCTTGCCCTTGCCGCCCAACTTCTTTTCCGCTGCCTGCCGCTCCTTTTCCGAATAGCAGTAGATGGTCTCCTCCTTGGTCCGCACCCTGAAGATGGGGGTCTCAAGGATGTAGACATGGCCGCGCCTGACAAGGGATTCGAAAAAGTGCAGAAAATAGGTAAGCAACAGGTTGCGGATATGCAACCCGTCCACATCGGCATCCGTAGCGAGGATGACCTTGTCGTAGCGGAGGGCCTCCACCGAATCCTCGATATCAAGGGCCCGCATCATGTTGTACATCTCGTCATTCTTGTACAACAAGGTCAGGGGCTGACCGTAGACATTCATCGGCTTGCCCTTGAGGGAAAAAACCGCCTGGGTCATGGGATCGCGGGAGCTCACTATGGAACCGGAGGCGGACTGTCCTTCGGTGAGAAAGAGCATGTTCTGGCGATCCGGGCCCGAGGGCTTTTCCGCGCTGGGATGGTATTTGCAATCCTTGAGCTGGGGAATCTTGAGGGCGACCTTCTTGGCCTTGGCCTTGGCCTCCTTGCGCACGTGCTGGAGTTCCTTGCGGATTTTGGCGCTCTGCTGGATCTTGTCGATGATGATCTCGGCCAGCTCGGTGTTCTTGTAGAAGAAATCGCAGACAAAGTCCTTGACCTTGTTGACGATATCCCCTCGAACATCGGTGTTGCCCAGCTTGTTCTTGGTCTGCGACTCGAAGATCGGATCCTTCACCTTGACGGCGATGGCCCCCACCACCCCTTCCCTTACATCCTCGCCGGAAAACTTCTTGCCGGAAAAATCGTTGATCCCCTTGAGGATTCCCTCGCGGAAGGCGGAGAGATGGGTGCCGCCTTCGTTGGTGTAGGTGCCGTTGACAAAGGAGAAATAGGTCTCGCCATACCCTTCCGTGTGGGAAAAAGCGAATTCCAGGGTGGCGTCCTTGGCGTGGATGGGCGCGTAAAGCTGGGTGTCAGCGATCTCCTTGTCCAGCAGGTCAAGCAACCCGTTGACCGAATGAAAGCACTCGCCTTCATAGTAGATCTTGAGCCCGGCGTTGAGGTAGGCGTAGCGCCAGAACCTTTTGCGCACGAACTCCCGCATGTAGTAATAGCCTTCAAAGGCATTGGGGTCCGGGTGAAAGGAGACCAGGGTACCGTTCTTTTCCGTAGTGTCGCCCTGCTCTTCTCCAACCAGCTCGCCATGAGCAAAGGTGGCCCGGCCAAACTTGCCGTCCCGGAAGGAGGTTACCTCGAAACGGTCAGACAGGGCGTTGACCGCTTTGGTGCCCACCCCGTTGAGTCCCACGGAAAACTGGAACACCTCGGTGTTGTACTTGGCCCCGGTGTTGATCACGCTCACGCACTCAACCAGCTTGCCCAGGGGGATGCCGCGCCCGAAATCCCGCACCTTGACCACGCCGTCCGCGTCGATCTCCACGTTGATCCGCTTGCCCACCCCCATGATGAACTCGTCCACCGCATTGTCCACCACCTCTTTGAGGAGGATGTAGATGCCGTCGTCCGGATGGCTCCCGTTGCCGAGCCGGCCGATGTACATGCCGGGCCGCAGACGGATATGCTCCAGGGAACTGAGGGTCTTGATCTTGCTTTCGTCGTAGACGGCTGCGGAATCGGAACTGGGTGCGCTCATCGGATAATTGGCTGCAAGTTTATGATTTAATGGTTAGGTTAAACAGGGGAAAATTGATTTTCATTTGTATATCGCTCTTTGACTTCTGCCGCAATGATATTTTGCTGAAAGCCCGGCCCACTATGGAACAAAAGGATAATGTGTTGAAAAGACGGGCATTGTCAGGTATTGAAATAGGTTAAAGAAAATGGACACAAAATACTGAACACAGGGAGCGCAATCATGAGCACCGCCTTAAACGAACAGCTCGGCACCACCGAGATTCTCTGGCAGCTGGCCGATCTGTACCAGGGCCTTGACGACCCCAAAATAGAGACCGACATCGCCTGGTGCGAGCAGGAGGCTCAAGCAATCAAGGAGCAATTCGCTGGCAAGGTCGCAAGCCTTGATGCGGATCAGCTGCTCGCCCTGGTCGTGCGCCTGGAAAAGCTCGAAACCATAATTGGCAGAATTGCCACCTTTGCCTTTCTTAACTTCACCACCCAGATTCAGAACGCCCCGGCAGGCGCTTTCCTGCAAAAAATCAAAGAGGCGGGCAGCCGGATCGGCAGGGAGACCGTATTCTTTGAGCTGGAATGGAGCAAGATGGAGGACTCCGCAGCCAACACCCTGCTGGCCCATGAAACCCTGGGCTATTATCGCCATTACCTTGCGAGCATGCGGCGCTATGCCAAGCATCTGCTCTCCATGGCCGAGGAAACTCTGCTCATCGAAAAGGCGCCGGTGGGCCGCTCCAGCTGGACCAACCTCTTTGAAAAGATCATGGGCCATCTTAAGTTCGGGGAAAAACAGCGTAGCGAAGAGGAGGTGTTGACCGACCTGTATAGCCCGGAGCGGACCGTCCGATCCCAGGCGGCCGATGATCTCACTGCCGGGCTTTCCAGCCAGCTCCATGTCCTGGCCCATATCTTCAACACCCTGCTGGCCGAAAAGATGATCGACGACCGGCTCCGCAAGTACGACTCCTGGGTCAGCTCCATGAACCTGTACAACGAACTGGAAGACCGGACCGTTACGGTACTGGTTGAGGCGGTCACCAGCCGCTACGACATGGTCCAGCGTTACTACCGCCTGAAAAAGGACATCCTCGGCCTGGATGCCCTGTGCGACTATGACCGTTACGCCCCCTTGCCCCACCTGCCCACTACCTTGGTGGATTGGAATACCTGCAAGGAGATGGTGCTGACCGCTTTCCACGAATTTGCCCCGGAGATGGGAGAAATCGCAGGTCTATTCTTTGATAAGCGCTGGATCCATGCCCCGATCCTCGACGGCAAACGGGGCGGCGCCTTTGCCCACCCCTGCGTGCCGGAGGTGCACCCGTATGTGATGGTGAACTACACCGGTAGCCTGCGCGACATCTCCACCGTGGCCCACGAGCTGGGGCACGGGGTGCACCAGTATCTGGCCGCCGCAAACGGCTATTACAACTCATCCACCACCCTGGTCCTGGCGGAAACCGCTTCGGTGTTCGCCGAGCTGCTCCTGTTTAAATCCCAGATCAAGCTCCTGACCGATCCGGCGGAACGGCGGGCCTTTATCTGTCAGAAACTCGAATCCATCTTTGCCACGGTGTTCCGTCAGGTTTCCATGAACCGCTTCGAGCATGCGGTGCACAACGCCAGACGGGAGAGCGGCGAACTCTCCCCGGAGCAGCTGGCCAGCCACTGGCTCACCACCCAGCGGGCCATGTTCGCCGACTCCGTTGACCTGCGGGAGGACTACGGTATCTGGTGGTCGTACATCCCCCATTTCCTGAGTACCCCGGGTTATGTCTATTCCTACGCCTTTGGCGAGCTGCTGGTTCTGGCCCTGTACAACCTTTACCAGGAAGACGGGGCAGCCTTTGTTCCCAAATACCTCGAGCTGTTGCGCGGCGGAGGCAGCAAGACCCCAGCTGAGCTGCTCAAGCCCTTTGGCGTCGATCTGGATGATCCGGCCTTCTGGCTTGGCGGGCTCACCACTATTGACGGGATGCTGAAGCTGGTGGAGTAATGACCATGCGCAAAAAATCAAGCAACGGTTCCGGTCTGGTCTATTCCACAGAACATGGCCGGACATGCCCTAACTGTGCCAGACCACTGGCCCAATGCAGCTGTGGGCAAAAAAAGGCCCTAGCAAAAGGAGACGGCATTGTCCGGGTCTCGCGGGAAACCAAGGGCCGCAAGGGCAGCGGCGTAACCCTCGTTACCGGGCTGCCGCTGGCGGAACCCGAACTGAACGCCCTTGCCAAGCAACTCAAACAGCGCTGCGGCAGCGGTGGCACCGTAAAAAACGGGGTTATTGAGGTTCAGGGCGATCAGCGGGAGGTGGTGCTCGCAGAGCTCATCCGGCTTGGCTACCAGGCAAAAAAGAGTGGTGGCTGATGGCGGTCCCTCCCCCCAACCCGTCCGCATGGTTTGTCTATCTGCTCCGCTGCCAGGACACCACCTTCTATTGCGGAATAGCCAAAGACCTGACACGAAGGCTTGCAGAACACAACTCTGCGGACAAGGGAGCAAAATACACCAGAGGGCGGCGACCGGTGGAGATGGTTTACACGGAAGAGGTCGCCTCCAGGGCCAAAGCAACACAGCGGGAAGGTCAAATCAAAAAACTGAGCAGGAAACAGAAAATGGCGCTCGTCCGAACCTTCACTGCCAGTTAGGAACGCAACCCAAACACGAAACGCTACCCCCTAAAGGAAGCTATGAAAGTATTCATCGCAGGCGGCACTGGCTTTATCGGCCAAGCCCTCATCAGAAAACTTCTCCTGGCAGGCCATGCGGTAACAGCATTGGCCAGAAACCCAGACAAACTCGGTGATCTCTCCCCACAACTCCGCCTGATTTCCGGCTCACCGCTCATCCCCGGCCCCTGGCAACAGGAACTTGCCAGCCATGAGGTAATCATCAACCTCACCGGCGCAAGCATCTTCACCCGTTGGACGCCAGCGGCAAAACAGATGATCTTGCACAGCCGGATAACCTCGACCAGAAACATTGTCGAGGCCATCCCGGCTCAAACCGGCTCTCCCGTCACCCTGATCAATGCCAGCGCCGCCGGGTTCTATGGACCTTGTCAGGATGAGAAAAAATACGAAACTGACACTTCCGGTGCGGATTTTCTGGCTTCGGTCTGCCAGTCTTGGGAGAATGAGGCGCAGCAAGCCCACACCTTGGGTAAAGCCAGGGTTATCCAGCTACGGACCGGGGTTGTGTTGGGCAAAAACGGAGGGGCACTTGCCGCCATGCTCCCCGCTTTCCGCTTCGGGATCGGAGGGAAAATCGGGCATGGGCAGCAATGGTTCCCCTGGATCCACCTGGACGATCTGACCAGTGCCATCATTTTTTCCATGGAAACCATGAAGATGCACGGCCCCGTCAACCTGAGCGCCCCCACGCCTGTCCGCAACGGAGAGTTTAGCAAGCGCCTCGGCCAGACCCTCCACAGACCGACTTTCCTGACAATACCGAGGTTTGCGATTAGATTTGCTTTGGGGGAACTAAGTTCGGTAATGCTTGAGGGATGCAGGATGATGCCGGGCGTGCTGCTTGAAAACGGTTTCACCTTCCGCTTCCCAGAAGTACAAGCCGCTATTGAAAATGTTGTCAAAAACGCAAAAGGCTAAAATAAAATTCCACATTTTTGCGTTTCCCGTATCACTTACTCGCCAAATTTGCCTCCAGCACAAAGGTGCCGCAGTCTGCCTGAAATGGGAGCACGATGATCGGCACGTCTGAGTAATGATGGATTTCCACCCCTTTGCCAGTGACCATGGTCGGGGTCGCAAGGTTAAAGCTTAAGCCAAGCTTGCCGAATTCCGCCTTGGCCCCACCGCAGATCATGTTGGTGATCTCCCCCACCGCATCAACAATGTCATGATCGATGGATGTTTTTGGCTCTTCCATGAGCATTCTGGCAACAATTTGCAGGATACAGTCCGCCGGGAAGCTGATGGTCATGCTGCCCTCAATGGTGTCGGAAGCCATGCCGATTATCCCGGTCACATCGCCATAGGTGCTCACGCCTTCCTTGAGATAGGGCTTTTGCCCGGTCAGCTTGGTTTGAGCCATGGTCTCCAAGACATTCCTGGTGGCATGCACGAACGGATTCAAATATTCAGCCTTCATAAGTCCCCTGTCGAGTATCGTTCAAACATCCGGGCCAATAAACCGGCGCATAATTCCCCTGCTTCCTAAAAACCCAGAAATAAAGGTGATCTTTCTAGTATCTTACTTTAATTTTAGACGTGCGTCCAAAAGAAAGTCAAGAAGAACAGAAGGCTTTTCGACAAGTTACGGACCAGGAACACGCATCCACGTCCATTGGGCAGGATGTGCGCCCAGGCAAGATGATTCATGGTTCAGCGCGGCGCTTTCTCCAAGGCCTCAAGTCGTTTTGCCAATTCAGACAAATCAGCGGTTGGCAGCTGACAGCTATAATTTTCACAGAGATACACCGTGGTTTTGTTCTCCTGCTGTGTCAAATCCTCCAAAATCGGCTGGTATTGCTGGAGAAATTCTTGCCCAGCCCCACCATCGGCCAACAGTATGATCTTTTTCGGCAAAAAGCGTTTGCGAATCATAGAGAGCATGATCTCGGTATCAGGACGGCCAAGCTTGCCGACAACCACGAACTGGCGGGGCTTACTCCCTTGAAAATCATAGGCCACGAGCATCTGCGGCAGGCTGGGGGGATAATTGTTCAACTGCCCGCCAAAGGCATCGATGGTCGTCCTGACTCGCTTAAGCCAATCATCATTGCCGGTTATCCAGGCAAGCCGAAGAAGATTGAGGGCGCTCACCGAGTTGCCCGTGGGCTCTGCCCCG
This sequence comes from uncultured Pseudomonadota bacterium, assembly GCA_937868185.1. Lineage (GTDB taxonomy): Bacteria > Desulfobacterota > Desulfobulbia > Desulfobulbales > Desulfurivibrionaceae > Thiovibrio. The sequence continues at coordinate 25,192 of CALMMG010000001.1, forward strand.
TCATAATCAGCCTTGAGCCGGACCAATACAGAATGATCGGTCCCGGAGGTTTCAAAAAAGCCACCATTGGTTTCATCGGCGAACAGGGCAATCTGTTTTTCCATCAAGGCTATGCCCAGTTGCAGCCAGGCAATGTCAAAAGAAGCCTCGTAGAGATCAAGAAGGCCGTTAACCAAAAAGGCATAATCGTCGAGCTGTCCGGCAAGACCGGCTTCTTGATCTCGATAGCGCCGAAAAAGCAAGCCGGATTCCGAATTATACAACCTAGTACGGATAAAAATCGCCGCCCGTTTGGCCGCGACAAGGTAGCGCTTATCGCCCAACACTTGGGACGCACGGGCAAGGGCGCTGATCATGTGGCCGTTCCAAGAGGTGATGATTTTGTCATCGAGATGCGGCCTTGGCCTTTGCTCCCGCACAGTATGGAGCTTCTGTCGGGAGCGTTCTAACAGTCGAGACAACTCCTCCTCCGGAATCCGGAAACGGGCAGCGGTCTCGGCAAGGGGGTGGGCGACATAAAGGATATTTTTTCCGACGAATTCCTCCTGGGGGTCGGCAAGGGCATTGCCTGCCTCAAGAACGCCGTAATGAAAAGAGAAGATCTCCCCATGCTCCTTGCCGAGGATGGAGACAATTTCCTCCTTTCTCCAAAGATAAAACAACCCTTCGCCGTGGACCTCTGGTTTTCCTGCCTGGACGCTGTCGGCATCCTCTGCTGAATAAAAGCCCCCTTCCGGGCTGGTCATGTCCCGCAGGACATAATCGAGAACATTTTGGGCGACATTGGCATAAAAAGGGTCCTGTCCCACCTGAAATGCCTCGAGATAACTGACCGCGAGCTGCCCCTGATCGTAGAGCATCTTCTCAAAATGGGGCACCCGCCATTGAGCATCTACTGAATACCGGTGAAAGCCGCCGCCGAGATGATCATACATCCCGCCAGCCGCCATCTTGCGCAGGGTCACCAGGGTCATATTTAAAGCCTGATCCTCACCGGTAAGCGCGGCATGACGCAACAAGAAATTGAAGAGCACGGGCCTGGGAAACTTAGGCGCCCGGCCAAACCCACCGAATTCGGCGTCGTACTCCGCTGTAATCTGCCGGAATGCTTTGGCAAAGATATCCGACTCTATCATCCCGGCCCCGGAATCCGCGGCCTTCTGGCGGATATGATCGGTAATATTGGCCGCCGACGCAAGAATCTTCTCGGGGCGATCGCGCCAGGCATCATGCACCGCCGCTAGAACCTCGGCAAAGCCGGGCATGCCTTGCCGGGCCTCAGGTGGAAAGTAGGTGCCCCCATAAAAAGGCTGCAAATCCGGGGTGAGGAACACCGACATGGGCCAGCCGCCGTGCCCGGTCAACGCCTGCACTGCAGCCATGTATATCTGGTCAAGGTCGGGGCGTTCCTCCCGGTCCACCTTGATGCAGACAAAATTTTCGTTGAGAATCCGAGCAATTTCCGGGTCTTCAAAAGATTCATGGGCCATGACGTGGCACCAGTGGCAAGTGGAATAGCCGATGGAAAGAAAAATAGGTTTGTTTTCTTTGCGCGCCTGGACAAAGGCCTCTTCTCCCCAGGGAAACCAGGCCACGGGGTTGAAGGCGTGCTGGAGGAGATAGGGACTTTTTTCAGTGATGAGCCGGTTGGGTTTTTTCCCCTGCGCCAGTTGCTGGTCGATAAAGGTCTGCATGGTCGTAGTGTTTGCCATTGGTATTCCCCCTTGCCGAGCAAGAAGCGCCGGACTGGAACATGAGCCTGCCAGGAGCAGCAAACAGACAAGGCAGATTGCTCCTGCACATTTTTGGAAAATTCTGCCCCACGCTGCAGACAGGATTTTTTGCCCCTGTAAATTCATATTTTTCCTGCAAGCATTCTTCCCGCGCTCAAGTTCAAAAAAACGGGCAACTACTGTTCGGACATCGAACGAATGGTAAAGGCCAACGCGAAAAACGGCGCAATAAAAAGAGTAAGAATAACCATGCAGCCTTTCTGGATCTGGGAATTTTTCGCAAGCCGGACAATATCCGGGTCGATCATACCCGAGAGCACAATGGTGATGAGCGGCAGAGACAGGAAGGCGAGCACGCTTAACACCAACTCTGCCATAAGCAGTTTTTTGAAAAACATCGCCAGAGTGTCCATGGCAAGTTTTATTTTCAGCATTCGGTCGACCAAACTTGTCAGGAGCTCAATCCTGGACTGACCAGCCTTGAGGCGTTCCCTGGCTTTTGCCAGACTTTCGCCGGCAATACTTCTGGCTTCGACAAATTTTCGCTTGCCGACCAAAAGAATATCCTCAAAATCCCGGGAAAACGATTGGTAGGGATATTCCCGCCAAAAGGTGTTGTAATCCGCCCAGGCGATAGCCGCTGCATCCACCTGGATGTTGAGCTCTTCAAGCATTGCCTCGCGCAGACGGGGACAGGCCATACTCAATGATTTGGCCCGGTCCGCGACATCAAGAACATCATAAACGCCGCGACGCCGGAACTGTTCTGCCAGGTTGACCAACACCGTGAGATTGGCCTGCAGTTCTTTATCTTCCTCGTCTCCGACCCAGGCTTGCAACTGAGCCCAAGCCTCTTGTGCCTGGGCCAAATTTTCCTCCGCCTCCTTGGTTTTCAAATCGAGTAAACCGGACAACACGTTTTCCACCATGTTTTCGGCTGACAACAGGGCCGGATCCATTAGAGCGATGATAAAATACCGACGATCCTCTGCTGCCAGCTTGCGAAGCAACTGCATCTGCGGCTGCTCCAAACCTTCATGCACCTTCTCTTGAATAAGGCTGTATTGAACCTCCGGACAATCGGTATAGTGATTGGCGGTCGAACGCACCAGTTGTTCTGCTTTTAAGGAGTGACCAGCAAGTCTGTGAAACCTGGCCATAAGAAGATTAATATGGATCTTTTCTTTTTCCGTACTGGCCGTGCTGTTCGCCATTTGCAGAAAATGAAACATGTCCCCCATCCGACCACGCTCAAGGGCAACAAAGGCCTGGCCCAGGGTAGCGTAAAACTGCTTGCCTCCCAAGGCATGGCTTTCGGCCTTCATAAAATCAAAGGCTTGTTTATATTGGCCTACCCGCAGACAATCGAACCCGGAATGCAAATTACGGCTGTCAATCTTGACCCGATCGGTTTTATTGCCGCCGTCCCAGGACGAAAACAGGGCAAAAGCGGAGTAGGCCAGAAAACGAGGTTGATAGATGAGATATATGTCAAAATAAGCGACGTACACCTGCAAGGCGGGATCGTTACGAATCTGGGCGGCGTCAATGTTGGTGGCCAGCAGCTCCGCCATTTTTTTCTGCTCGGCCATGACCTGTTTAAACAGGCTGTCAATTGTTGCAAGCGGCAGATACCCAACCAGGTTGAGGCCGCGGGTGTCCATGGTCAGCTGCTTGCTAGGACAATGGGCAGGGGTATGATTGACCATACCGCAATAAAAACACTCTGCACAGGTGCCCTTGGCCGCAAGAAATCTGCCAGTAAAAAGCCGATCACGTTTCAACTCGCTGAGGTCACCGGAAAAGCAGAGCTGAAACAACCCGTCTCCGGCATCCACAAATTGATGGGGAGGCAGCTTTTTCCCGGCGAAAAGCTGATTCCACTGTACCTTCAGGGCTCGGGTCACATGGGGAGTTTCCAACTGTACCGCACCCCAGATCGGGCCAGTGGCCTCGCCAAAATCAACAGGCGGATCTTTTTTTCGGTGCAGATGCAATATAACCTGGAGAGGAACCGCACCCCACTCTGCTTGCCACTGCTGTTTTTTGAGAGACTCCAAACTTTCAAAAAAGCTGCTGAGGGCGGCAAAAGGCTCGTCATAATAAATGAGCATCAGTTCTGCAGTGCTGTTCGGAGCCTCGATCCCCACTTGAACAAGGTGATTGCGCAGGGCTTGCAGAAATGCGGACCACCGGTCCTGAAGAACCTGCTCCCCCTGATACGATAAGGATCGAATGGCCAGCAGGGAGGAATGATCGATCTCTTTCATGGTGTTTTTTGCCCGAGCATTTTTTTCCCTATTACCGCATTATCGCCACGTACGCTATTGTACGTTTTTTCCACACTCGAAACCACTCCAGTTTTCCCCTGACGGGAAAAAAGCTGGCCGAGATTTCAAACAATGGTTACTTTGAGAAAAATCAAACGCAGGCAATCTTTTCATTCACCCTCTTGCCCCACAGTGCAAAGCATTCCCCTGGAACTCACCACCATGACCTCCGACAATGTAAAACGATTCGATGACGCCGCTGCAGAGTGGGAAGAAAAACCGCAACGCGTTGCCCTTGCCCGCAAGGTGGCTGAGGCAATCCAACAGGCGATTCCCCTTGCCAGCACCATGCAGGTTCTCGAATACGGCTGCGGCACCGGCATGGTCTCCAGAGCCTTAAGCCCTTATGTCGCAAAAATCATAGCGGTCGACACCTCGCCGCAGATGCTGGAGGTTCTCCGCCAGAAAGCCAGAGAAGAAACAATCGACAACATTGAAACCCTTGCCCATGACCTAACCAAACAACCCTTGCTAGACAAAAACTTTGACCTGGTAATGAGCAGCATGACTCTGCATCATATCCCCGATATCGATACACTGTTACAGCGACTTTTTACCACCCTAAAACCAGGTGGCTTTCTGGCTGTGGCCGATCTGCTCACGGAAGACGGTTCCTTTCATGAAGACAACAGAGGAGTCGCCCACCACGGGGTCGATCCGAAGGCTGTCCGGGCCATTCTGGCAAAAAACGGCGGCCTGGACATTGGTGTGCACGAGATCCACCTCATTGAAAAACCACAGAAAAATGGCACCAAGCGGGGATACCCCGTGTTTCTTGCCTGGTGCCGGAAGGCATGAAACACCCGCGCTTCAAATTTGGGGGGAAAGATGATTACAACCATTGACGGTGATGCCCGCCATTTCAGTGACTTCGGTTGGCTCAAAACCTACTGGCTCTTTTCCTTTGCCGATTATTACGCCCCGGACAACATCCAGTTTGGCCCGCTTCGGGTTTTCAACGATGACGTGGTGGTTCCCGGCACCGGGTTTCCCACCCATCCCCACGAGGAGATGGAGATCATCACCATTGTACTGGACGGCGAGATAACCCATAAAGACAGCATGAACAACACCAGCCTCATCAAGGCCGGCGATGTTCAGCGCATGTCAGCAGGCACCGGCCTCACCCACTCAGAATACAATGGGGGCAAGGCACCGGTTCATTTCTATCAGATCTGGCTCTATCCGGATAAACACGGCCTGCACCCCTCCTATGACCAGCGCAGTTTCAAAAAAGAAAACTGGCATAATCAGCTGTTGCCCCTCGCCTCCGGCCAGCATCGGCACAGAAACGTGGTGCATTTCCAAAGCAATGCCACGATCTACCGGGCTGAACTTGATCCTGGCCGAGCCATCAGCTACGATACCACCGATGACCGCCGCATCTTCCTGTATCTCACTTCCGGCGAGCTGGTGGTCAACCGGACCCGATTGTTGCCGAAATACCAAGCCCGCATAGACTTGGAAAAAAACCTTGTACTGCAGGCAGAAAAAAAATCAGATTTTATCCTCCTCGACCTGCCCACTAGCCGAGGCTGGGGCTACGACGAAAAAACCCTGCGCGGTGGCCGGTTCTAACGGGCTGTTACAAAAGGAACTCCCCATGGTACGAAAAATCAGCGGCGCCTTCACCGGCGGAGCCATCGGCGCTCTCATCGACAGCATCAACATCTGGATCTTGGGTCAGGCAGGGGTAACGGCCATGCTTGGTATCAGCCTGCACCCACAATTCACCCCTGCCTGGCTCTATCCCCGTTTGGTCTGGGGCGGGCTCTGGGCCATGCTGCTGATCCTGCCGTTTTTCCGACAAAAAACAGCCCAGCGCGGCATTCTCATGAGCCTGGTGCCCACCACCATGATGCTTATCATGGTCTTGCCAGAAATGGGGCTGGGTCTCCTCGGCCTCAAGGCCGGACTCCTGACGCCGCTTCTCGTGCTGCTCCTAAATTTCATTTATGGGATAGTGGCCTCTTTTTGGTACAAGAAGTGTGCCTGAGCTGATTTTGCTCACTTCTTCACGGGACAGCACACATGAACGGTAAGATTTTCGCCATTGGCGACATCCACGGCTGCTCGGCAAAGCTGTCGCTGCTGCTCGAACGGCTTCCCTTTGACCCAAGGCACGACACCCTGGTTTTTCTCGGTGATTATTTAGACCGCGGACCGCAGGTCAAAGAGGTGCTGGATCAGATCTGCCGTTTGCGGCAGGAAGGAATCCGCATTGTGCCGCTCATGGGCAACCATGAATATCTGCTCCTTGAATACCATAAGACCGGGGATCAAGCCCTACTCCCCTACCTGCGAGGCCTTGGCCTGGAAAACACCCTGGAAAGCTACGGTGGCGCCAGTCTCTCCCAGCTCACCGCCCTTACTTTCATGCCTCCCGAGCACCGAGCCTTTCTCAATGCTCTGCTGCCCTACTGGGAAACAGAGGAGTATATCTTTGTCCATGCCGGCCTGCGGCAGAATCAGTCCTTGGCCGATCAGGATATTTCCGACCTCTGCGAGATTCGCGAACCGTTCCTCAGCACCGAGATCAACTACGGTAAGCGGGTGATCTTCGGGCATAACGCCTTTGCCACCCCCCTCGTCACCCCATTTAGAATCGGTATCGACACCGGCGCAACCTACGGCAATCTTCTCACCGCCGTGGAGCTGCCAAACCTCCGCTTTTATCACGCAGCCTGATCACTCAAACAGATCACAACTCGAGACGATAATCCCCGGCTAAGAAACGGCGGGCAAGAATGGCCACCGTCTCATCGGAATCAAGGCGGGCATCGAGCTGCCGGGTATAACCGATCAATTGGCCGATTTGGTTGAGAATCTTCTCGATTTCCTCTCGACTCAGGCCGGAGAGGCGGCCGACCAGTAAATCGCCCTTGGCCTTGAGGGCAAAGCCATATTCCCCCAGCACCTGGGCCATGAGCGAGATGCGGCGGGAACGGTTGGTAATGGCGGCGGCTCCGCCCACAAAACGAAAATAGATATGGTTATTGCGCGGGGTATCGCTGCAATAGCAGTCCAGCATATTGAAGTGATACCCAAAGCGCAGGCTCATGTTCACATACTCCTTGCTGGCCAAGGCTACATTATAACCGGCCAGCCCATCCCCACCGCCGCCAAGATCCGCAGCCCTGGTCATCCCGGAAAGAAAATCAGCGCCGCGCAGGGCTGCCCCCTCATTCTGCCAAACCCCAGGAGAAAGCATGCCCGCAAGCACTGCCCGCAGCGGCACGGAAGCCACCTGGGCAAACTCCGCCTCCTTTTTGCCTGTGCCGCTGCGCAAACCACCGCCCAGATCGATCACCAGGAGCTGAACCGGAATGGGTAGGGCCAGACGGTGCAAGGCGCTCTGCCCCCCAAAAAATCGACCCAGGCCACTCCCCTGCCGCTCGGCATTGGCAACCAGCGCCTGCACCGATTTTTCGTGCATGAAGCGGACGAGATCGTGCACGGTTTTGCATTTCTCCGGAGCAAATTCCTGTTCAAGGGAATTGACCAGGTTGAGCGGCGCGATATAGCGCATGATATATTTCTGCCGCCTAAACTCATAGAGTTCCCGGAGCTTGGCCCCGGTCTGCCGCTCCTCCCGGAGTAGACTCTGGACAATCCCTTCATAAACGACAAATTCACCGCTCTCCCCGGCTTGCAGGGTAATTTCCTGGCCATGCTTGAGGACGACGGTGGCTTGACCGGTGTTGACCACGGTGGGGATATTAAACTCGCGGCAGATGGAGGCCATGTGGCTGGTTGAGGCGCCGATATCGGTGATGATAGCGTGTAAAAAGGGAATGGCCTGCACAAAAATGGGGGAATCATGCCTGGCTACCAGCACACACCCCTTGGGTATCTTTTCGAGTTCATCAAGATGTTGCAAAAGAAAGACCTTTCCCGCCGTAGCGCCCCGCTGCACCACGACCCCTTGGTTGCGCAGTAACACAGGATAACCTGTCGGCTCCGTCGGTTTGGGGCTTTGCGCCGTCTCCTCCGCCAATTCTTCCACCCGCAAGGCCCGAGCCTGGAGGATATAACACCGGCCAGCTTTATCAATGGCCCATTCGATATCCTGCGGGGTCTTGAAATGGACCTCAATGGCCTGGGCCTGTCGGGCAAGATCAAGAACCTCCGCCTCCTTGAGGCAGGCTATTTGCCGCCGATCCACCGGGGTTTCCAAGATCTCGATCCCTTCTTTGCCCCGGTTGACCACCATCTGCGCCTTGTTACCGATCCGATGCTCAACAAGCCGCGGCGTTTCGCCCTTAGCCACCGTGTAGAGATCGGCATCAATCAAGCCATCCACCACCCCCTTGCCCAATCCCCATGCGGCACTAATCGCCATCCTGGCCCGGTCCTTGCCCGAAGCAACGGTATAGATGACCCCGCTGGTTCTCGCCTCAATCATGGCTACGCAGCCCACCGCCATTCTCAGCTTCCCGAGTTCGTATCCAAGCTGACGCTGGTAGGCGGTGGCGTTGACCTGAAAAAGACTGGCCACCACCTCTTTATAGGCGACCAGAACCGCCTCAATTCTGCAGGGCACATTGAGCACCGTCTCGAACTGACCAGCAAAGGAAAAGTCGCCGTCTTCCTCTTCGGCACTGCTACGGACCGCCAGGGTTGCACTCTCGCCCAACCGGGTCCGCATCTTTTCCAGAGCGACGGTAAGCGAAGCCCTGAAATCATCAGGAAAATCCCCGGCAAGAATGGCGGCGCGCAATTCGGCCAGGTCGGTATCATCGGCTTTGGCCAATCCGACCAGCCGCTCTTCCAGGCCATTGTGGCACAAAAAAGCGGCAAAGGCGGCAGTGGTGAGGGCAAAGGCTTCAGGAACCCGCAGATGCAGGCTGTTGGCCATTTCGGCCAGATGATAGTTCTTGCCGCCTACATCTTCCGCTATATCCCACGTGATCTCCGGGTAAAAAACCAACAAAAGATTGGAAAGCGGTGCGGCGCTGGTCAGCATCCGCTGCACCAAGCCGTCTATGCGAGCCAGTGTTTTGTCGAGTTGCGGGTACTGGTGATCGGTGAGCTGATTGAAATTTCGGAGGGAATCAGAGATCGCCGTATGAAGATGGGCATAAGCCCCCTTAGTGTAATTGACATCAAAGAGATAGTCCCCACCGAGCTTTTCCCCCATCTCCGTCATGGCTTCCAGGGTACGATTGTTGCCGTCGAGCACCGCTTGGAAAGCGCGGAACCGCGCCGCCAGGTCGGACGCAGCAATACGGTCACGACCGAGAATCTCTTTGATTCTACGGAAAATATTTTTTTGCATTATAAGCGATTCCGCAGGAGGATTACCCTGCCGGGATCATGCCTCCCCCAGAGCCCTTTTAACAGAGGTCTTCAATTCCTTGATCTTGACCGGCTTGGGGAAAAAATCGTGGACATCGTCCCGCAACGCCTCGATGGCCACATCCAGGTTGGCAAAGGCGGTGATCATGATCACCTTGATCCCGGGATACAGCTTCTTGACCGTGCGCAGCACTTCAAGGCCATCAATCCCCTTCATCTTCATGTCGGTTACCACCACATCGAACCGCTTTTCCTGCAGCCGCGCCAAAGCAGACTCCCCGTCGAGAAAGGTTTCCACTTCATAACCATCCTGCTCGAAGGAGAGTTTTGCCATATCCCCCACGATCTTCTCATCATCAATGAACATAATGCTATGCTTCGTCATCCATACACCTCTTTAACTTTTTGCAACTGGGCAAGGTTATAATAAAAGTTGTGCCAATTCCTATCTGACTTGTCACCCGGATGTTTCCCTGGTGGTTTTTTATAATCCCGTAGCTGACCCACAGGCCGAGACCGGTGCCGCTCTCCCCTTTGGTGGTAAAAAACGGATCAAAGATGTGGTCGAGAAATTCCGGGGCAATACCCTTGCCCTTATCACCGATCTCGATCTCGATCTCGTCCTTATCGGGTACATAGCGGGAACCAATCCGCAGCTCGCCGCCCTTGTCCATGGCCTGAATGGCGTTGGTGGCCATATTAACCAGCACCTGTTGAATCTGGTGCTCGTCGATATAAATATCCGGCAGATCCTCGGCCAGGGTGAGCTTGATTTTGATGTTGGAGATGTCGAGCATATTTTTTACCAAGGCCAGGATCTTCTGGATAACCTGGTTAGTGTCCGCCCTGGCCAGATGCTGCTCCTTGGGCTTGGCATAGTCAAGCAGGTTATGGATGATAACCCGCAACCGCTCGGTTTCCTCATCAACCCGCTCCATGAAACTGATCCGATCCTCCTTGCCGAGCCCATCATACACCTCGGCGTAGGTCTGGGCGAGCATGGAGATATTATTGAGGGGGTTATTGAGTTCATGGGCCACGCCTGCCACCAACACCCCAATGGAGGCAAGCCGTTTGGACTGGACAATCTCTTTTTCCCGCCTCTGCAGTTCCTCGGCCATGGAGTTAATGGCGCTGATCACCGCGCCAATTTCGTCATTTGAGGGTTTCGCCTCGATCTTCCGGTAGTTGCCCTCGGAAATGGCGCGGGTAAGGTTGACCACTTTACGCAACGACTGGCCGATATTGCGAACAATGAGATTGCTGAAGAGAAAGGCGAAAAGCACCACCGCCCAAAAAGAATAGAGCAGGATGTTCTTGGAACGAACAATGATCGCGCCGATCCGGTCACTCTCAAGGGCGGTGATATCTTCGGAAAAAGTTTTCAGGCTCTGGCCCACCTCCCGCAGCTTTTTCTGTACCGTAGCATCCCGGTGCTTGGTATTGTTGATCGAATCAACCAGCTGCGCATAGGTATGGAGATGGCCTTGAAGGGTTGTGTACTTCTCGGAACCCACGGCCCGGATGATGTCAGGGCGAACCTGCAGCAGGGTTTCACTGGTCTGATTGATCCTGGTCCTGATGTTGTCCAGGGCGCTATCATCGCCATAGAGGAAATAATTTTTTTCCGCCAGCCGCATCTCAAGAAAATTGGCATTGAGCCCCTCGGCAATCACGGTAAAGCGAAACTTGGTTAGAATCTCATTGAGGTTTTGCAAGGCGAACATGCCGATCAGGACAATGAGCACAATATGGACCGCATTGGAGAGATAGATTTTGTGTTCGATTTTCATCCGATTTTCCCTCCCGCCAGCCCGGCGCTCCGGGTTTTAGGCAGTTCTGCCTGCTCCTTGCGAACCGGCAGATACCAAAGTCCGCCGTCAATGATCATCAACAACCCTGCCACAATCAACATCCCGTCAAAAAGGGTGCTGAACCCAAAGCCAAAGTAACCAATCAGGCCGATACCTATACTCACAAAGGAAACACCAGTGCGGATAAAGGCAAGACCGGTGCGGGCCCGCGAGTAAATGGTCCGATAGCAGCCGGCGATGGTGCGCTGGGCCGCGAGCACGTTCCGCTCTCGGGCAAGGTGAGTGCGCTCCCGACTGGCTGGGGAGGGATAAAGAATGGTGCAGTAGTTCCCGAGCAGATCGCCAAGCCGAGCCAGCATGGTCTCCTTGGTTTTCTTTTCCATCCCAGCCTGCTCCAAGCTCTGATAGTTTTCAAGAAAGCTCAGGGTGGCGGCTGTCACCTCAACCAGGGTTTGATGCTGCGGCGGCGTCATCCGTGAGCGCCGCACCCGGAGGTAGGTAGGGAGAGCGCCAAAAAGAAGAAACAGACCGAGGGCCAAGATGCCATAGGCCAGAGAAGGATGGGCGGCAAACCGTTTGCTGTCCAAGAGTGTCCGGGAAATGGCGCCAAGGCCGAGCCCTGTCCGAGCAAAGGCTAGGGCGGTGCGAGCTCGGGCCATATCGGTGCGGTAACAGGCCAGCCGGGTTCGCCATTGGGCCATGGTATTGCGCCACAAGGCCAGACCGGTCCGCTCAGTGCCAATCAGGCATCCCACCTTATCATGGAGAAAATCCTGGATAAACCAAGAGATCTCATCGGGCAGGGCCACCCGAAACTCATAGCGTCCCGGGCCCAAAATGCTCTCCACCTCCGCCCGCATGGCGGAGTCCGATGGATCGCGGGCCGCGATCACCACGGTGCCATCATCGTCCTTAATCACCGGGAACCAGCCGCTTTGCGCCAACTTATTGCCCTGCAAACCGGTGAGCAATTCGGGCGGGATGGGCAACCGCTCATCATATTCGATAACTTCGCACTGGTAATAGGCGCTCAAGGCCACCAGCAGCGTCTCCCGAGGCACGCCGTACTCGGCCTGCAGAATCCGAGCCAGCGGTATCCCTCGCAGCACAGCGGCTTGGGCCGCATCGGCAAGCAACTCAGGCCCGAGCCTGTCGATCCCGGTAAAGGGCGACATCAGAGTCTCTGTCTCAACCTTGGTCATTGCTGAACACCACTTTCTGCCAAAATCTGGCTGGCACGCCATAATCGGGGATGGGAATCTCTATCTCGCCGTAACAGTAGGGGAACTGCCGGCGCATCTTCTCCGCCGGAATACTCCAAGCAAAGCCATCCGCCACCAAAAAAATACCAAACGTCATCATCGAATAACTGAACATGTTCCAGCTGAGGCCGCCCCCGTTGTCAAAGAAAAGCAGGAAGACAGCGCCGATCAGAAAAAGGCTCAAGCCGGTGCGGATAAAGGCAAAACCAGTCCGGGACCTGGCCATCACCGTCCGCAACCGGGCCATGACGTTACGCCGCTCGGCCAGAACCGTACGCTCCAAGGCAACACCAGTGGTGGCCCAAATGCCCGGCACATGAGAGCTACGAACAGGCAAGGTCATAGGATTCCTGCCCGGTCCGGGCAAGGCATAGCTGTGGGGGAAGTAATAATCCCAGATGGTGGACATCCTCGTCTTTTCCCGTACCGAAGCCAGCCCCTCCACCCCTGCCCTCCGACCACGGAAATACCAGAAAAATCCCTCCAGGGCCATAAGGGCACCGACCCCAATGAGGCCGAGGTCTAAGGCGACCCAGCGGCTGGCATGAAACTGGCGCAGCAGACCGAGGCCGAGACTAACAAAGGCAAAACCCGTCCGGGTAAAAGCCAGACCGGTACGGGCCTTGGCCATTCTGGTCCTGAAACAGGCGAGCACCGTGCGTTCCTCAGCCATATCGGTCCGGTCGCTGGCCAGATAACGCCGACGCATCACCGGCGACATGCTGGCCCACTCTGCCCGCAGTTGGGCCGCACCAGAAACAACACCACTGCGTCGGAATTCCGGGGCAATTTCCTCGTTATAGGCCTCAAGTACGCTGGTCCCGCCGGTGGCGCGTGTATCGACACAGGAAGGCAGGGTTGCGTAAATCGCCCGGGCCGGGAGATACCATTTGAGACCGTCATAGACCATGATCATGCCGCTGAACAGGAGGGGAACCTCCAGAAGCAGGTAATAACCACCGCCGACCAGTCGAAGAAAAAGCAGGGCAATGGTGATAAAGGAAAGCCCGGTCCGGATGAAGGCCAGTCCGGTGCGGCTCTTGGCCAGCAGAGTCCGGTAATGGGCGAAAAGGGAGCGCCAGCCAGCCAGATAGGTACGGACCTTGGCCAAAGGGGTCCGCCCGGCAGTGGCAGGAAAGCCCGGATTAAGATCCCGGTTGTGCTCAATGATCCGGATGAGGTCGGCCGGTAAAGTGACCTGGAACTCAATCTCCCCCACCCCCAGAGTTTCGCGGACCTTGGTGGCCAAGTCTGGACTGGGCGCAGTGGCGATCACCGTCGCCCGTCCATCAATAACCGCCCGCGGAAACCAGCCCTCCGCCAAGAGTTGCTCCATATCCAATCGCCACAGCAGAAACTGAGGCCCGGTCACCGACTCTTGATACTCGACCCACGGACAACCATACTGCTCAGCAAGCGCAATCAACCTGTGCAATTTTTCAAGACCTGTATTCATTCGGTTTTCGTCTCCAGGCGGCTCAAGGCATAATCGCCATCCAGAAAGGCCTGGGCAATTACGGGGATCATCTCGTCAGTGACCATGGCTGCATCCAATAGCCGGGTAAAGCCCAGGATCCTGCCCACCACCACCAGTTTCTCCTCAATGGCTGCCCTGGCTGCCCCTTGGAGCGAAGCATTGACCAGATCATCTTTAACATCGACAAGAAATCCATAATGCTCAAAGATCTCCCCAATGCACAAGGCCCGCCGCTGCCGCCGAGTAAGATTGGTGCCTCCGCCCTTGAAGCGGAACCGGATATGATTGCTCCGCGCCTCCGGGGAGCAAACCGTGTCGATCATGATAAAATGAAAATCCATGCGTGCATTCATATTGCAATAATCCCGGCTGACCATGCAATAGTTGGGCATACCGATGGGCCGTTCCGATTTCTGGTCGGTAAGAAAGGAGGACATCACCGAACCCATGGGCGTCCCGCCCGGCGGCGGTCCCCAGTGCAGGCCTGGGGTGGTGATGCCGCGCCACAGGGCCTGAAAGGGACGGGAGATGACCATCTCCGGAGGGATTCTTCTTTTTTTCGATCCAGTCAAGGCCAGCCCCCCTCCCATGTCGATGACGCTGACAAAAAAAGGGACCGGCGAGTCAATGGCATGCACCGCGCTCAGGTTCCCCTCCAAAACCTCGTCACCGGCCTCAAACATGGAGAGCACCGCCTTTTCATGGACAAAGCGGACGATATCGTGGAGTGACTTGCATTCCATGATAGAAAAGGTCGGCCCATAGGCATCGGTAAGATGCAGGGCCGTGATCAGCTCCCGAAGTTCCTGGTAGAGGGGGGGGAGACTCGTAGCCACGGACTGGGTCACTGGCGGACCTTTTTGCCAGGCCTCCAAAGCCGCGCTAATTTCCTCGGCGGTGGCCGCGTACACCCGGCCATGGCTGCCGTCCACCGTAAGCCACTGCCCCGGGCGCAACTTGTTCCCCGCATCCGCCAAGCCGCAAATCAAAGGGGTTCCCTGTTCGCGGGCCACACAGGCCAGGTGGTCGGCCGGGCTGCCGAGATTCACCAGCACCGCAGCCACCATCCCCAAGAGGTTTGCCGCATCGACAAAACTCTGGGGCATAACCAGCACCACCGGCTCTTGCGGAAGCGTTTCCAGATCCCGGCGATTTTTTACCAGAAGCACCCGGCCGGTGGCCCGCCCCCCCGAAGCCATGCTCCCTTGGGCAAGGGGCGGAGTTTTACCCTGCCATTCCTCCCCGCCCTGCACCCCCATGGTGGTAAGGGGCCTGACCTGGAGCAGAATCGCCTGTCCATCCTTATCCACAGCCCATTCAATGTCCTGCGGCATCCCCTCCTCTTCTTCCAGGGCCTTGCCCCAGTCGGCGAGAATCCGCAACTCTTCCTCGTTGAGCACCGGCTTTTGCCGGTCCTCCGGGGCAAGATCCTGCCAGTGCACCCCGCCTTCGGCATCGCTAACCAGAAACTTCTCCTTGTCGGCGATACTGGAGCGCTGCCAGTTCACAGCACCGTTGCGTCCGACCAGATAGATATCCGTTGCAGCACTGCCTGAAACCGCAGCCTCGCCAAGGCCCGGCACGGCGCTGACCAACATCATGCCGCTTTCCGGCTCCTGTGGGGAACGGGTGAGCAAGATGCCGGCGGCGCGGGCATCCACCATCTCAAGACAGAGCACGGCCATCTCAAAACTTAAGGGATCAAGACCGGCGTGCAGCCGGTAGGCAAGGCTGCGCACGTTGAAATTGCTGGCCACTACCTCGGTGAAAGCCTTAAGAAACTGAGCTTCGTCCCGAACATTGAGTACCGAGCTGAACTGTCCGGCAAAGGAATGACGTTCACCATCCTCGCTGATACTGCTGCTCCGGACAGCCAACGCCTTACCACCTTGAAAAAAAGGCCGGGCATGGGCGAGAATCTCCTCAGCAAGGGTCGGGGGGAGCGGGGCATTCCGAATGAGTTCCTGCACCTGGTGCGCCGTTTCCGGGGGGATAGCCTTATCGGTCCCGGCCCCGTGTACCGCCAAAAGATGGACCAGCTGCAAGGAGAGTCCTTGGTGCTCCAAAAAGAAACGACAACCGGCCAGGGTCACCACAAAACCGTCAGGAACCCGGAACCCTTTTTTCTTGAGCTCGGCCAGGGCTGCAGCCTTGTTGCCGGTCAGAGCCCGGTGTTCTGGCGCCAGCACGGCAAAAGACAAAGAAAAAGGAACCGCTTCAGGATGGGAAAGAGGCCCGAGCTTTTTCCGGATAGTACCGGCCAGGGCATACTGCACGCCCCGAAGCGGGCGGTATCGCCCCACGGCCAGATGCTCCAAACGGGCCACCATCTCCTCGGTTTCCTCGATCAGCTTTTCCGTAAGCCGGGCCAGGCCTGACTGATCCCCCTGCAGGCGAAGGTGGATGCCGATCTCGGTGAGGCGGTCAACCGCACGGTTGTTGCTGGCTAGCAAGGAGCGAAATATTTGATAACGGGCGGTGAGGAGATCGTGCACCTCAGCCTGCCGCTGTTTCCGATTTGCCTGCAATCTGGCGTTCTGTTTTTTAAACCAGCGCAACATCGAAACTCACCTTTCACTCCCGGTCTGGTCCTGCTTGACCGAGGCGAGGAACTGTTCGAAAAACCGTTCAATGGCCGTCTCATCGCGCATCTGCACATCAAGCTGACGGGTAAAGGAAATCAGCTCGCCCAACCGGGTAAGAACCCTTTCCATTCGCGGGACGTCGAGGTTTCTGGCCTTAGCGATCACCAGATCTCCCATGCGATCCACCTTGAAATAGAGGCCGGTCAGAATAGCGCTGATCAGCCGGGCGCGTCGCTTCCGTTTTGTCGGGTTGGCAATGCCGCCGACAAAACGGAAATAGATATAATTATTATCCGGCTCTGGAGAGAAGAAGGCATCCACCACATTGAAGTGATAGCCGAGGCGCAGGCAGAGATTGCAGTAATTATCAGCGATAATCGCGAGATTGTCGCCGGGGTAGGAGGACCGGTTGGCCAGCACGACCAGCGGCTTGCCAATCCCGGCAAGGATTTCCCTCAACCCCAGGACAACCGGCTCCCGCACCTGCGCCGCCTCGCTGAAAAACCCGGCAAGAATGGGCGTAAGCGGCCGGCAATTCAGCATCTCCAGGGTAAGCTCCTCGCCTTTTTTGGGTATTTTCCCCTTGATGCCCGAGCCGAGATCAATGACCCGTAATTTGAGCGGGGCCGGCAACCGCACCGGATAACTCGGCAGCCCTGCCCGACCGGGGTACTCTTCATGGAAATGGATGAGGCCGTCGATGGCCTTTTCGTGGCTGAAGCGCAGGATATCATGAAAGGTCCGGCAATTTTCCGGAACAAAGTCGGCGGCTGCGGGGTTGGCCAGGGTGATCGGCGCTATCCAGCGCAGAAGTCTCCGGAGAATCCGCAGCTCCGGGGCGCTGCGGTAAGAGAAATCTTCCGTTGCCTGCAGGCGCAGCAAGCCTTTGATGATGCCCCGGTATACCTTCTTGTTTTCAACATCGATGGTTATTTCCTCACCCTCGGGCAGCAGGCTGGTGGCCTCGCCGGTCCCGAAAAGGGCTGGGGTCCGGTATTCGCGGGCAATGGTGGCCAGGTGGCCAGTGGGCCCGCCAATGTCCGTAATGATGGCGGAAGCCTTCCAGACAATGGGGCTGAGCCGGGGATCGGGAAACCGGGCTACGGCAACAGCGCCCATGGGGAACTGCTCGGGGTCGGTATCCTGGTCCACATGCACGACCAGGCCGGCACCAATACCGAGCTGGGCGATCTGCCCTCTGTCTTCCATGATCGGTGCGGAGGCCTGCAATTCAGCGGCAATCTCGCTCGGCAGGGGCAAGGGCTTAGTCGGCAGGGTAAACGGCCTGCTCTGCAGAATGACCAGCTCACTGCCCAGGGCCCATTCGATGTCCTGTGGGCCATCAAAGGCTTTTTCCAGAAGAAGGGCCTGCTCGGCCAATTTTCTGATTTCCTCCGGGGTAAGCGAGCTTGAGCCGCGCCGCAACCCGTTGGCCAGAAAAGCCAGCGGCTCTTCCCCACCCGCCGTGGCCATTGGAGCCATTGGGGTAAGCAGCTCGCTTTCCAGAAGAGGAAAAGGCCAGGTCCGGCTTACGGTGAAATGGTCTGCGGTGGTGCGGCCGGCAACCAAGCCCTTGGCCGCGCCCCGGACCGAGGTGATGAGCAGGCTATTTTCTTCCCGGGCATCGGGGCTGCGGCTGTAGGTTACCCCGGCAACCCGGGAAGGACTCATCACCTGGACCCCGACCGCCATGGGAACGGCATGGTTATCGCTACCAGAACCGAGGTATTCCAGGGCGGCAAGGGAAAAACGGGAGGCTAGCACCTGGAGGTACGCGGCCAGTACTGCGGGAAGCTTGGGAGCGACCTCAAGAACCGAGCGGAATTGCCCAGCAAAACTCCTGGTTTCCCCATCTTCGCCCACTGCGCTGCTGCGCACGGCCAGAACCGCATCAGGCCCACACCCTGCCAGAAGCTGAGCCATCTCCTCCTCTATGGCCACAGCGAGACCGTGGGGCAGACGGGCCTTGCTGAAAAGCAGCTCCATTTGTTGCACCTGCTCTTTTTTTGGCATCCCAGCGGCGCAGACCGCATCTATCTGGGCAAAAAGATCGTTTTCCTGCATGAAAAGCCGATATGCCGCCACGGTAATAGCAAAACCAGCGGGAACCGGAAGATGGAGATGGTTGTGAATCTCGCTGAGGGTGGCGTTCTTACTGCCGACCAACCCGTCAAAATCGCTAGTTATCACGGCGTAAGGCAGGGTAAGACTTTGGTCGTAGGGCCCGGCATAGCCCACGGCCAGCACGGACAGCTTTCCGGCAATCTCCTCATAACGGTCATAGAGGCCGAGATAGCCATTGCCGGTCAGATTGTTGAGACAATAGATGACCTCGCGCACCAGATCGTTGAGCTCGCTCACCACCTCGCCCAGGAATTTTTTGTCAAAAACATATTCGCCGGCCAGGGCGCTTTCCATGTAAGAAATCTTCTCAAGCACCTCGTTGTTCAAGGAAAGCAGCCGGCGGAAGAGCTGGAAGATCGCGGCAAACGCGGCGGTTTTTTCGATACTTTCTGGCAGATCTGGGAGAGAACTCATACGTCAGTCCCTATGCGGGGCAGTCTGATCCGGAAGGTCGTACCCTTGCCCTTTTCGCTCTCCACCTCTATCTCGCCGTGGTGGTCCTTAACAATGGCGTAACTCAGCGACAGGCCAAGGCCGGTGCCTTCATTCTTGGTGGTGAAAAAAGGATCGAAGATATGGGCCAGGGTCTCCGGAGCCATGCCAGCGCCGGTATCTCTTACTACAATAATCGCTTCTTTCCCGGCCATCTGGACGACAAGATCAAGGCGACCTTCAGGGGGCATGGCCTGGACCGCATTGAGCATCAAGTTGACCAGCACCTGCTGCAAGTGGTTGGGGTTGCCGTTGACCAGCACCGACCGATCGGGATGGTCGTAATGATACACGATGCCACCTAGGCGGAACTGATTCTTCACCAGGGTAATGGAGCTTTCCACCAGCGCAACAAGATCCACCGGCTCCATGGTATTGGATTTGCTGGTCCGAGAAAACTCAAGCAGGTGGTGTACCACCTCCCTGGCTCTGTCCGACTGAACGAGGATATCCCGCACCATGTCCATTCGCTCACTGCAAGCCAGATTTGGCAGATCTTCCAGCAGCACCTCGGCAGTGAGCGAGATATTATTAAGCGGATTGTTGATCTCGTGGGCGATGCCCGCCGTTACCTTGCCGATAGCCGCCAATTTTTCCGACTGAACAAGCTGAACCTGTTTGGTATTGAGGGCCTTGAGCATCAGATTCAGCGAGTTGACCAGCTCGATTCCCTCCACCGAGCACCTGATCTCCTCCCCCACCGGAATCGAGTTCATCTCCCCCTGCATGATCCTGGCCGAGGCCACACGGATGGCGCTGAGAGGACGCAGGATCCAACGCATCATGTAAAAGATGAGGACGGCGCCAAGCATCACAGCCAAGGCCAGGATCAGAACCGCTGATTTCTGGTATCGGGCAACCTCACGCTCCACCTGAAGCCGAGCCCGGGCGTCCATGTCAAAAATAATTTTGGTAAGATCCTGACCATGTTTGCGCAGGGCACTCTCCAGGGATTTTTTCCTGAGTGGCGCAAGCTCTGCCTCCATCAATTGTCGGGAAAGGAATTCGTACCGACCAAGCTCCTTGTCATAAAAGGATTGCAGCTCGTCCTGGTTACCAGGCAAGGTCGCCTTTACTCCGACAATCGCGGCCCTAACCTGATCGACATAGTCAAGGGCGCTTAACAGATCCTTTTTATCATTGAACAAAAGATAGTTCTTTTCGTAGCGTCTGACCTCAAGAACGTTCTGGTTCAGCTCATAGAACGACTCGATGATGCGGATCTTGTCCTCTATGCGCCAGAGGGCATAGCTGGCAGTCAGCGTGGCCACGATACCGAGACCGGCGACAATGCCGATGGTCATCAGGAGCTTGCCCTTGATGGAACGGATTGCCGGAAACAAGAAGCGGCAGGGCAAGAGCTTTGAGGAGGGGATATCTTCCAGCCTGCCCGACGGCTCTTGGGCAACAGGAGGGATGCGGGAGCCGTCCATGGTTATTTTCCTTGGTTCTGCGTCTCGATGGCACGGAAGATCACCTGCTTCAGCTCATCCAGGCGAAAAGGCTTGGCAAGAAAGGCAAAAACCCCCTCCTGTTGCGCCAATTCGGCGGTATCCGGCGAGGCATATCCGGTGATGATGATCACTTGGGTGGCAGGATTATGGCGCCGGACCCGTTTCAACACCTCGATACCGTCGATGCCCTCCATTTTCAGGTCGGTTACCACAACATCAAAAGGCCTTTCAGCTATGGCGTCCAGGGCAGTGGCCGAGTCGGTGTAGGTCTCTATCTCAAAGCCGATTTTGGTGAAAACCTGATGAAGACGCTTGCCCACAATGGGTTCGTCATCCACAACCAGCAAACGGCGAACGACACCGGGATTATTCTCATTCAATGGACTACCTCCTACAATCTTAACTGTTCATGCCTTAACGGCCCTGCCTTGCGACAATGCCGTAATCACCCATGAGAAATGCTTCGACATATTGGGCGACTGTTTCATCATCCGTCATCTGTACATCCAGTTGCCGGGTAAAACCAATCAGCCGACCAAGAATATCCAGGGTTCGTTCCATTTCCGGCTGCGCCAGATTGCTGGTCCGGGCGATGACCAGATCCCCCTTGGTCTGGATGCTAAAATCAAAGGCCTCCAGAATCGAGGCGATGAGGGTCGCCCGCCGTGAACGCTTGGCAATATCGGTGGCCCCGCCCAAAAATCGGAAATAGATATGATTGTCCCGCTCCACATCGTGGCAAAAGGCATCGATGATATTGAAGTGATACCCGAACCGGAAACAGAGATTGACATACGTTTCGCTGATAATAGCAATGTTGTGCCCGGTGTACTGCCCGGAAAGAGTATCCTGCGGAGTGGTCATCATGCTGTGCATCATGTCTCGAAAACTCACCGACATGGCCTCCTGATGCCAGGCCCCGGGGAAAAGCATCCCCTGGAGAATAGCCCGAAAGGGGATCGAATGGATGGCGGAAAAGGGGATCTGGTCCCGCGGGGCGTCCGGAGCAAAACCGCCGCCGATGTCGATGGCAAGGATACCTGCCTGAATAGGCAGGTCCAGCCGTCTAGCCAGGCCGCCGGGAAAACAATGGTCGTCACGCCCCAACTCCACCAGATGCAGCACTGCGGTTTCATGAATAAAGCGAAGCACATCGTGGAAGGTTCGGCAACCTTCTGGCCTGAATTCCTGCATCAGCGGGTCAACCAGATTCAAACGGGAAACCTCCCGGAGAATACGGCGCAGCATTCGGAACTCCGGGGCCATATGCAGATCCATGGTGGTGGTCGCCTGATAGGTGAGGAGTTCCACTACCCTGCCCCGGTAAATCCGGCGATCTTCAGCATCCACAGTTATTTCCTCACCGGGAGCTACCTTGGCCATGATATCTGGCACCCCGACCAGGCAGGGAACCCGCAACTCGCGGCAGAGGGTGGCCATGTGACTTGCCGGGGTACCCACCTCGGTGACAATGGCGGCGGCCCGATGCATGACCTGGACAAATTGGGAGGAATCGCGGTGGCTGATGAGCACCGCACCCTCGGGAAAATCCTTGAGATCGGCAAGGGTCTCCACCCAGAAAGCCGGGCCGGCACCGATGCCCTGCTGTGCCACCCGTCCTGCATCCACCGCGATAAGTTCATACCCTTCGAGTTTTTCGGAAAGCTTTGGTTTTCCACGTTCGCTCTCCGTGATCAACAGAGGTCTGGACTGTAGGATACAAAGAGCACCCTGGGAGTCCAGAGTCCATTCGATGTCTTGGGGCCGCTTAAAAAACGTTTCCAGATGAATGGCAACTCCGGCGAGTTCCAAAAGGGTTTGCTCATCAAGACAGGGAGCCTCGACCTGCCCGTTCGCCACCGCTTGCATCGCAAGCCCGCCATCGGCCTCACCTGTTGGCAGCAGGGCTTCATGTTTAGGCGCGATTACCCGTTCAAGAACCTGCGGCGGCTCACCCTTACTGATCCGGAAAAAATCCGTGGGCACCTGTCCCTCAACCACCGCCTGCCCCTGTCCCAAGGCACCAACCACTACCATGCTCTGCGAACCGGGCTCCATTGGATCAATGGAATAGATGATACCGCTGGCCATGGCCCGAATCATGCGCTGGCAACAGGCGGCAATGGACATGGGACTGCCTTCGGGAAAAACCTGCCGCCGATAACGAATGGCCTTGGAGCCAAAGAGACTGGCCGCCACCAGCAGATAGGCGCGATACACCGCCTCGGCCTGGGGAGGAACCTGCAATTCGGAATGAAACTGCCCGGCAAAGGAAAAATCCATGTCCTCTTCCTGGGCACTGCTGCGGACCGCAAGAAAAAGAGGGAGTTCGTTATTGGCCGCAAGCCGCGTAATAGACTCGGTCAGCATCTCAAGCAAACCCAAGGGCGGCTCGGCGCGGAGGACCTTCTCCCGGAGAAGACGGCGCAGCGCCTCAAGCTCCTCTTCATCGGGAAGATGTTCGGAAAGCAGCAGCTCAAAACGGTCAAACTCCGGCCGCAGCCCGTTCAGGTCGAGGAGATCGTGAAACAGCCTGGTGGTGATGACAAACCCTTCCGGCACCCGAACCTTGGGGTTGTGGAGCAGCTCGGAAAGATGCGCGGCCTTGCCGCCCACCAAAGGCCAATGACGGGTTTCGACCTCCGCAAGCCAGAGCAGAGCCGGGCCTTCCCGGTCATCGCGTTTGTTGAGGATTGCCCGGACCCGTTCTTCCATGGGGGTAAACACCTCATGCAGGGCCACACACTGATCTTGGGTCAGGATATTGATTGCATCAAGGGCGCGGCGCATAGCTGCGATCATCTCCTCAACCGTAGCTTCCACATAACGGAGATCAAAAAGATACTCGCCGCTCAGCTTCTCGCCCATGTCAGCGATGATCTCAAGGGCCAGATTGTTTGCCTTGAGTACCTCGCGAAACTGGGAGAACACAAGGGGCAGAGGACGGCAGACCTTGGGCGTGAACCAGCTGTGGGCGGAAAAACCTTTCAGGAAATCACGGAGGGCCATGTGCTGCGGTCCTGGGGGGGGAAAGATCGACGCAGGACAGATCAGGATACCCTTTTCTGCCCTGCGCCTTGCAACAAAGCGGGGAAATAAAATCAGTGGCTGCCGCCGCCTTTCTTGAAGATTGCACCCACACCCAAGCCGGCGAGCAGAGCGACAATAACAGCCATTATGCCATACAATCCAGCTTGGTCAAAGGCCATTTTTGATAGGGCCGCAACCAGCCCTGTACTCTTGACTTCAATATTGGCCGAAGCCCGCTCCACCACCTTGCCGTTCCTGACGGCAAGCACATTCACCGTATATATTCCCGGAGGCGCCTGATACGGCCAGGCAACGTCCACCTTATAGGTGTTGCCATTTTCCCCATGCTGGCGGACAATGGCCCCCTCCCGCATGTCATAGACATTCTCATGCTTCTTGAATTTGAGATACTCGTCAAACCATTTTCCGTCCGCAGGATTCCCCTTGCTGTCTTCAATCCGGATATGCCCGCGCAGGGCGTCAAAGCCGAGCAGATTCTGGTTGAGTTCCGCCGCGTCCAGAATACGGGTCAGCTCGGCGGTGCTGCTTAACAGATACACGCGAGGTGCATCCTTAAATTCAAGGGACCCCTTTTTCATCCAGACCAGACCGCCTACTTTTTCATAATTTTTCAAAGCAGTATCAACAGGTTCGCTGGTGATGGTGACGACCAGGTCATCGGTGCTCGCGCTCTGGCCGGTGATTGCCAATTGCGCCCCATGATAGGTAAAGGTTATGGGAATATTGTCCGGAGTGACCGAGCAGGTAAGCGCTTGGGCCGCAGGAACAGAGACGGTGGCAAGGCCGAACAGCACCAAAGCCATGGCCATAAAAAATCGAGTGGAATTCATGATGGCACGTTTCATTTTAGTGGCCTCCCGCGTAGGAGAGAAGAATGGAAGGCTCCAGCACCAGTTCAAGAATAATCTTAACGGTGACGGCAAGGACGATGATGGAAAGAAGGATTTTCAACTGATCGCCATGGAGCTTACGACCCAAAACGGTGCCGATCTGGGCGCCGAACACAGAACCCACCAGAAGAATAATGGCCAGGATAAAATCAACCGTGTGATTGGAGTAGGCCTGGAGATAGGTCACTTCGATGCAAGTAAAAAGAATCTGAAACAAGCTGGTTCCAACCACAACATGCATGGGCATCCGCAGCATGTAGATCATTACCGGCACCATGAGAAAGCCACCGCCGACCCCCATGATGGCGGCAAGCACGCCGACAAAGGTGCCAAGAAAAAGCGGGACCAGGGCCGAATGGGTGACCCCTGATTTTTCAAAGTAGGTCTGCATCGGCAGGGCCGCAAAGAAGCCGCCCTTCTTTTCCTTCTGAGCAGCTGCCGGAGCAGCTACCGCTGAAGACTTCTTGGTTTTCCGCATGGCATTGAGGCTTTCAACGAACATGAAACTGCCGACGCCACCCAGCATAACCACATAGGTCATCTTGATGAGAAAATCCGCGCCGCCAGTGGCACGCAAAAATTTGATAACCTGTACTCCGCCTGCACCGCCGACAAACCCGCCGATCAAAAGATAGAGGCCCATCTTGAAATCCACGTTGCCGAGGCGCCAGTGAGAAATGGTTCCCGAAGCGGAAGCTGCCACGATCTGGTTAGCGTCCGTTGCCGCCGCAATGGTTGGCGGGATGCCGACCATCATCAGAAGCGGGGTCATAAGAAACCCCCCACCCACACCAAAGAGACCGGACAACAACCCGACCCCCAGTCCCAGGCCCATTACCACCAGATAATTAACACTGGTGAGCGCTATTGGCAGATACATGTACATTGTGTTCCTCCTTTCCCTTTTTTACTTTGTTTCAATACCATTAAAGTTGTATCGATCCTTTCGCAGACTGTCAATGAGCATTTCCATGACCGCACTGCTGGGGGCCGACTGTTTGCATCGGGTAATAATGCGCTCGAGGTCTGGATCGTCCCAAGGCGTTACAACGACAGACCAAAGGACTGGCAGATACCAGTTATCTCTGGCCACAAGCTGTTTGCGGAGCAAGTCTATCCAAGCGGTCTTCCGTTCGAACGCCTGTTGATCACTAACCCCAAGGACAAGACAAAAAATACGCTGGGCGCAGAGAAAGCCGACCAGCGGCTCACCCGACAACCTTTCCAAAATGTGGGCGTGGATGCTGACCCCCTCCTGGCTACCGAGCCCAGTTGCCAGCGAGATGATTTCTCCCCGTGTCTCCCCAAAGACCTTGTTTTTTTTGTCCGCGTTCCGCTCAGCCCGAAAAACAGCATGGACAATCCCAGTGGTCCGCTTGGCAAGATCAATGGCATGGACAACGGCCGGGAGATCGGCGCAAGCGCCGGTCAAAAGAAGGGCAATACCAGCTTCCATGAACGCTCCTCGGATGCCCTGATCAGGCAACCATTGCCGGCCCATTAAGCATTAAGCGTGCCACTAAACACATCTTGTTGTTTACAGGTTCTTTTCATGATTTGCGCAAAAGAAACAGATAATCCAACTGTTCACCGTTGAAACACTATTTTCGCAACAACCTGTTATTGCATGATTTTCTACAGTTGAAACAACTGTTCACAACTGAAACAACATGATTGGGAAACCCGGAAAACAAGAAGAGAAGAGGACTACTTCTCAAAAAGCAAATTGAGGTCTTTAAGGCGACGCCACAAGGTAGTGCGGGAGATGCCGAGCTGACGGGCTGTTTCCGTCTGATTGAAGCCGGTGCGCCGGTACATATCAACAATATGTTCCTGCTCCAGGACCTTCAGGTGGCTCGCAGATTTTTCCGGAGGGATGGGCTGGGTTTCAGCAAAAAAGATATCGGGAGGAAGATCCCTGGCAGTAAGAACCGGATCCCGGGAAAGGGCAATGGCGCGTTCGACAATATTCTGCAATTCCCTGACATTGCCCGGAAAGGCATAAGCGGAAAGCATCCCGAAAAAATCAGCGGCAATCTCCGGCACGGGTTTGCCGAATTGAGTGGCAATGAGAGTGACAAAATGATCGACCAGCAGAGGTATATCCTCCTGCCGTTTGCGCAGGGGAGGGATATTGATCATCACCACCTTCAACCGGTAAAAAAGATCCTGCCGGAACTCGCCGGCAGCGATCATCTTGTCGATATCCCGATTGGTGGCGGCAATGAGCCGGACATTGATACTGACCGGGGCAACGCCACCCACCCGGAGCAAGGTGCGCTCCTGGATGACCCGCAGCAGCTTGATCTGCATGGGGATGGGCATCTCACCAACCTCATCGAGAAAAACTGTGCCACCCTGCGCCGCCTCAAGCAACCCAAGCTTGGTGCTGACCGCGCCGGTGAAGGCCCCCTTTTCATGACCAAAGAGCTCATTGGCCACCAGCTCTTCGCTGAACGCCCCGCAATTGAAGGGGATAAACGGATGCTGGGCGCGATCGCTGGTGTTGTGGAGCGCTCTGGCTACAAGCTCCTTACCGGTGCCGCTTTCCCCCTGGATGAGGACGTTGCAGTTGAGCGGGGCAATCTGGCGGATGGTCTTAAAGATTTCCTGCATGGCAGGAGAGGTGCCGATGATCCCGGCAAAACGGTCAACCGGGCCGGATTCCGCCAGATCTGGGCCGGATTTGCCGGGATGACGTAAGGCGTCGCTGATGGTGTTGCGCAACTCTTCAAGCTTAAACGGCTTGGCCAGGTAGTGAAAGGCCCCAGCCTTCATAGCCAGGACCGCATGATCAACAGCGGCATAGCCGGTCATCAAGATGACCTTTGTCTGAGGGGCCAGCATGCTCACCCGCTGGAGGATTTCCATGCCGTCTGCATCAGTAAGCCGGACATCCGTGACCAAGACCTCGGGCGGATGTTCGGCAATCCGGGACATTGCCTCCCCTGCTGAGATAAAACCTTCCACCTCGTAGCCATCCTTGGCCAAAGCCTGGACAAGGCGACGGACCGTGACGATTTCGTCGTCAAGGATATAGATCCGAGGTTTTGGAGGGACGGTATCTGACATGGCAAAAAATAATCCTAAAAAATGTTGGAGGCCGAAAGTCACAGGATATGTGGCAAGAAAGATATCTCCCCTGGCAGCTGCATCCTCCAAGAATTTTTTTCCGAAGAGGACCACGCCAACCTAGCATGCTCCCCATCACCTTGCAAATTGATTTTTTTCATCCAAGTCATGGCAACCAGCGAATATCAATCCCCAAAACTCTGTGGAAAAAAACCTTTCCAGTCCTAGGGGGTTGACGATCGCTCCTCAAAGGTCCATAGTCTATCACTATACATGCGCACAACCGCAACTAAAAATACGAGCCCTCTGAACCCATGCCTTCAAACAACCAATCAAACAACACCACCGCAATCGATTGCCTGAACCTTCCTCTTGCCTGCCTCTTCTGCGGGGGCAAGGCGGTCCTTTCCGGACGCTGACACAACGCCACTGTACTCTGCACGGTGTGCGGAATGGGATCTTCGGCAAAGCTTTATCGGGAGCAGATTGAACAGTGGCAGGAGGATATCTGTCGTAGCCTGGAACACAGACGGGACCCATAAACGGGACAAAGGTCCGGCGTGTGGATTACAGGTGAATTTGAACTAAAGAGGAGACGAGACTAACTCGAAGGGAAGAGGCCTAGATTTTATAACGCTGATAAATGTCCAGCCGTACCGGGCAACCACAGGTGTGCAGACTGCCGTATTCTTTCATGTAAGGACAATCTCCATCCCCCTGATCCTGGCTAACGAAATAAAAATTATCGCCATCGATGGGAAAAGCCGGTCGGCAATAAGTGTGTGACTCCCGGCAGGCATAGGCCCGTTTGCACAACGGAGCCAGTGGAGTCTTCTTGTCATTCATGTATCTTTCTCCCTGCCGCATGGGTTGTAAAGTAATGCACCCTATCACACGACAGCCACACGAGACAATACGGAAAAAATACGGGGCGAGACGCCCCCCCCTGAAGACCCTTATTTTTTGTGCTCGAACCTATACGTCTCCACCTCCTGCATCGCCTTCTCATAACAGTCCGGACAATAGGAGTGCGACGGCAATACCCCTGCTTCTCTGTGCAGATATGCCTCAATACTCTCCCAATCCCCGCTACCAGGCTCTTTCCCCTTGTCGTTTCTAATTTTTTTACACACCGAACAGATGGGCAGAAAACCCTCATAGATCTTCAGCCGTTTTTTCATCTCCTGCTTTTCAAAACAATTTTGGAGACGCAAGGCCAAATCTTCGTAGACATAGGGCTTGAGCAGATAATCATCAGCCCCGCTTCGCAACGCCTCGATGGCAGAAGAAATATCCCCAAATCCCGTAAGGATAATCACCCCAACCTCTGGGCTCCTTGCCTTGGCCCCATGCAGTACTTCTATTCCTGAGATTCCTTCCATGCGCAGGTCAGTTAGCACCAGATCGTAATAATCCTCCTGCAAGGCAGCAAGGGCTGTTTCTCCATCGGCGACAGCGGTGGCGCTGTATCCCATCTCCTCGATATCCCGGCGCAGGGTACAACGGATGATCTCTTCATCATCGACCAAGAGGATGCTTTTGCGCCAAAGACCGCCCGTTTCTCCCATTATCTCCGCCCCTCCACTGGCAACAAGACTGTAAAGGTTGAGCCGAGGCCGGGGGTACTCGCCACCTCGATTTTTCCGCCATGCCTGGCCACAATGCCGTAGCTTACCGAGAGGCCAAGTCCCGTACCTTTGGCCGCTGGCTTTGTGGAAAAAAACGGCTCAAAAATCCTTTCCTGGTCCTCCGGGGCAATCCCATGACCGCTGTCTTGAAACTGCACCGCAACATAGCCTTCCCGCACCTCAGTCCTTACGGTTATTGCCCCAGTTTCCGAAACAATCGACTCCTCGGCATTAGTGAGAAGATTGAGGAAAACCTGCTTGATCTGATCATCCACCGCCTGTATTTTCGGCAAAGACGGAGCGAACTCCTTTATGAGAGAGATCTTCTTATTCTTCAGCTCTTTTCGGCAGAGCAAAAGAATATCCTCCAGGGCGGCATGCACATCCACCGGAGCCTCTATGCCGTTGGTCGGACGATTAAAACTCTGCAAATCTTTGGTAAGTCTGGCTATACGTTCACACTCCCGAATAGCAAGTTCAACCATCTGGAGGTCCTCGCCTTCAAGCTTGTCCCTCCGTTTCAAGCCATCCAACACGTTGCGGATGCCGCAAATTGGGTTATTGAATTCGTGGGCAATAGAAGCGGACAGCTTGCCCACCGCGCTTAATTTTTCCGAATGCAACAACTGCCGGTGGGTCTTTTCCAGTTCCGCCGTGCGCTGGCTGACCCGCAACTCCAGCAATTCTCGAGCTTCCCGCTCCATCATTTCTTTGTTCTTCCGTTCCGTGATCTCGGTGCCAATACTAATTTTTGCCTGGACTTCCCCCATCCACTTGATGACCCGATCATGATACTCATACCAGCATCCGTTCACGCTGTTCTGATTTTCCCAGATATACACGCCACCCGGGCTACGGTTGTCACCATTGACAGCAAGAACCTTTTCATTGCTACAAAAACTACAAGGGCCATTCTGCCCGCACTGCATGACCGACCAACAAAGCCGACCGGCGCCCTCCCCGAAAACCTCCCGAGCCTGACGATTCATGAAAAGAATCTGATAGGTGCCCATGTTGACCACATAGATAATTGCGTCAAGGCTATCGAGCACAGTGAGCAGACGACGGTGCGCCTTGGCTAGATTCGTTTCGACCTTGATCCGCTCGTCAATCTCCTTATGCAATTGTTCATTTGTTTTGGTCAGACTGTCTGTCCGTTCCTCAACGAGCCGGGCAAGATACGCACCATTCTCCCGCATCCGTGCTTCAGCCTCCTTACGTTTGGTGATATCGCGAACCAGGGCAAGGATAGTGCCGCTTTCGTCTTCGGGAATGGAGAGAAAATTAAGCAGCAATCGCTTCCCGCCAAGGAAAATTTCCTCATCCTCCCCCGCGCACACCGGTTGCTGCGGATCGACCGCCTCGGCAAGAAGGCGCACTTCAGAGGCATACGGTTCCTGGAAAAGCCCGGAAAAAAAGTTCGCGCCCAAAAGTTTTTCTTCGGGCTGACCAAACAAAGCGATGGCGCTGGCATTTACATAGATGATCTTCTGGGCACGGGTAAAATGGACCACCCCTTCGGACATATGATCAAGGACCAGTTCCAGATGCCTTTGCGAGCGCAACAGCTCTTTGGTAACTTCACGCTGATAGATTCCGTCAAGCCCAAGAATCCTCGACTCCGCATCTCCCGCTGCCTTTTTGTCGGAATTTGCGATGAGTTCTTGGACATGGAGGAAGATGTTCTTGAATGAGCCTTTAGCAATACAGGCATCGGCACCGTAGGAGAGAAAATCTGTTTCGCCTTCGCTGGCGATGGCGGAAAGGATGACAATAAAAACATGTTGCAGGTGGGGCATGCTACGGACAATACGGCACAACTTGTCCCCACGGATATTGGGCATAACCAGGTCGACAAACATGATATCCGGGACAAATTCCTCAAGGACATCAAGGGCCGCAAGGCCATCCTGGGCTACCCGCACCTCATGTCCTTCCTTTTCCAGGAAATTGGACATAAGTTCAAGGATAAGCGGATGGTTGTCCACCGCCAGAATCTTTTTAGGCATGGGCGCTTCCCCCATATGACAAACGCCAAAAACAGCCTTCCCTCTCTGGAAAAACAAGAGGATGAAGACCTTATTTCTTTATAGGTTAATCGCCCTATAAAGTCAAAGGCTCAAAAGTCACTGCTCCCCGGAGATAGAACAAAATGGGGCGCCGTCGCTCCGTTCGCAGATCCCCCGTCTGATCACCTCCTTGTTGTAGGCGGCAATTGCATCTCCGCGCTTGAGCATCCCCACCACCCAGCGGTCGTTCGTGTCCTCCACCACCGGAATCTCTTCCACCCCTTTGGCATCAAAAAGGGCCATGGCTGTGAAGAGATTGTCGTCCGGAGTGAGCACCACAACCTTGCGGGTACAGATGTTGCCCACTCGGGCAGAAAGCCGCAACTCCTCGTCATGCAGGATGCTTTTCACGTCCTGAAGGGAAACAATCCCGGTCATCCTGCCGCTCTGATCGACCACCGGAAAATAAAAGCTGTCCCGGGCCATACTGAAAATGGTCAGCAATTGGTCAACGTTGGCCTGTTCGCTGATAAAATCCACATCCTCGCTGACAACCCTGCCAACCTTAATGGATTTCATCACCGAAATTTCCCTCCCTTCGTGGAGATCGATGCCGTCCCGGCTAAAATCCACGGTATCTATGGAGTCGGGGTTCAAGTGGGAAGCCACCACTGTGCCGATGATACTTGCAAGCATAATGGGGATGATGATGCGATAGTTACCGGTCATCTCAAAAAGAAGAAAGATGGCGGTGAGCGGGGCATGGGTAGAGGCGGCAAGAAAGGCACCGATGCCCACTGCGGCATAAGCGCTGGAATTGGCGGTATACCGGGGCAACAGGGTATGAGCCAGGTCGCCGAAGGCCCCACCAATTACAGCCCCGATAAAAAGCGCCGGGGCAAACACCCCGCCCGCTCCGCCGGAGCCAAGGGTAATGGCGGTTGCCGCTATCTTGACAAAAATCAGCGCTGCCATCACCCAAAGCACGCCTCGTCCGGCAAGGACATCTTCCAGATAATGATAGCCATCTCCCATAACCTGAGGAAAGCCGATGGCCAGGAGGCCAAGGACCAACGCGCCGAGCAGGGGCTTGAGTTGTGGGTGGAAGCCGAATGCGGCAAAGCGGTCGCGGATTTTATAAAACACTTCAATATGCAGCACCGCGATCAACCCCATGACCACGCCCAGTAACGAATAGAGCGGGATTTCGACCAGGGAATTGACAATCTCATAGGCAGGAATGGGGAAGGCCGGAGAAACACCATAGTAGCCCCGGGAAACAACAGTGGCCATGGCCGAAGAAATCACCAGGGCAGCAAAAGAGCCGATTTCGTAGGTACCCAGCAAAACGATCTCGGCGGCAAAAAAAACCCCGGCAATGGGGGCGTTGAACATGGCCGCCACACCGCCAGCGCACCCGGCGGCGATAAAAATCTTCATCCTGCTCCCGGAGACCCGGAAGAACTGCCCGAACTGCGAACCCACCGCCCCGCCCACTTGAGCAATGGGCCCCTCGACCCCGGCGGAACCGCCGGTGCCGATGGTCAGGGCGCAGGAAAGAATCTTGAGGATAATGGTTCGAAATCGGACAATACCGCCTTCCAGATTGACCTGGCGCAAAAATTTCGGGAAAC
This sequence comes from uncultured Pseudomonadota bacterium, assembly GCA_937868185.1. Classification (GTDB taxonomy): domain Bacteria; phylum Desulfobacterota; class Desulfobulbia; order Desulfobulbales; family Desulfurivibrionaceae; genus Thiovibrio. The sequence goes on from CALMMG010000001.1 coordinate 58,045, forward strand.
CGTAGCCGTTTACCTCCCCGGGAAAAATCAGGGACAGGGGGATGAGCAACACCATGCCGCACAGAGGTATCAGGGGAAGGAGCAGAAGATGCAGCCCGCCTTTGTCCAGGCCGAGCAGCGCCGAGCCACCGACAAAAATATTGTCATGGACAAAGGCAACGGTGGTGCGAAAGAGAATATTTGCCGCCCCGGCCATCAGACCGATACAGGCAGCGATGGCAGTTACCCGGAAATTCTCACCCGGCAGGATTCTTCTGATCTTTGTCTTCATATCTTTTCCGGGGTCTCGCAACCCAATAGCCGCGCCTGTCGAAGAAAATACGCATCCGTCATCCCGGCGATAAAATCCCGCACCATGATCGCTGGCTGCTGAGCCTCGACGTATTCCTGACCCTGTTCATGCAAAAAATTTGCATACATTTCAGCCTGGCGCTCCTGCTTGGCAAACTGATCAAGACAGGAGGCGAACAACACCCTATAACAATCGGTAATCTTGGCAAGCCCCTTCTTGATGGCCGGGTTCAGATATATCCGCTCGTAGTTGAAACCTTTCAGCTCTTTCAACCCCTCTGAGACCTCATCGCTGAAAGCGATGGCCCCAGCATCAAGGCCATTGGCGATCAAATCAGTCACCAGACGGTAGACCATGCTGCCATTGGTCCGGCCAAAAATCTCCTGACAGCGGGCCGGGATATCATCCCGGCCGATCAGCCCAAGCTCAATAGCATCCTCGATGTCCCTGCCGATATAGGCAATGGTATCCGCAAAACGAACCACACACCCCTCCATGGTCATGGGGACAAGTTCCTGCCGACGATCAAGGGCTTTTGCCGCACCCTGCCGGTCAAAGTCGGCAAAGGTCTTGCCGGGCTGGGGAGCGAGTTTCCGGTTGTGGATCTCGCCATCGTGGCACATAATACCGTCCAGGGTTTGCAGGGTTAGGTTCCAGCCCTTTCCCTGCCGTTCAATGCCTTCTAAAAAGCGAACACTTTGCAGATTATGTTGAAACGAGGGCAACCCATACCCGCGGCAGAGCGCATCCAGCACCTTTTCCCCATCATGGCCAAAGGGCGGATGCCCTATATCGTGGCCCAAGGCAATGGCCTCAATGAGATCCTCATTCAAGCGGAGATAGCGGCCAATGGTCCGGGCAATTTTCGAGACCAGCTGCACATGCAAAACCCGATGGGTGATATGGTCATTCTCAACCATGTAAAACACCTGGGTTTTATCGATGTACCGGGTATAGGCCCGCGAATGCAGAATCCTGTCACCATCCACGGCAAAGGACTGCCGATGGTCCTCCTCCTGCCCGTCCTCACCCCGCCGCCTGACTCCCTCCTTGCTTAAACTGGCAAACGGCGACAAACGCTCGGCCTCAAGTGCGTCCAGCTGATCTTTCAAGACAAGCAAATGAGAAGAGGTCATATAACGCATGGCTGTGTGGTCCGAGGGTATAGTGGATGATGCAAAAACAAAGTATATCCCAGCAATCCCATCCATACAATGCTTTGTCTTATTTTGGCAAGAAACAGACTGCCAAGCTCCACCGTATCATTTTCCCCGTGCGATTTTTATATAATTAGGTAACAATACCTAGACAGCAGTCGATCGAATGCCCTGCAATCTTCTCCCTGATAAGGATGCCCGGTGCCTGACTCCCGCCCGATAACCATTGTTACCCATCCTCTTTATCTTGCCCATGACACCGGTGGTGGTGAACATCCGGAAGCGCCAGCCCGCCTCACCTCATTGCTGGCAAAGCTGCATGGTTCTCCGCTCAGGGACCAACTCACCACTGTCGAGCCCCGCAAGGCGGAACGGCATTGGCTGACAACCTTTCATGACGAGCATTATCTTTTCCGTCTGGAAGAATGCGCCCTTTCAGGAAAGACCCATCTCGACCACCAGGACAATCAGCTCTGCTTCGATTCCTACGAGGCCGCCCTGCTTTCAGCGGGTGCAGGGCTCACCGGCATCGACTTGCTGGAAGGCACAGAAAATCTGGTTTTTTGCGCGGTGCGACCGCCGGGGCATCACGCCGAAAGTAATCTCGCCCTGGGTTTTTGTTTCTTGAACAACTGCGTGCTGGCTGCCCGCTACTGGCAGCAGCAGTATGGCCGCCGGAAGATTTTAATCATCGATTTTGATGCCCATCACGGCAACGGCATCCAGAGCGCCTTTGAGGAAGACCCGGAGGTCTTTTATCTTAGCCTGCATGAGCATCCCACCTTCAGCTTCCCCGGCAGCGGCTATGCGGAAGAGAGTGGCACCGGACCAGGACGCGGGGCCACCCTGAATATCCCCTTGCCCCCCGGCGCAGACGACCAGATGGTGCTCAATGCCTTTGCCCGAAGAATTGAACCGACCCTGGTCGCTTTCGCACCGGAACGGATCATCGTCGCCGCAGGCTTTGACGGACACCGCGCCGATGACATGTCCGGCCTTGCCTATTCCACAGAACTCTACGGCAAGTTTGGCGAATACCTGGCTGTCTGGGCACAAAGATTCTGCCAAGGCAAGCTGTTGTCCATTCTCGAAGGCGGCTACCATCTGGAAAGCCTGGGTGACAGCGCGACCAGCTATCTCACCGCCTTAAGCAACCATAGTATTGAGGAATAAGCCATGTTCATCACCCAACACATGACCAGAAACCCGGTGACCGTTTCCCCCGAAACCCTCCTCCCCGCAGTACGGGAAATTCTAAAAAGTGGCAAATTCCGCCATCTGCCGGTGGTGGACGCGGAAAACCATCTGGTCGGCATTGTTACCGACCGGGATTTGCGCTCGGCCTCCCCTTCCTCGGTGCTCTCCGGAGAACGGCTCAAGGCCTGCCATGCGGATTTCGACCAGACCGCGGTCAGCGCCATCATGAGCCGCGCTTTTTTCACCTTAAACCCCATGTCCACCCTGGACGACGCCCTGATCCTCCTCGACCGGGAGAAAATCGGCGCTCTGCCCGTGGTGGATCAGGAACAACGGGTCATCGGTATGTTTTCCATGCGCGACCTCATGGGTGCCTACCGGCGGCTTTTCGGCCTTGGCGAACGAGGTTCCGCCATGATCGTGGTGGAGCATGACGGCAAACGCAAACCGCTTTCCCGTATCGCCAAGGTGCTCGAAGAACACAATATCCGCTTCACCCGGCTGATCCGCACCGAGGCGGAGGGGACCGCGGCGGAACGCATCTATCTGCGGGTCAACACTTACAATATCAGCGCCGTACACCAGGCCCTCGGTGAGGCGGGCTTCAGCGTGGTTTTACCCGAAATTCCCGAATTTGTTGGGTAGCATCCCCTCACTTCTTCACAGGAAAACACCATGCTCAAGCCCCTTTTCTATCCGAATTCCATCGCCGTGCTCGGCGCTTCCCGCACTCCGGGCAAAGTCGGCCACGATATTGTCGCCAACCTGCTGGCCAGCGGCTATGGTGGGCGGATCATCCCGGTAAATCCAGCGGCCCCGGAGGTGCTGGGGTTGCCCTGTCTGACCGAGATCAAAAAGACGAAAGAAAAAATCGATCTCTGCATCATCGCCCTTCCCAGCGCTCTGGTTCTGGAGGCGGTACGGGATTGCCTTGAGGCCCAGGCCGGGGCAATCACCGTAATCAGCTCGGGCTTCAAGGAAACCGGGCCACAAGGCGCCGAAATCGAGCACCGGATCGCCGAGCTCTGCCAGAGCCACAAGGTGCCTCTTCTTGGCCCTAATTGCCTTGGGCTCATCAACACCGAACACCGGATGAACGCTTCCTTTGCCAGCCACATGCCGCAACCGGGCTGCATCTCGGTGATCTCCCAGTCCGGGGCCATCTGCACTGCCCTGCTGGACCTGGCCGCCGCCCGCCACACCGGCATCGCCAAGATGGTGAGTATGGGCAACAAGGCCGACCTCAACGAGGGCGATCTGTTGGTTGCCCTGGCCGCTGACCCGCAAACCAAGGTGATTGTCGCCTATCTGGAAGACATTGCCTGCGGCGACGAGTTTGTTAAGGCCGCCACCGAGGCCTCGAGCAAAAAACCGGTGATCATCCTGAAAGCCGGCACCACCGTGGCCGGACAGAAGGCGGCCTCCTCCCACACCGGGGTCTTGGCCGGAGCGGAGATCGCTTACGGGGCAGCCTTCATGCGCTCAGGGGTCATCCGAGCCGACAGCTTCGAGGCCCTGGCCGATTATGGAGCCCTCTTTGCCATGCAGCCCCTGCCCAAAGGCAAACGGGTGCTGATCATCACCAATGCCGGGGGGCCTGGGACCATGGCCGCCGATGCCGTGGAGAAATCCGGGATGATTGTGGCCACCCTGGACCGCAACACCGCCTCGGCCCTGCGCCAAAAACTCCCGCGTGCGGCCAGTATCGGCAATCCCATCGACGTGCTGGGTGACGCCGAACCGGACCGCTATGTGGCCGCCTTGGAAGCAGCCCAGGAAGACGAGGCCGTGGACGCCGTGGTCATCATCCTCACCCCCCAGGCCATGACCAAGCCAGCGGAAACCGCCCGAGCGATTGCCGCCAGTCATAAGGGCGACAAGCCCGTGGTAGTCGCCTTCATGGGCGGGACCGATGTCATGCCGGGCCGGGATGAGCTGGTGACTGCAGGCTTGCCCGATTACCCTTCGCCGGAACGGGCCGTGGCCGCACTCAAGGCCATGGTAGAATACGCCGCTTGGCGCAAACGACCGCCCAGGATGGTGGCCCGCTTCCCCGTGAACCGACGCCGAGTGGAACGCATCATCACCCGGCGGTTGCGGACCAACCGGTTGCAGATCGGCGAGGTCAAGGCAAAGAGCATCCTCCAGGCCTACGGTTTCCAGATTCCCCAGGGCTATCTGGCCACCAATGTGGGCGAGGCCATTGAGATAGCCGAACGCATCGGCTACCCGGTGGCCATGAAGATCGTCTCCCCGGATATCATCCACAAATCAGACCTGGGCGGCGTCCGGCTCAACGTGACCAACGGTGATGCAGTAGCGGATGCCTACGACCTCATGATGCTCCGCATCGCCCAACGGGCGCCGGAGGCCTGGATTGAAGGGATCTATGTGGAAAAGATGTTGAGCCGGGGCTTAGAGGTAATCATCGGCATGAGCCGCGACCCGCAGTTCGGGCCCATGCTGATGTTCGGCCTGGGCGGCATCTTTGTCGAGGTGATGAAAGACGTTACCTTCTACCTGGCACCCATCACCAACGACGAGGCCGTCCAGATGCTGATGAGTACCCGCTCCTACGAAATCCTCAAGGGAAAACGAGGGCATAAGGGCGTCGATCTGGCGGGCATTGCCAACGGCTTGCAGCGAATCAGCCAATTGACCACCGATTTCCCGCAGATCGCCGAGCTTGACATCAACCCCTTCATTGTCGGAGAAACAGGCACCGAGCCGGTGGTGGCGGACGCAAGAATGACCTTGCAGATCATGGGGGAGCCGCGATGAGCAACCCAGCATCCTACGATCCCGACTGGCAGGAAAAATACAGCGACATGATCGCCACGCCTTACCAGGCTGCGGCCAAAATCAAACCGGGCCAACGGGTCTTCATCGGTACGGCCTGCGCCGAACCGGTGCTACTGGTCAAGGCCCTTACCGAGCGGGCCAGCGAGCTGGCCGACGTGGAGATCATCCAGTTGCTCACCAAGGGCGACGCCCCGTATGCCAGCCGCAGCCTGGCCGACTGCTTCTCGGTGAACAGCTTTTTCATCGGGGCCAACATTCGGGAGCATATCCAGCAGGGACTGGGCAACTACACCCCCACCCTGCTCTCCGACATCCCCATGCTGTTCAACTCCGGCCAGCTACCCATCGATGTGGCCCTCATCCAGGTAACGCCGCCGGACGAGCGCGGCAAGGTGAGTCTGGGCGTTTCGGTGGACATCGTGAAAAGTGCGGCGGAAAACGCCTCGCTGGTGATCGCCCAGGTGAACCCCATGATGCCCAAGACCCTTGGCGACAGCTTTCTCGACATCTACGATCTCGATATTCTGGTACCAGCGGCAAGCCCCATCATCGAACGGGAATCCACGCCGGTTTCCGCAGATACCCGCCGCATCGGGGAGCACATCGCCGCCCTGATCGAAGATGGGTCAACAATAGAATTCGGCATCGGCCGCATTCCCCACGCCCTGGTGGAATTCCTGCACAACAAGAAGGACCTTGGCATCCATACGGAGATGCTCACTGACTCCATCATCGACCTGGTGGAATCGGGCGCTGTTAACGGCCAGCGGAAAACCACGGACAAGGGACGGATCACGGCCAGCTTCTGTATGGGCACTAAACGGCTCTACGACTACATCGACAACAATCCAAAATTCTGCTTCCGCCCCACGGAGTACGTCAACGACACCCATATCATCGGCAGACAGCACAAGATGGTGGCCATCAACATGGCGCTGGAAATCGACCTCACCGGGCAGGTCTGCGCCGATTCTCTGGGCTCCCTCTTCTATTCTGGCATCGGCGGCCAGGTGGATTTCAACCGGGGCGCGGCCCGCTCCATCGGCGGCAAGCCCATCATCGCCATGGAGTCAACGGCCAAGGATAAAACCATCTCCCGCATCGTCACCCGTCTGACCCCTGGGGCCGGGGTGGTCACCACCCGAGGCGAGGTGCATTACGTGGCCACGGAGTACGGCATCGCCTACCTGCACGGCAAAAGTGTGCAGGAGCGGGCCCTGGCCCTGATCAGCATCGCCCATCCCAAATTCCGGGAACAGCTGTTCAAGGAAGCCATCGAGGCTAAGTATCTCCGCCAGGATCTCGGCGACGTGGAGGGCCGCTTCATGATCGCCTCCAAGGAGATGAACACCACCATGCTCCTGGAAGACGGCACCCAGATCAATTTCCGGCCCGTGCATCTCACCGATGAGCCCCGGATGCGGGACATCCTCTACGCCCTTTCCCAGGAAACCCTGTACTACCGCTTCATGACCCACAGTCAGCGCTTCGGCCACAAGCAGATCCAGAACTTCGTCTACATCGACCACCGCAAGGACGCGGCCATTGTCGGCACCTTACCGGAGGTGCATGGCGAGGAGATCATCGCCATTGGCCGCTACTATCTCGACGAAAAAACCAACCGGGCCGAGGTGGCCTTTATTGTCCGCGACGAATGGCAAAACAAACGGATCGGCTCCTTTCTTTTCAAACATCTGGTCACCATCGCCAAAAAAAACGGCATTGCCGGCTTTTCCGCCGAGGTGTTGCGGGAGAACAAACGCATGCAGGCTATCTTCCTCCATTGCGGCTTTACCGTGAAAAGCAGTCTGGAGGAAGACGTTTACAGCTTTCAGATTGATTTCTGATCGGCTATCATATCCGTGGGGTTAGTAAATATCAGACTACGGAGAGACAGATGCATTCCCCTGTTGCAAACGATGTTTCCCAAAAATCTGTCAGAATCATGGTGGTCGAGGATGTCGCCTTCAATATGGATATCCTCACCGACATCCTTGCCGAGCGTGGCTACCAGACCGTTCCCGCCACCAGCGGCGAAGCCGCGCTGGAGATCCTTGCTCTGGATACCGATTTTCAGATCATTCTGATGGATATCGGCCTCCCCGGCATTGATGGTGTGGAAGCCGCCCGCAGGATCAAAGAAAACCCGGAATGGCGCGCCATTCCGGTCATCGCCCTTACGGCCGAGACCGCCAGCGAACGGGCTCGTTTTTTAGCCGCTGGCCTTGACGGCTATACGGAAAAAAACTTCGACCCGGACCAACTCTTCACCGTCATTGACCGACATCTTTCCGCTGCCTGCCCGACTCGACAAGAGGTGAGACCTGCCTTGGCAAACTCTGCGGAGCCTTCCGATCTGGATTTCGAGGCCCTGTTTGCCACTTATGCTGACGAGGAAACCCTCTGCCGGATGGCCAAGGCCTTCTTTGCCGATACCGACAAACAGATCATCCTGCTTGGCGAGGCAATGGCCACAGGCAATCAGGCAGGGATTCTGGCCTGCTGCCACAGTATTGTCGGGGCATCCGCAATCTTCACTGCGAAAAAGCTAGGCGCGACAGCGAAAGCGCTTGAGATCTGTCTCCGTAACGGGAAAATCGAAGAGGCCACCTCGGCCTGGCACAGGGTGCTCGCCGCCCATGAGTCGTTGCACACCTCTGTGACAAGCCGGCTCAGCAGCTGTTAATCAATGCATCCTGACTATTCAACCATTCTAATTGTCGACAATGCAGAATTTATTCGCATGGTTGTCCGCTTACGCCTGGAAGGAGCCGGGGTTGCGCCCAAAAATATCCACGAGGCAGGAAACGGGCAGGAGGCTTACGAACTCATCACCACACAGGGAATAGGCAATATCCTGTGCGATTATGAAATGCCGGTTATGGATGGGATAGAGCTTGCCACCATACTTCTCCTCACGGAACAGCGTCGGGGTCTTCGTTTTGTTTTATTCAGCGGCACTCCCTTGGCGAAGATCGCGGTAGCGCTGGCCGAAACCGGACTGGACATCCCGATCATCCCCAAGACAAAACTCAGAGAAAACTGGAGCCAAACCCCCATCCTCAGCGTCTGGTTTCCAGAGCTAGCCATCAACCTGTCACCTCAACAAAAATAACACTGTTCATTTCAAAACCTGTCGATATGTATTATATTAATTACACTACTTAATGGCTCCCGCGTGTTTACCTTTGATCAAGATTCACTGAGGAGATAATGAATGAAAATACTCATTGTCGATGATGAAGTAACAGCCAGAACCATTCTCAAGAATCATCTGCTGAAACATGTCCCGGGGTGTGAGCTCTTTGAGGCGGCAAACGGCACCGAGGCTATCTTCCGCTACCTGAAATACCAGCCGGATGTCGTGCTCCTCGACCTTATCATGCCGGTGGTGGATGGAGAGACCTTTCTTGTCATCATTGAGGATGCCTATCAAAAGGGGTTCCTCAAGAAGGAACCCAAGGTCATCGTTATCACCAGCTTTGACGATCCTGCCAAGCTCCTTGAGGTGTCCGGCCGACCATCGGTGGAAACGGTTATCCCCAAACCCATCACCCAGGCCACCATCGAACGGCTGAAACTCCTGCTGTAAGAACCGCCACGCTTTTCTGACCCCAGCATTCTTTCGCAGAAAAGCCTGGCACCCAATTTACTCTCCCACGCACCCTTTATTTTTTTAATGACGCATTCCTTGTATCCACTATAATAGCGCCAGACCATTCAACAGATTCCCCGCACACCAAGGAGGTTCCCTATGTCTGTCTCCCAGGCAGATTTTGCAGAAGCACTTGCCGTCGGACGGCCACCCAATATTGTCAGACTGTTTCCCAATTCCAAAGCCCTGATCGTCAGCGGCAAGGTCATCGACCGGGCTTTACAGGCCAAGGGCAAGGCCATGACCATCGCTGCCAACGGCCGCAACAACTTCATCATCCGCGGGGCCCTACTGGCCGCGCAACGGGCCAACGCCGCGATCATCATCGAGATCGCCCGCTCCGAGGGCGGGGCAAACGCCTACTGCCCGACAAATTACTGGAACATGGCCATGCAGGTGGATCAGGCTATGAACGAGCTGTCCATCACCGTGCCGGTTGCCATCCACGCCGACCATTATGGGATCAAGAAAGAAACGGACCTTGATTTCGCCAAGGTCGAGATTCCCACCATCTTCGAGGCGGGCATCACCTCCATCGCCATCGATGCCTCCCATCTGCCGGATGACAAGAATCTTCTCACCAACCTGGCCCTGACCCAGCTGGTGCCTGCCTGGGCCGGGCTGGAAACGGAGATCGGGGAGATTAAGGGTGATCAGGGGCTTTCCACCCCGGCGGAAGCGCTCTTCCTCATCCAGGGGTTAAACGCCCACAACATCTTCCCCGACTGGATAGCCTTGAACAACGGCACCACCCACGGCATTGAAGAAAGCGGCCAGGGTATCCAGGTGGGTCTCACCGCCGAAGTGCACGCCGGGCTTGCCCCATACCATGTCTCCGGCGCCCAGCACGGCACCTCGGGCAATAGCTCGGAAAGGCTAAGGGAGATCGCCGCCCAGACCTCCACCACCAAGGCCAATGTGGCCACAGCTCTACAGATGGTCTCTTGGGGCTTGCAGGTGAACGACTACGGCAACGCCATCCTGGACGCAGACGGCAACTTCATCAAGGTGAAGGACGCCGGAGTCACCGAAAACATGTGGCAGCAGATGGTGGCATACGCCGAGACAAACGGCTGGAAAAAAGGCAATTACAAGAGCCTCAATCTGCCTTTTGAACCAAAACTGATGGGGCAGCCCAAGGCGATCCGGGACCGGATGGTGAAACGGGTGGAAGATTTTGTCTACAATCTCCTGGTCAACGTCTTCAACGCCCAGGACAGTGCTCCTCTGGGGATCAAGGCCATTTTGGCAAAGGGCTCCTACGACATGGGACCCAAGGTCGGACGCATCGAGGACCCGGCCCAATGGACCGGTGAAAAAATCACCCGAAGAGCGGCCAGCCTCACCACCGACAAAGGCCCGGCAGGTGATTTTGACGATTGATCCACTTGGGGCAGGGTTTTCCCAGCCCCAATTTTTCTACCATTTGTTGTAATTGAGTCCGCCGCTGGTCTTCTGACCGGCGGCGTTTTTTTTTTGCGGACCAGCTACTGGATCAGACCACTGACCCAGAACGCTGCCAGACAGAGAAAGGGAAGGACGCTGAACGAAAGCAGGACATCCTTGATCGGATGGTTAAAATCAAAGACACGCAGACTAAAGGCTGCGCCATAGAGCCAGATATACAGAACAATCGCCAGAGTTCCGCCGCCATCCAGCCAGAGATTGGCCCCGAGATCGAACCAGAACACCAGAGAGGCAACGGCCATGGCGCTGAGAAGCAGCTGAGCCAGTTCATAAACAGCCTTGGCCATCACATAGAGGATATTGAAAAAACCAATTCCGCCAAAAAATAAAGCGGCGCAGACCAAGGCGAGGGCCCCGAGCAGGCCTGAAGTTAGAAGCGCTCCCCGATTGGCGGCAAGAAAGCCGAGCACCTGCGCAAGCACCTCCCCGGAGGAAACCCCTGCGAGATAGAAGGCCGCAACCGCACAGCCGGAAAAGAAGAAATATCGGCCCATCTATGCAAATACCATATATGAAGCTCCTGCCAGCCAGGGGTTCACTTGCTCACAAAACCGATGGCGCGATCAAGTTTATGGAGAAACGCGAAGCCCTGCCCCTTTTGCTCAAGCTTGGCTGCCTTGACCACTGCATCAAACACCGCATCGGTCTGTTCATTCTTGGTAATAATCAGAATGATTTCTTTTTGCGGTTTGATGAACATCCCGGCAAACCCGAGTTTTTCGCGCACGCCGGTGCCCCTCCCATAATACAGCGTCGCTCCTTCCGCCCCGGCCTGCATCGCCGCCTCGACCACCCGGTCTGCCTCGCCACGCTGGACGACACAGGTTATCAGGTTTGGATTTACCTGTTCCATACACCCCCCCTTCTTCTGAACTGAACCTTCGTCCGGACATGTCCGTCGGCGCCTGAAAACAATCAGCTGTTCGATGTGAATACAGTCAGACACCGCCAGGCTTTCCCTGGTATTTCCCTTACAAAGAATTATCGAGCCAGGACTGTACATTGTCAAGCTTTCAATGGTGACAAGAATCTTTTCTCATTGCTAGCCTTCGTTCACAGTGGACGACAACACTCGTTGCTTTGGGCAACACACCGACAGTCGATTTTCAACCATAATACTCGGCCACCAGATCGAGGAGAATCCTGCCTTATACCGTTAGATTTTCCAAAAGGTTTCTGATACCCTTAAAATAGAACGGCCCAAAGGCTGACCACACACTGGCTAAGCAACGGGAGCGATCCATGGCCCATTCAAACCAAGCGCTAAAAACTATACCCTTGCTGGTGGCGGCGCTGTCCGTCCTCGCCGGAGTAATCGTCCTCGTTGGTTGGGCTTTTGATATCACCGCCATCAAGAGCATCCTCCCCGGCTTGGTCTCCATGAAAACAAACACCGCCCTTGGTTGTATCCTGTTCGGTACGGCGTTGCTGGTTTGTTCTCTGTCCTCATCCACCCGGTCGATTCGCCTGACCCGGCTCTTCGCGCTGCTCTGCGGCCTGATCGGCCTGCTGACCCTGGGCGAATATCTTTTTACTTGGAATCCTGGCTTTGACCAGTGGTTGTTTGCTGAGCCGGCCAGCACGGTGGGCACCTCACATCCTGGCCGCATGACCTTTGACACGGCAGCCTGTTTTGTCTTACTGGCGACAGAACTGACCCTTGCCTGCTGTGCACGCAAGACGACGATGCGATTCTGGCTCACGGCTATTCTCGGCTCGCTGACCATGGCCGTGGCCCTAGTAGCCCTCCTCTCTCACTGCACGGAGACCATCGGCGTGTTTGGCCTTTGGAACCTGACCCTCATGTCTTTTACCACTGCAACCCTGTTTATTCTCCTGAGTACAACGATTGTCCTGCGCGCCTGGCCGGAAGATACTTCTCTCTGGTCTCTCACTGGAAAAACCGCAGTGGGATTTGCTCTTTGGAGCATGATGCTCAGCGGGTCGCTCAGCTGGAGCTTGCACCAGCAAGGGCACCACCTTCTGGATTCGGCCACGATCGCCGCTCGGGCCAATATCAGCAAAGATCTCGGTTTCCGCAGGTGGGCAACCTTCCACGGGGGCGTTTATGTCCCGCCCACCAAACACACTCCGCCTAACCCGTATCTTAAAGTTCCCTACCGCGATGTGGTCACCACCACCGGCAAACCCCTCACCCTGATGAACCCGGCCTATATGCTGCGCGAGATGCAACAGGATTTTGGCGACAAGGACGGTACCAGGAGCCGGATCACCAGCCTGAAGCCGCTTAACCCGGCAAACGCCCCCGATGCCTGGCAAATCAAAGCATTATTGAGCTTTGAACGAGGCGACAAAGAGTTGCGAGAAATACAGTATTTGGACAATCAGCCCTATCTGAGGATGATGCAACCTATCTTCGTGGAAACTGGTTGTCTCAAATGCCATGCCCAGCAGGGTTACAAGCTGGGTGATGTCCGAGGCGGAATCAACACCTCCATCGCCTTGACCACTTTCTTGGCACGTAGTCAGGCAAGCAGCATAGAACTGACGTTGTCCCACGCCGTCATCTGGCTTCTCGGCATCTCAAGCCTGCTATTTTTTTACCGACGCGAACATTTATTGGATGCCGAAAACCAGCAGGCGGCCACCGCCTTGCACAAGAGCGAGCAAAGTCTAAAAAAGGCCCAGAGCATCGCCCATGTGGGGAGCTGGGAACTTGATCTGACTAGCAACAAGCTTCTCTGGTCCGATGAAATCTACCAGATTTTTGAGCTCGACCAGAAAAATTTCGCTGCCTCTTACGATGCCTTCCTGGAGACTATCCATCCCGAAGACCGGGAGGCTGTGCACCGGGCATACACCGAGTCGCTCGAAAACAAGATGCCTTACGAGATCATTCACCGACTCCAGATGAAGGACGGCCGGGTAAAATATGTACATGAACGAGGGGAGACGTTCTACGGTTCGGATGGCCGCCCTCAGCGCTCAGTCGGCACGGTTCAAGACATCACCGAACGTAAGTTAGCAGAAGAGGAAAACCAAAAACTTGCATCCCAGCTGCGCCAAGCCCAAAAGATGGAGGCCATCGGCACCTTGGCCGGCGGCATTGCCCATGATTTCAATAACATCCTCTCCATCATCTTCGGCTATAACGAATTAGCCATGGAGGAAAAGGATCCGGTAACTCGCCAGCACCACCTGGAGGAACTCCACAAAGGAGCGGAAAGGGCCAAGGAGCTTGTCTTGCAGATTTTGGCTTTCAGCCGTAAGGCAGAACAGCAGCAACATCCCTTACAGATCTCGCTGATCATCAAGGAAGCCCTCAAGATGCTGCGCGCCTCCATCCCGACCACCATCGAGATCAAACAAAATATCGCTTCCTCTGGCCTGGTAATGGCCGATCCCACCCAGATCCACCAAGTCATCATGAATCTCTGCACCAACGCTTATCACGCCATGCGAGAAACAGGGGGAACCCTTGCCGTTTCGCTCGAAAACGTGACAATAGGGCCGGAAGATTACGGCTATGCCTCGCTCACCCCGGGAAGCTACCTGAAGCTTGAAGTAAGCGATACTGGTTGCGGCATTGAGCCGAAGATACAGGAGAAGATCTTTGAGCCCTACTTCACGACCAAAAAGCTCGGGGAAGGAACCGGGATGGGCCTTGCCGTGGTGCACGGCATTGTAAAAAGCCACCATGGCCATATTACAGTGTACAGCGAACCGGGAAAAGGCACGAGCTTTCATGTCTATCTGCCACTGACCGAACAGAGTGCCGTTGCTCTGCCGCTCGAAACCGCCCCCCAAGAGCTTCGGGGAAAAGGCGAACGGGTTTTGTTTGTTGATGACGAAGAGCCTATCCGTGCGGTTGTTGATGCTATTTTGTCAAAGAACGGCTATCAGGTGGCAACCTTTACCGATGGGATGCAGGCCTGGGCAGAATTTCAGAAAAATCCGGAGCAATTTGATCTGGCAATCACCGACATGACCATGCCTTCCATAACTGGGGCTGAACTGGCGCAAAAAATCCTGGCCTTACGTCCTCAGACCCCGGTCATTCTCTGCACTGGCCAGAGTGAACTCATCAACAGAGAAAAAGCCTTAGCCATGGGGATTTGCGACTATCTCAACAAACCGATCCGGAAGGAAACCCTGCTTAGGGCTGCAAGAAAAGCCCTGGAAAAAACCGAGAGATGAATTCTGGCTGATTCTGAACGGACCGATGCATGCACAGAATAGGAATTAGGGAATGATTTTTCGACATCACATGATCTTCTTGTTGGGTTGCCTGGCTCTCGCACTGGCATTACCAGGTTGCGAATGGCTGGCGGACAAACCCATTACCATTGCTGCCTATGTTTGGCCAGGGTACGAGCCAATTTTTCTTGCCCAAAGCGAAGGCTGGCTTGATCCACAGCGGGTGCATCTGGTTGAGACGACCTCAGACACAAATTCCTTAACAGCGTTAGCCGAAGGTAAGGTGGACGGGGCCGCGCTGACCTTGGATGAGGTGTTGCGAGCGCGCGCGCAAGGGCTGCCACTTTCTGTGGTGATGATCTTTGATCTCTCGGCTGGTGCCGATATGGTGGTGGCGCGTTCCAGTATCAAGACCCTCGCTGATCTCAAAGGCCGCCGCATCGGTTTTGAGCAAGGCGCCGTGGGGGAGTTGATGTTGACTGAATCCCTCCGGGCTGCTGGTCTGACAAAAGAAGACGTCACCCTGGTGATGCTCCCCGTCGACCAACAACGCCAAGCTTGGCAGAACGACCAAGTGGATGCTGTTGTCACCTTTGAGCCGATTGCCAGTCAATTGCTGGCGCAAGGTGGGCGCAAGGTGTTCGATAGTGGGCAAATCCCCAACACCATCGTTGATGTCCTGGCAATTCGCAGCGATACACTCGACCGGAACCACGCAGCCGCGATTCGCCACCTGCTTGCTGCGCATTTTCGCGCGCTTGACCACCTGAACCGAAACCCACAGGATGCTGCCTACCGCATAGCTCCCCGTCTTGGTGTGTCGGCAGAAAATCTTCTTTCTCTTTATAAGGGGTTGCTTTTGCCTGACGCCGCCGAAAATTATCGCCTGCTCGCCGGAGCTTCGCCCGAGTTGCTCGCCAGTGCCCGCAAGCTGTCTGCCATCATGATCAAAAACGGATTGCTCAAACAGGATGCCCCACTCAGCTCACTGATCCGCGCTGATTTTCTGCCCACTGATTTTCGCTAAAACTGATCATGGAGAAATACATGCGCATAACGCCATTCATTCGCGTGCTGATACTCATTGCCTGCCTGGCCAGCGCTGCCCAACCACCCCTCTTGGCCTACGGCGCGGAATCGGTAAAAATCGGCGTGCTGGCTTTCCCCTCCAAAGCGCAAGCACTGGCCCAATGGCAACCGTTGGCAGGCGTATTCAAACAGGCGATGCCCAAGCGCAATTTCGAGGTGAAAGCGTTCAATTTTTCCGAGTTGGAGCAGGCCGTTGCCGCCCGCCAATTAGATTTTGTCCTGACCAATCCCGGACATTACCTGCTGCTGAGAAACCGTAGCGGATTGTCTTCACCACTCGCCACAGTTGCCTCCGATTTAGCTGGTCACACAACAACTGTTTATGGCGGGGTCATCTTCACTCGTGCGGGACAAGACAATATCAACACCCTGAGCGACATCAAGGGCAAAACCGTCACAGCCCCCGACATTAAATGTCTGGGGGCTTATCAAATGCCGACGTATGAACTCAACCGAGCGGGAGTTCATCTGCCAAAAGACGTCAAACTGATCTTCACTGGAAATCCACAAGACAAGACCGTTGCGGCCGTGCTGGCCGGTCGAGCCGAGGTAGGGTTCGTGCGCAGCGGGGTGTTGGAAGGTATGGCGCGGGAAGGCAAACTCGATATCAAACAGCTCAAGATTCTCAATCGTCAGAATCTGCCTGGTTTTCCGCTCCAAGTTTCCACCCGACTTTACCCGGAATGGCCGTTTGCCGCCATGCCACTTACCGACGAAAACCTTGCCAGGCGGGTCGCTTCAATCCTTTTCTTGTTGGAAGATAACAAAGAAGCTACGCGCGCTATGGCTATCCACGGTTTTGTGGTGCCTGCCGACTACAGCCCAGTGGAAGACATGTTGCGGGAACTGCGTATGCCGCCCTTCGATACTACCCCCTCTTTTACCCTGCAAGACATCTGGACGCTCTATCGCTGGCAAATGACAGGGGGCTTGCTTGTCGGCGGAATGTTCTTACTCTTGGGGATGGGGTTACTGTACCTGTACCGACAATTGGCAGCAAATAATACGGTTTTGCTGCTGCAACAGCACAAGCTGCATGAGAGCGAGGAGAAATTCCGTGCACTGGTCGAATCGACCAGCGACTGGATCTGGGAAGTAGACCGGAACGGTCGCTATACCTATGTCAGCCCCAAGGTTGAAGCCCTGCTGGGCTATACGCAGGCCGAGGTAATGGGCAAATCGCCGCTTGACTTCATGCCGTACGAGGAGGCACAACGCATCAGTCCGGTGTTCAGCAAGATTGTTGCGGCTCATGCACCTTTTGTCACACTGGAGAATACCAACCTTCACAAGGAAGGGCGGCGGGTAATTTTGGAAACGAGCGGAATTCCTTTTTTCGACGCAAAGGGGGAATTTGCCGGGTATAGGGGGATTGACCGCGACATCACCGAGCAAAAGAACTTGAAAGCCGAGGCCGAAAAGGCCAGAAATCTTGAGTCCCTTGGCATCCTGGCTGGCGGCATCGCCCACGATTTCAACAACCTGTTTCAGGGGCTCATCGGCAACATCGAGCTTGCCAAGATGAATATAGAAGAATCAAGCGAGGCCTTCCAGTTTCTGGAAAAAGCTGAGCAGACATACGAATTGGCCACCAAGCTTACAAGCCAGCTGATCACCTTCTCTCCTGGAGGCAATTCACTTCCGAGAAACATCCCGCCAGCAAAGTATATCAAGGAAGAGGCGGATTCCGCTTTGGCAGGTTCTCGCCTGGTACCCGAATTCAACTTGGCCGACACCCTCTGGGACATCACGGTTGACCCTACCCAATTTCGTAACGTCATTAAACAGTTGGTGCTGAACGCTAGGGAGGCAATGCCCTCGGAATCAGGCGGCACGCTCAAGATAATGGCTGCCAATGAACCCTTGCCCGAGCAGCATGGCAAGCACCCAAGCTTGGCCCCTGGTAACTATGTGAGGATTTCGATCGAGGACCATGGTTGCGGCATCAGCAAGGAGAATCTGCCCCATATTTTCGACCCCTATTTTTCCACCAAACAACGAAGTACACAGAAGGGTATGGGGCTAGGGCTTGCATTATGTGACACGTTAATAAGAAAACACAACGGAGCGATCACGGTGGAGTCTGAACTGGGCAAGGGAACCACCTTCCATCTCTACCTCCCTGCCGCTGGGGGGAGGTAGACTTTGAAATAAGGGGGCAGCACCCGCTCTGTTTCCCGGCAAGCTTACCCCTTGATCACTGCCAAGGGGTGAAGTTCAACCAACACCTCCACCAGATCCAGCTGGTTGTCGATCACCTGATCAATGTCCTTGTAGGCGCCGGCCGCCTCTTCCAGATCCCCCACCGAACGAATGGCGTGGATGATGCCCTGGTCATCCAACCGTTTCTTTTCCTGCTCCAGGTTCAGCTGGCGCTGGGCCTGCTTGCGTCCCATCTTCCTGCCGGCACCATGGGCGCACGAGGCAAAGCTCTCCCTGTTGCCCAAGCCCCGCACGATATAGCTGGGAGTACCTTGGGAGCCTGGGATAATGCCGATCTCCCCATCCTGGGCCCTGGTTGCCCCTTTGCGATGGACCATGACATTCTTTTCGTAATGCACCTCCATGGCCGCATAATTGTGGGCAATATTGATGATCGGCTCAAAGAATACCGGCGGCGTCACGGCCAAGACAGCGTCCTTGATCCGCTCCATCATTATCTTCCGGTTGGCATAGGCAAAATCGACACAGTAGCGCATCTCCTGCAGATACTGCTGACCGGCTTCGCTGGCAATGGGCAAATAGGCCAGCTGCCAGTTTGAGGGGATCTTTGAGCCCCACCGCTTGTTCAGCTCCATGGCCAGACGATTATAATAATTGGCCACCTTAAAGCCGATATTGCGGCTGCCGGAATGGACCATCAGCCAGACATGGCCATCGTTGCCCTTCTGGATCTCGATGAAATGGTTGCCTCCCCCCAGGGTACCAAGCTGAGTCAGGGCACTTTGATACTCCCTGGAAACTATAGGAAGATCGGCCAAAGGGACATCCGTCTGCGGCATCAGGCTTGTTTTTTGCCGATGCTGGTGGTGCTTGAAACCAAGGGGGACGGTTCTTCTGATCTCAGCAAGCACCATTTTCAACTTTTCCGGGGAGATGGAGGAAAGTGAAGTCCGCACCGCGCACATGCCGCAGCCAATATCCACCCCTACCGCATTGGGGATCACCACCTCTTCCGAAGCCATCACTCCGCCGATGGGCATGCCATAGCCCTGATGGGCATCGGGCATCACCGCAACATGGTGGAAGACAAAAGGGAGATTGGCAAGATTTCTGGCCTGGGCAAAGGCCCCGGCCTCAATATCGTCAAGCCAGAGCTTGATCGGCTGCTTCTCTGTGGTGATTACCTGTTTCATCGGAAAGCACCTCCTGCCCTGCTGTTTGCGCCGGAGCCAGAACTACCCCCGCCGTGTCGTCCGCTTCTTCGAGGGGGGCGAGCCCTTCTCGCCAGCCGATCTTGCTCTTCCCGACGCTGCTGCTGGTCGGGGTTCCAAAACCTGCCGCTGCCGACGCCGCTCGCCGGTACTCTTGGCCACCGGGATGGCTTGGCGGGTTTCGGGATCCAAGCCGGTGACATACATGGCCGTGGAAATCGTCCCCGGCGTGGGGGTAAAATCCTGAAACTGCCGGACCGCAAGCCCGAGCATCCCAAGGCGCGTTGCCATCTTCTCCGTGTCGGCAAGGGTGCAGCCGGGATGGGAGGCAATCAGATAGGGAGTAAAATAGAAATTCTTTCCCTCCTTTTTGCCGATCTCCCGGCATAGGGCGAGAAACTCCTCCAGCACCGCAACGCCCGGTTTGTGCATGAGGTGCAGCACTTTGTCCTCAGTATGTTCCGGCGCAATCTTCATCGCCCCTGGCGTATGGTGCAGGAGCAGTTTCCGCAATAGCTGCGGCGTCCTGATCAACAGTTCCATCCGCAGCCCGGAGGAGACAAAAAGGTGTTTGATCCCACCGCAGTCTGCCACCGAATCCAGCAGACCGAGCATGGCCTGCTCATCAACCTTGAAGAACTTGCAGACCTTAGGAAACAGACAATCATGGCGTTTGCAGGGCTGGGGGCTGCTGCAACCGGTGCCATACAGATTGGCCGTGGGGCCGCCCAGATCGCTGATGGTGCCAGAAAAACCCCTCTGCCCGGCCAGTCTTTTTGCCTCTTGGACCACAGAATCACGGCTGCGGCTGATGATCTTTGGTCCCTGGTGCCGAGAGATGGCGCAGAAGGAGCAATTACCGCAACAGCCGCGAACGATGGTGATCGAATCCCGGATCATCCGGCAGGCCGGAACATCGCCACAGACTGGATGGGGTTGGCGGGTAAAAGGCAGGCTGTAGAGAGCATCCAGCTCTGCCGTGGTAAGTGGAGCGGCTGGCGGGTGCTGCACAACCCAAGCTGCCTGCTGGTACTGTAACAAAGGCTCCGGGGCATACCCCCTGGCCTGACGATCCACAATGAGTTCGGCCTCAAGAAACAGAGGCAACTCCGCCTGAATCTCAGACCAGGAAGGGAGAAGCACGGACGCGGAAAGACCCCGCGCCTCCAGTTCCTTTTGCGTCAAGCGTTCGCAGGTGCCGGGAATATCGGCCAAGCCCTGGCCTTTGGTCAGCCGGGCCGCGGTTTCCAGCACCGCCCGCTCCCCCATGCCATAGATCAACAGATCAGCCTTAGCATCGGTGAGAACCGAGCCCCGAAGCCGTTGCTGCTGATAATCATAATGCACAAACCGCCGCAACGAGGCTTCCAGACCGCCCAGAACCACCGGGGTCGCAGGATAGGCGGCATGCGCGAGGTTGCTATAAAGGATGGTGGCCCGATCCGGCCGCCGCCGCAGCTTTTTTTCCGCCTGCTCACCGAAGTAGGGATTGCCGCCGGGGGAGTAATCATCGCGGTCCCGAACCTTGGCGTTGCCGCTGTAATTGGCCACGATGGAGTCCAGGTTCCCCGCGGTTATGCCGAAGAAAAGGCGCGGCTCGCCGAACTGCCGGAAATCATCGGAGTTATGGTGGCTGGGCTGGGAGAGTACCGCTACCCGGTAGCCGTTGGCCTCAAGCAACCGGCCGATCAAGGCCACGCCAAATGAGGGGTGATCCACATAGGCATCCCCGGTAACCAAGACCACATCCACATATTTCCAGCCTCGAGCTGCCATCTCCGCCCCAGAGGCTGGAAGAAAGTGTCCTGCTTTTTCGTGGGCCAAGGGTTATTCTCCTTTTGCAGACAAACCGAAAGTACTGATATCCATCCTGGCTTATAATCGAATCCCGATCTGGTATAAAGCAGGAATCAAGAACCGCGCCCTGTTCCTTGCCGATGATCGATATGGTATGGTCGGCAACTTGCCCAGGAACAAACAGATTGCTTTCCCTTGGCGGGCAGATTTAGTACTATCAGCGTTTAGTTATAATACCAGAAAATCAACCCGCAGGACACCCGGTATGGATTCAGATAAGCCCCTGGCTGGCGGCATCCCCATGGTCAACATAGACGGCGCCAAGATTCGCCGGATCAGGGAAGAAAAAGGGTTGACCCAGCTCTATGTCGCCACGGTGGTCGGAGTCACCACCGACACCATTTCCCGCTGGGAAAACCGCCGCTATCCCAACATCAAAAAAGAAAACGCTGTCAAACTGGCCGAGGCTCTGGAAATCCAGATGGTGGATATTATTGACCACGGCCAACCCACCCCACCACCAGAGCCACCCTCCGTCCTGCCCATTGAGCCACCCAGACCGGAAGAAGCGACGGCACGGTCCGATAAGGCTCCAGATGCAGCCGAACCGGTCGCCACGCCCGTGCCGGAATCAGCCGCAGCGTCCACAGTCCCAACACCCGGCCCCCGGCTTACGCCTAGAACTAAGGGTGTCCTGTTCGGCGCCTTTCTGCTGCTCACCCTTGCCGGTCTCGCCCTGAGCTGGTGGTACACCGGAAACGATGGGGAAGCCCAGGTGACGGCCTCCAGAACCCTGCCGGCGCACGCAACCCCCGGTATCCCCTTTCCGGTAGTCATTGAAGTAACCACCAGCACTGTCAGGCCGTTTTCCCTGATCCTCAAGGAAACCCTACCCCCGGATTGCCTCCCGGCCCAGGGCAAGCCGCAGTTTGTCAACCAGGAAAGCGATCCCCCTGCACTCAAATGGATTGGCAAGATCACCGGCGAGCATGCCGTGTACAGCTATCTCGCCAAACTTAAACCCGAAGCAAAGATGGAGACCATCCATCAATTTACCGGGGGAATCACGGTCCGCTCGGACGACAACCCCAGCATCCCGGTGTCCGGTCCCGACTCCCTGCAAGCAAGCCCCTTCCATTGGGCGGACAGCAACAGCGATGGACGGATAGACGATGAAGAGCTGCTTTCCGTGTACGAAACCTACGGCGGGATTGAAGGGCTGCATTTCGGCAAGAAGCTGATCGAAGAGATCTGGTCGGCCAAAGGCTACCGCTGGAATCCAGAAACGCGCAGCTATGAGATACTCCAGTGATCACCCAAGAGGAGGAACAGAAGATGACGGCTAAAAAAATCCATGCTCAGGCTTCGAGCCTGCTATTGCTGGCGCTGCTTGTGCTTCTCTCCCTGCCGACAAATCTGCGAGCGGGTGAGGGGCTGGTCAGCGGCCAATACCTGAGCAGTGGTGGTCAGGATATCCAGCTGCGGATCACCGTTGCCAGCCCTGCCCCCACCACCCTGATTGTGATCCAGAATCTACCGGCCGGCACAGTGATCGAATCCGCCTCGCCTGCGTTCAACCAATACGATACGGGCAAAGGGGAGGGAAAATGGCTGCTGACCCATATCACCCCAGGCAGCTACACCTTAAGCTTGCACCTGCCACTCTCCTTGCCATCTGGAGGAATCAGCGGTGAGATCCGCTACAAGGATCCGGCCAGCGGACGGTTGACAAATCTACCGATCCGGCCATGAGCTAAAACCATTCGCTTATTTGCCTGTTTGATCAAGCACACTGCGGCAGATGCAGGCAAGATCATGGATGGAAATGGGCTTCATCACATACCCCCCAATCCCCAAGGCCTTGGCCTTCTCCTCGGTGAACACCTCGCTGAAACCGGTGCAGAGAACAATCGGCATCCCCGGACGTATGGCAAGGATGTTTTTGGCCAATTCGCCACCGGTCATATTGGGCATGGTGTAATCGGTAATAACCAAGTCAAAATTATCCGGTTGATCCCGAAACAGCTCCAATGCCTCGACGCTGCTGGTTCTGGTTGTCACTTGATAGCCGAGGTAGACAAGCGCCCGCGCACCCATTTCGATAAGAGCGCTCTCGTCATCAACCAGCAGTACCCGCTCCTTGCCGGCTGGCAGGGCATCAGTCACCACCACCGAAACGGTTTCCGAAACGCTTTCCAGCACGGGGAAATAGAGGGTGAAGCTCGTTCCCTGCCCCTGAGTACTCTGCACCTCAATACCCCCGCCATGGCTAGTAACGATGCCGTGAACTACGGACAACCCCAGGCCGGTTCCTTCGCCACGGCTTTTGGTGGTAAAAAATGGATCAAATATTTTCTCAAGGATGGCCGGGGCAATACCTTGCCCAGTATCGCGCACCGTGAGTCGGAGATAGTTCCCAGGATCAAGGGCAAAGGTTCGCAGGACCGGCTCCTCCTGCAGATGTACCTGGGACAGCCCGACCTCGAGCACGCCTCCTGCCTCCCGCATGGCATGGGCGGCGTTGGTACAGAGATTCATCAATACCTGATGAATCTGAGTGGGGTCAGCCAAGATCTTGCCAAGATCCTGGCCCATGGTCTGTTTGATCTCAATGGTCGCAGGTAGGGAGGCCCGCAGCATCTTGAGGGTTTCTTTGATGATGGGCGCGACATTGACCGGCGCCCTGGCCATCTCCCCCTGTCTGCTAAAGGCAAGGATATGGGCGACCAGATCCTTAGCTCTGCCGCTTGCCCTGCGCACCTCGGTGAGCATCTCCCGAAGGTTTCCTTCCCCAACCTCAAGCAGGGCCAACTCCGTGTAACCCATGATGGCAGCGAGGATATTGTTGAAATCATGGGCAATCCCGCCAGCCAGGGTACCGATGGCCTCCATTTTCTGGGACTGGCGTAGCTGGGCCTGCAAATCTTCCCGCTCCGTTCTTTCCCGCACCCGTTCCGAGATGTCGCGAACAATGCCAACAGCCCACCACCCCTCGTCCTGATGCAAGGCGGAAAGAGCGAGTTCCACCGGGAACTCCAGGCCTCCCTTGCGAAGAGCCGTCATCTCCAAGATCTTGCCAATGGCCTTTCCCTCGCCACTGGCCCAAAACCGTGCCAACCCTTTGTTAAACTCTGGAGCAAGCCGAGTCGGGGTGAGCAGTTCATGAAGATCACGGCCCAAAATCTCACCCTCGGTATATCCGAAGATCCGTTCGGCAGCCGGGTTCCAGTAAGCGATCCGGCCATGGTCATCCATGAGAATAATGGCATCCTGAGCAGTGCTGGCTATAGCTCGGTACCGATTTTCGCTGGCGACGAGATCACACAGGACCTTCTTTTTCTCCGAGATATCCTTGAAGCTAACTACAGCACCGGCCAGTCGCCCCTCTTCCAGAATGGGAGTGCTGGTATACTCAACAGGAAAGCCTGTGCCATCCTTCCGCCAGAAAAAATCATCCTCAAGATGATGGATCTCGCCATCGCGCAGGGTCTGATAAATCGGGCACTCGATATCCGGAAGATGGGTGCCATCCTGGCGGCTATGGTGCCAAATGACATGACTTGGCTGACCGACAAGCTCTCCGGCTTCATAACCGAGCATCCTCGCAGCCTGGGGGTTGACAAAGGTATGATTACCCCGGGAATCAAGGCCAAAAATCCCCTCCCCCACGGCGTCGAGGATCAACTGGTTCTGTCGGCAGGCTCGCTGAAACTCGCGCTCCACCTCTTCACGCCGGGCAATATCTTGTTGGAGCAGAGTAGAGCTTTGGGACAGGGCAACATCTTTACTGGCAATGGCCTCCCGGAGATATGTCTGATCCGTGGCCAGTTTGCGATCCAGCCTGGCAATGTACCAATAAAAAAACAGAAACAACAAGACCGCGATGGTAAGACCCACCCCCCCGAGATAGAAGGCCATAGCCCAAAGAGACACCACCTCATGGGTAACGTCCTGCAACATCACCAGGGCGCCTATGGTATGTTTCCCTGGATCAAGAAGATCAATAAAACCACCCCGAAAATGCCTTCCTCCCTCCGCAAAATCAAGGGTTCTGACAAACCCTTGGGGAGACCCGGCCATGAGAGCCGTGCACAACACCCCTGGCACAACAGGCGCGGTCCGCACCAAAACCACACACTCTGCTAACTCTTGCCAGCTTCCAGCCCTGTGACCAACTGCCGCCTCCGCCGTCCATTGTTTTTGATCAATCCCGCTTTTCCTCGCCGTAATGAAGATGTCGTAACCAAGACCCTCTTTCAACCTGGGGGCAAAAAGGCCTATCTCCTGACTCATCTCCACATAACCCGCGCCATCGCCAGCAATCACCCAAGGAACCACAACCCGCAGAAAGAGTTCGCCATCCCGGTCGAGCTCCAGGCCATAGGCCATACTGTGCGTCCGAGAAGCCTGCTCAATTGCCTGATGTTCCAACACCTCGCCCGAGACTAGGGGATGGTCTGCGGAAAAAACAAGTTTCCTCTCCGCATCAACGAGAAGCAGCTGCCCCATCCCGGCGGAGGCTGCCACCTTGGGAGCAAGGCGGGAAAAAATCTTCTGAAGCCGGATGCTGTCACTAGCCAGAAAGGCTTCCTGCAAGGCCGGATCAGCCTGAAAAATTTCGATCCGCATCTGCAACTGTTTCGCTTCCGTCTCAAGCAGGGAATGAAACATCTGCTGCCCACGGAGCGCCTCATCATACAGCCGTTGATTGGTGTTCTGCTGCTGCACCCACCGCATCCCATACAACGAGGCGGCAAGGCTAAGAACAAGGGCGAGAGCCAGGGGATAAACCAGCGATAGGGTAATACTTTCTCTATTTTTCTGCATTTCGACCATGGTATTATCTGGGTGGACAAGGTTGTCGCCTGCCCGCGCTTCTGAGATTATTCCAGGAGCTGTTTCGAGAAACTCGAACGATATTCGAGTAGTCGCATGCATAGTTCGACACTTTCATTGCATACAATCAGCCCGCCGATGTCAAGGGCAAATCAAGGCGTATCCCTTGGGAGGTCAGGAATAATGGAGGATATCCCACCCGAAGATTTGCTGAGTCGCCGAAGATTTCTCTCCGACTCCGGAAGGCTGCTGGTCATGATCTCCTCCTTCAGCACCTTGGCCTGTTCCTGTACCGAAGAGAATGAGAAAGGAAATCGACTCGCTGAACTTGCGATTGAACAGGGCAGGATTGTTCTTGATCTGAATGAGAGCCGCTACCATGCGCTCAATACTCTTGGCAATGGCCTGAAAATCGTAATTACCCGGCAGGAAAGTCCGCTCATCATCACCCGGGTCTCGGAGACGCAGGTCGCGGCCTTTTCCTCGCAATGCACCCATGCCGGTTACGAAGTTCTGCTGCCGGATCAGGGGGTCCTGGCCTGCTCAAGCGGGCATGGCGGAGCCTTTGACCTAGAAGGCCGAGTGCTGACCGGGCCACCAAAAAACAATCTTCCCAGCTACCCGACCCAACTGATAGCCAACCGAGTCCATATCGCCTACCCCCTTGGCTGACCGCGTAGAAAAGGGTTACGAGGGACAACCACATTGATCTTGCGCATCTTTGCCCTGATCAGGTATGGTGTTGCCCCGTACCTTCCCATGCAAAGGGATTGCATTTTTACAACCAATAACACCAAGGATGCTCCAGATGAAAAAGATAGCAGTATTAGCCGGTGACGGCATCGGCCCGGAAGTCATGCAGGAAGCGATCAAGGTTCTGGATGCGGTGCAGAAGAAATTCGGTTTCAGCCTTGCCTACGAACATGCGGATGTGGGCGGCTGCGCCATCGATAACCACGGCGAGGCCCTGCCCGCCTCGACTCTTGCCGTGTGCGAGGGTAGCGACGCCATCCTCTTTGGCTCGGTGGGCGGCCCCAAGTGGGAATCACTCCCCCCGGCCCAGCAGCCGGAACGCGCCGCCCTGCTGCCGCTGCGCAAACATTTTGAGCTGTTCTGCAACTTCCGCCCGGCCAAGATCTTCAAATCCCTGGCTGCGTCCAGCCCGCTCAGGGCAGACATCGTAGGGGACGGCTTTGATATCCTCTGCGTGCGTGAACTCACCGGCGATATCTACTTTGGTCAACCCAAGGGGCGGGAAGGTTCCGGACCCAACGAAAAGGCCTACGATACCATGATCTACCACCGCTGGGAGATCGAACGCATTGCCCGCCGCGCCTTTGACGCCGCCCGGTTACGCCGCAAGATGGTCACCTCGGTGGACAAAGCCAATGTGCTTACCACCATGGTGCTCTGGCGGGAGGTGGTCATCGAGATTGCCAAGGAGTATCCTGATGTCAGTCTGAACCATATCTATGTGGACAACGCCACCATGCAACTGGTCCGCAACCCCCACCAATTCGACGTCATGCTTTGCGGCAACATGTTCGGCGACATCATCTCCGACGAATGCGCCATGATCACCGGCTCCATGGGCCTTTTGGCTTCGGCCAGCCTCAACGAAAAAGGATTCGGCCTCTACGAGCCTGCAGGCGGCTCCGCTCCGGACATTGCCGGCAAAGGCATCGCCAACCCCATCGCCCAGATCCTCTCCGCGGCGATGATGCTGCGGTTTAGCCTGGATCAAGGAACAGCCGCAGACGCCATTGAAAAAGCAGTGGCCGCAGTCCTGGACAAGGGCATGCAGACCCCGGACATTGCCGTGGACAAGAGCAAGGCCATCGGCACTGTCGCCATGGGCGATGCCATTGTTAAGGAATTGCAACAGTAGAAAAAACCTGGCCCAATAACCTGGGCTTCCGCATTTTTTTATGAACTTCAGCACAAACGAGGACCATCATGAGCGACTTGACCGCCACAATGACAACGAGCAAAGGCACCATCACTCTCAGGCTGTTCGCCGACAAAACCCCCTTAACCGTAGCGAACTTTGCCAATCTCGCCCGACGCGGCTTTTACAACGGCCTTAAGTTCCACCGGGTTATCCCGGATTTCATGGTGCAGGGCGGCTGCCCCAAGGGCACCGGCACCAGCGGCCCAGGCTATGATTTTGCCGACGAATTCGACTCCAGCCTCGGGCACACCAAACCGGGCATCCTCTCCATGGCCAACGCCGGACCTGGCACCAACGGCAGCCAATTTTTCATCACCCATGTGCCCTGCCCCTGGCTGGACGGCAAACACACGGTTTTCGGAGAAGTTGCCGGGGAAAAGGACCAGGAGGTGATCGACAGCATCAAACAGGGCGACACCATCACCACCGTGATCATCGAGGGAGATGTGAGCGAGATTTTTGAAAAGGCCAAGGACCAGCTCAAGACCTGGAATCTCGCCATCAGCCAGCGGTTTCCTAACCTTGCCCCTGCAGAATAAGATCTAGGCCGAAAGCGCACTACCGGCTGAATACAGACATAAAAAAAGGCGGGGGTTTCCCCCGCCTTTTTTTATTATTCCCGCGACAAAACCGAATCAGGGCATCATTTTTAAGCTCTGCGCAGCATTGATATTGCCATTGGCAGCAGCCTTCTGGTACCACTTTTTGGCCTCGCCCAGATCCTGCTTCACCCCACCACCGATCTCGTACATATAACCAAGATAGTACTGAGCGTCCGGGTCGTTCTGTTTAGCTGCCTTCTGCCACCAGTTAACCGCTTCCAGATCATTCTTTTTCACACCCTTGCCAAGGCTGTACATGAAGCCAAGCCGGTACTGCGCCTTAGCCGAGCCCATATCCGCAGCCTCAACAAAAAGCTTATGGGCCTGGGCATAATCCCGGGTTACCCCTTCACCCTTAAAGAACCGCAGGCCTTCCTCGTACAAGCTGTTTTTATCCTTGGCAACAGGAGCCTTGGCGACCGGCTCCGGCTTTGGCATCTCCTTCGCCGCGGCCTTAACTTTCTTATCCTCCGGTTCAACCGCCTTGGGCTCTGGTTGAGCGCGATGCTCTTCGACCTTTGCTTGTGGCTGTGGTGCAACAGCCAAGGCAACCTTCGTCCCCGTCTGCAACTGCGCCTTGGCCGCGGCATTCCCCTTTTCCGCCGCAAGAGACCACCACTTCTTGGCCTCATCAGGATTTTTGACAACCCCCTTGCCCTGGCTGTACATGGTACCAAGCCGGAACATCGCCTCGGCTTGGCCATTTTCCGCCGCCTGCTGATAGAGCTTTGCTGCCTGCCCCAGGTCTTGCTCCATGGGATCTGTTCCTAACTCATATTTCATGGCCTGAGCAAAGAGAGAATCTGGCCCACCCTGACCGGGACCATTCCAGACCCGAATTGTGCCATCCAAGCCTGCGGAAATGAGCTGTTTCCCGGAAGAGGGAAAGGCAAGGGAAGTCACAGAAAGCTCGTGCCCTGCATAAAAATTGAACAGCTTGCCCCCGGATTTCTGCCAGGTCAGAATCTGCCTGCTTTGAGTAGCTGCCAAGACATAACGACCATCAGGCGAATAAATCACACTGTTTACCGGGTCCAATTCCGGATCACGCAAAACCCTGAGACGCGCACCGGACTCAGCGTCCCAGACATAGACCGAGCCATCCCTACTGCCAGTGACAAACTCCTTGCCATCAGGAGAAAAGGCCACACACAAAACCCAATCAGCATGCGCTTGGACAGAACGGATCAAGCGGACATTCACCGCATCCCACATCTGGATCTTGCCGTCCCAGTTCTCGGTGGCAACAATCTTTTTGCCGTCCGGGGAATAGGCAAGGGCCAGAAGATTATTCTTGGTTTCCTTCTGGGTGGTTTCAAGGGTGCCGTACTTCACGTTCCAAATCCGGAGGGTATTGTCGTTACTTACCGAGGCAATACGATTGCCGTCCGGCGAAAAAGCCAGGTCATTGATCTGTTGGGTGTGCTCCCGCATATCCTGCACAAGTTGACCGTTTGCCAGATCCCAGATCTGCACGGCATTGCCGCGACGCCCTCCCGCCATAACCGCGGCCGCAAGCAATCGCCCATCAGGAGAGAAGGCCACAGCATCCGCGCTTTGCAAATCCTTGCCCAGGGTAAGTACAACCTTGCCCGAGTTAAGGTCCCAAACCTTGACAGCCCCATCATCTCCGGCAGAGGCGATTTTTTGACCGTCTGGGGAAACTGCCACCCCATTGATGATTTCGGCCTTTTGTCCCTGGATGGTTTTGACAAGATCGGGATTGGTCGAAGCACCCGAGGGCGTGGCCCACACAGCAAGGAAAACACACCCCAGCAACAGGATAAAGCTCTGCCTCTGCCAATCGGGATTCCCCCCCCGGCGCGAAAAAATGCGATGCAACAGGATCATACCACCTCCATCAAGTTTCTTTGTGTAACGCGAATCAGAAAACAACGGACTGCTCCGACGACTTATCAGCTCTGTAGCAAGCACCATTGTATATACAGAACATCCAGGAACACAAGTAGGATATTACATATAAAAAAAGGCAGACAGATACTGGAGTATCCGCCTGCCTTATGCGCTCAACAACCGCCCTTGCTTATTTAGCAAATGGACTGGCCATATCCTTGACCTTACCGACTTCCTCTTTGAGGGAAGCAACCTCTTTTACGCCAGGAACGGTTTCTTCCACTTCGTGGAGTCCTTTCTTAAAAGAAGAGATGGCCTTACCAAGGCCGGAGCCGATTTCAGGCAGCTTCTTCCCGCCAAAAACCAGAAAGGCGATTCCCAAGATAACAATCAATTCCGGAGTACCCAAACCAAACATATTCATTCTCCTTGTATAAAATCGTTATAAGCAAACGTGCAGTATCGTAATCAGGCGGAGCCGGAGCCCCCTTCCTTATCTTTTTCTTCGATTTTTTCCTGTTTGTCAGCATCGCGGGTGGCTTTTTTAAAGTTTTTGATGCCCTGCCCGATTCCTGAGCCGATCTCTGGCAACTTGCCCGCCCCGAAGATGATGACGATTATCACCAAAATAACGATGAGCTCCGGCATTCCAAGTCCAAACATGAGAAACCCCTTTCAGCTGACAACGTTTTTGGTAGGTTACCCGACACTACAACAAGTAAAAAAGCAATTGCTTATTTATACCATAAGGCGACGAAGAAGCAACCCCATTTTCATGCTGGAAATTGCGCACAAACAAGTACCGCTTTGCTGATATTCCCGTTTACACCAGTAATACTTTGTATTACAATACGAAATCCATATCATATGCCGTAAAGGGGAACCATGCGCAGCAAAAAACAGGAAACCATCACCTTTAAAGCCGATGAAGCACTGGCTCAAGCCCTACACAAGGTGCCCAACAAATCAGAATTTATCAGAAGCGCCATCCTAAACGCCCTAGAAAACAGCTGCCCGCTCTGCCAAGGCACCGGCATTCTGACCTCAGAACAGCGCACCCACTGGGCCAAATTTCTCCACACGCATTCCTTGCAAAAATGCGATGAATGTAAAGCCGTACATTTGGTCTGCGGGACCGACGAAACCCCATGCCGACATTAAATTTCTCCAGGCTCCTGACCGCCGCTGTTCTTTTCCTGGTCATCCCCGGCGGGACAACCATTGGCTTCGCCGCAACAACGGCGGTGAAAACGCAAATCTTTGTCACCGTGCCGCCCCAGGCATATCTTGTCCAAAGAATCGGCGGCGATGCGGTGGAAGTGCACGCCTTAGTTGGCAAGGGGCAAGACCCGCACACCT
Source organism: uncultured Pseudomonadota bacterium (assembly GCA_937868185.1). GTDB lineage: Bacteria > Desulfobacterota > Desulfobulbia > Desulfobulbales > Desulfurivibrionaceae > Thiovibrio. The sequence continues at coordinate 89,635 of CALMMG010000001.1, forward strand.
TTGAACCAACCCCGCGCCAAGCAGCCGCCCTGGCCTCAGCCAGCCTGTTTTTCACCGTAGACACCCCCTTTGAGAAGCAGCTGGTGGCCAAGGTTGCTGCCAGCAATCGAAGGTTGCAGATTGTAGACTCCACCAGGGGCATCGTCCGTTTGCCGCTTACAGAACCCGACCACCATGACGCACACGCCAAAGAAGGGCACTCCGACAATGAAGCAGACCCCCATCTCTGGCTGGCCACGGACAATCTGCAGATCATGGCCGACAATATGGCTGCAGCCATGAGCACAGCCATGCCGGGCCACAAAGAGATTATACAAAAAAATCTTGCCTCCCTCCAAAACGAGATCAACGCCTTAGGCAAACGCCTGACCATTACCCTGGCCCCGCAGCGAGGAAAAACTTTTTACGTGTTCCACCCGGCCTTTGGCTATTTTGCCAATGCCTACGGACTGAAACAAAAGGCTGTGGAGATCAGCGGCAAATCCCCTACCCCGAGGCAACTTGCCGCCCTTATCCGCCAAGCCAAGGAGGATCGGGTGCATACCATCTTTGTTCAGCCGCAATTCGACAGCAAAAGCGCCAACACCGTGGCCCTGGCCATCAACGGGACTGTAGTCGCCATTGACCCCCTGGATCAGGAGGTGTTGCATAATCTTGCCGCCATCGCCACCGCCATCGAACAAGCACTGAGACAATGAAGGACCACCCATGACCGCCACCAGCACACAGGAAGCAGCCATCCGCATCCGGAATCTTGATTTTTCCTACAACGGTACAGTCATCCTCGAAGGTGTCACCCTGGAGATCATGGCCCGTGATTCTCTCTGCATCGTTGGCCCAAACGGGGGCGGCAAAACCACCCTGCTCAAGCTCATCCTCGGGTTACTCAAACCAAACCGGGGCGAGATTGAGGTGCTGGGGCAAACGCCGGAGAAAAGCCGGTTGCGCATCGGCTATGTGCCGCAGTATGCACGCTTTGATCCGCAGTTTCCAGTGACGGTGCTTGATGTCGTGCTCATGGGCCGGTTGGACCGGATCTTCTGCGGAGCTTACGCCAAGGCCGACCGGGAGGCTGCCCAGGCGGCCCTTGCGGAAATGGGGCTGGCTGATCTGGCCGGCCGCCTGTTTGCAGAGATTTCCGGGGGACAAAGGCAGCGGGTCCTCATTGCCAGGGCGCTGGCCGCGGAAGGCGAACTGCTTCTCCTTGACGAGCCCACGGCCAACATCGACGCCGCCTCGGAAGAGCAGCTCTTTAAACTGCTCGGCAAGCTCAACGAACGACTCACCGTCATGCTGGTCACCCACGATGTCGGCTTTGCCTCGAAGTTCTTCAAAAGCATCGTCTGCGTCAACCGCCAGGTCGTGCTCCACCCCACCAGCGAACTGACCGGCGACCTGATCCGCAACATGTACGGCGGCGACATCCGCATGATCCGCCACGATCACCGCTGCTCACCTGAGGGACACTGCAACCATGGAATTTCTTAACGCCCTCACCGACCCGGCCATTCCCTTCCTGCGCTACGCCTTTGCCGTCGGCATCATGGCAAGCCTGTCCTTCGGCATCATCGGCACTTACGTGGTGGCCCGCCGCATCACATACATTGCCGGGGCCATTGCCCATTGCGTTTTGGGCGGCATCGGCGCAGGTCTTTACTGCCAGCACAGGTTGGGGATCACCTGGTTCGGCCCCCTCACCGGGGCCATCGTCGCAGCGCTTTTAGCGGCAATTATCATCGGCCTAGTGAGCATCCACGCCAACCAGCGGGAAGACACGGCCATTGGCGCGCTCTGGGCCATCGGCATGGCCATCGGCTTGCTGTTCATCGCCAAAACCCCAGGCTACATCGAGCCGATGAGCTACCTGTTCGGCAATATCCTGCTGATCTCGGAGTTTGACCTCTGGATGGTGCTGGCACTGGACGTCCTGGTGGTGGGAATCGCCACCCT
>CALMMG010000002.1 GCA_937868185.1 uncultured Pseudomonadota bacterium
AGCAACTGGTGATGACCCCCCAGTTGCAGCAGGCCATCAAGTTGCTCCAGCTTTCTCGGCTCGAGCTTGCCGAAACGATCCAGCAGGAAATCGAGATCAACCCTGTGCTGGAAGAAGCGCTTGACGGGCCGGATCAGAGCGAGGCAGAGCAGGAAGGCCATGGTCATGAGGCGCTGGACGCCCCGGTGCCCGAGCCGGAAAAGACCACCGAGGTCCAGATGGAAAGCGACTCCTCCTTGCGGGAGATCGACTGGGAAAATTATAGCAACGACTATGAAAGCGGCTTCTCCAGCCGGGGCAAAGACGACAACGACCTCCCCTCCCGCCTCGATATCCTGACCACCAAACCAGACCTGCACTCCCATCTTTCCTGGCAACTGACTCTTTCCCATCTTACTGAGGAGGAACAGGAGATCGGTCATTTCGTCATCGGCAATCTGAACCGGGACGGGTTCCTGGTGGTAACGGAGGCTGAAATTGTCGAAGGTACGGGTTGCGAGCCGGAGCTGGCCCACCGGATGATCGGTGTGGTCCAGGAGATGGATCCGGCCGGGGTCGGGGCCAGGGATCTCAAGGATTGCCTGCTGTTGCAGCTTGATCGCCTGGGCCTTGGGGGGTCCCTGGCTGCAACAATCGTCCGGGAGCATCTGCATACCCTGGAAAACCGGAATTTCGGTGCCATTGCCAGGGGTACGGGCCGCCCCATCGAGGAAATCCTCAGTGCGATCAAGGTGATCACCGAGCTGGACCCGCATCCGGGCAGGATCTATTCCGAAGAGGAGCCCCAGTACATCATCCCGGATGTCTATGTACATAAGATAAGCGGCGAATATGTTATTCTCCTCAACGATGAAGGGCTGCCCCGTCTCAAGGTCAGCAACTATTACAAGGACATCCTGAAAAAGGATTCCGGCGCTCCGGCCGAGACCAAGAATTATGTGCAGGATAAGCTGAAGTCGGCCTTGTGGCTGATAAAAAGCATTCACCAGCGGCAACGCACCATCTACCGGGTGGTGGAATCGCTGCTCAAGTTTCAGTACGATTTTTTTGAAAAGGGGGTCGCCTTCCTCAAGCCTCTGGTCCTCCGCGATGTGGCCGAGGATCTCGGCATGCACGAATCAACGATCAGCCGGGTGACAAGCAACAAGTACGTGCACACCCCCCAGGGCACCTTTGAGCTGAAATATTTCTTCAACTCCTCCATCAGCCGCCATGACGGGGGGGAGGCCATGGCCTCGGAAAGCATCAAAGAGCGGATCCGCAGCATCATAGCCGGCGAGGACCATCAAGACCCCTTAAGCGACAATGCCATCGCTGAGATCTTCGCCAAGGAGGATATCAAGCTGGCCCGGCGCACCGTGGCCAAGTACCGGGAGCAGATTGGGATTCTCCCCTCTAAGTTCCGGAAAAAACCCAAGCTGAGTTGACCCGGATGCCTGTATCCTCTCTCGCCGTATCACACCGCCATCATGCATGAAACCAGACCTCGCCCCCTGACCCTGACTATCATTACCGGCCTTTCCGGTGCAGGCAAGTCCACGGCACTCAATGTGTTTGAGGATGCCGGGTTTTTGTGCATCGACAATCTTCCGGTTTTTCTCCTTCTGCCCCTGCTCGACGGCATGGCCCGGCGGGCAGACGGTCCGCATCGGTTGGCCCTGGTTATGGATGCCAGGGATGCCGAGTTGGCCCCGGCTCTGGCCGGAGTTCTCAAGGAGGTTACGCCCAAGGCCACCCTGGCGCAGATCATCTTCCTTGAGGCCAATGACACGGTCCTGCTGCGTCGGTATAGCCAGCTGCGCCGCGCTCATCCTCTGGCCCAGATCGGGTTGGTCCAGGACGGGATCTCCTCGGAGAAAAAGCGGTTGGCCGGGCTTCGTCAATTGGCCGACCGGGTGATTGACACCAGCAACCTCACCCCCACCGAGTTGCGGCAGAAGCTCCTTTTGCTTGAGGCATCCCCGGTTGCCGACATGCGGGTCAACATCTTTTCCTTTGGCCATAAACATGGGTTGCCCAGCGAGGCAGACCTATTGTTTGATGTTCGCTTTTTGCCAAACCCCTACTATGTTGCGGAGCTTAAGGAGAAAACCGGCCTGGATGCGGCAGTGGCTGGTCATGCCCTGGACAATGCCAGCGGCGGCCAATTTCTCGTCCACCTTTTCTCCCTGCTTGATTTCCTGCTTCCGGAATTTGAACAGGCCGGCAAAGCCTACCTTACCATCGCCGTGGGCTGTACCGGTGGGAAACACCGCTCCGTGGCAGTTGCTGAGGCGATCCACCACCATCTGGTCGGGGGCAAATGGTCGGTGAAGCTCTTTCACCGCGATCTGGACAAATAAGGTAACTGCCCCCTGCCGCACCACATCTACATCAGCAGCGAAGCAGCGCTGCTGAGCAGTTCCCTCCGTTGCTTTACGCTACTTTCTGGCTCTACGCGGATAGTTATCAAATAAGAAAAAGGACAGGGCAAAAGGCGCATAAACGGCCTGGGCCTGATGAGCGCATATGACAGAAACACCATTACTGGACTGGCAGGCCATAGACACGGTCCTGCTGGACATGGATGGCACCTTGCTGGATCGCCATTTTGACGATTATTTCTGGGAGCATTATGTGCCGGAGCACTATGCCTTGGAGCATGATCTCTCCATCGATGAGGCAAGGCTTGAACTGTTGGCCAAGTACAAGGGGAGAGAGGGAACCCTGGCCTGGACCGACCTGGATTTTTGGTCCAACGAACTTGGGCTCGATATCCCGGCCCTCAAGATGAAGATCAATCATCTTATCGGCGTGCATCCCCACGTCATTTCTTTTCTCAAGTTCTGCCGTCAGGCTGGCAAGAAGATCTATTTGGTTACCAACGCCCACAGCAAGACCCTGGTCATCAAGATGGAAAAAACTGCGTTGGCCGGCTATTTCGACCGAATCATCTGTGCGGAAGAGGTGGGGATGGCCAAGGAAGACCCGGTTTTCTGGCAGGGGCTGGAAGCGATGCTGGGCTATGAGAGGGAAAGAACCATGCTGGCCGATGATACCGCAAAGGTGCTGGCCTCTGCCCGGATTTACGGCATGGGATTTCTCATCTTTGTCGCCCGCCCCAGCAGCCGCAAGCCGGTTGCCCATTCAGAAGACTATCCCTCGGTGGTCACCTTCAAGGAACTCATTCCCGAGAGTGGTGGTTGATGCCTCGCTTCAGCCGTGACCCTGCGAGAACAAAGGAACAATCATGCACGAAAAAGAGCAGGCGGAATTAATCACGGTTATTGCCGATTTTCTGGAGATGGGCCATGTGGAGAACATTATGGCCATGTTTAAGCAGGATACCTCTCTCTACGCGCTCAGCGGCGAGCTGTTGCGCGATGAGCGGTTTATGGTGCGGGTGGGTATGGCGGTGCTTTTTGAGGAGATGAAGGCTATGCGACCACAGGAAGTGGTGCTGGCCATCCCGGCCCTGCTTCCTCTCCTTGCTGAAACAACGGTGTGGATGCGTGGCGAGGCTGTGAACCTGTTGGCTATCATCGGTACCCCCGAGGCGTTGGCGTATATCAAGCCCTTGGCCGATGACCCGGAGCCGCAGATCCGGGAGATGGTTGCAGATATCCTAGCGTTAAGCTGACAGCTGTCAGCTTAACGCTAGAAATCGGACTATTCCTTCCAGTCCGGCCTTAAGCCCAGCTCGGTCAGCTGCTTTCTCGCTACAGCAGACGGGGCGTCGGTAAGCGGACAGGTCGCCTTCTGGGTTTTGGGGAAGGCGATAACGTCGCGGATGGAGTCGCGGCCCAGCAGAATCATCATCAAGCGGTCCAAGCCAAAGGCCATGCCGCCGTGGGGCGGTGCGCCAAGTTCAAGCGCCTTGACCAGAAAGTCGAACTTGTCGGTCACCTCTTCTTCCGAAATTCCCAGGGCGGCAAAGACCCGTTCCTGCATCTCCTTCTGGTGGATCCGGATGCTACCGCCGCCTATCTCGGTGCCATTCAGTACCAGATCGTAGGCCCGGCTCCGCATCTTGCCCGGCTCGGTGTCCATGAGGGGGATGTCTTCCTCGTTGGGCGCGGTAAAGGGGTGATGCACGGCCGTATGCCGCTTCTGTTCATGGTCGTACTCCAGGAGCGGAAAGTCGCAGACCCAGAGGAAGTTGAATTGTTTCTTGTCGATGAGGTTGAGTCTGCGGCCCAGCTCAAGGCGCAGCTCGGACAGCGCTTGGTGCACCACGTTGGGTTGGTCGGCGACAAAAAAGAGCAGGTCGTCGGTTTCAGCGTCCAGGGTTTTGGCCATCCCAGCCCGCTCCTCGTCGGAGAAGAACTTGGCAATGGGGGACTGCCATTCGCCCTCGGGCTTGACCTTGACCCAGGCCAGCCCCTTGGCCCCGAAATTGGCCACGTAACCGGTGAGGTCGTCCAGGTCCTTACGGGAGAAATGGGCGCACCCCTTGGCGTTGATGGCCTTGACCATGCCGCCCTTTTCCACCACGGTGCGGAATACCTGAAAGCCGCAGTTACGCACCTCTTCGGTGAGGCTGATCAGCTCAAAGCCGAAGCGGGTATCTGGCTTGTCGCAGCCATAGCGGTTCATCGCGTCTTCATAGGTCATACGCGGGAAGGGCAGGCTGAGCTCCAAGCCGATGGTCTCCTTGAACAACAGCTGCATCAACCCCTCACCCACACCGTAGATATCCTCCTCCTCGACAAAGGAGAGCTCCATATCCACCTGGGTGAATTCGGGCTGCCGGTCGGCGCGCAGATCCTCGTCGCGGAAGCAGCGAACGATCTGGTAGTAGCGGTCCATGCCCGCCACCATCAGGAGCTGCTTGAAGAGCTGGGGCGACTGGGGCAGGGCGAAGAATTTTCCCTGGTTGACCCGGCTCGGCACCAGATAATCCCTGGCCCCTTCCGGGGTTGAGCGGGTGAGCACCGGGGTCTCGATCTCAAGAAAATTTTCACCGTTGAGATAGGTGCGGATGGCCTGGGACGCTTTGTGCCGCATGATGAGGCTTTCGGCCATGCGGGGACGCCGCAGGTCGATGTAGCGGTACTTGAGACGCAGACCCTCGGAGATTTCTGTTTCCTCGTCCAGCGGGAAGGGCGGGGTTTTGCTCTGGTTGAGGATGCGCAGCTCCGTTACCCGGATTTCGATCTCGCCGGTACCTAGTTTGGGGTTGACCATGCCGTCGGGCCTGGCCTCGACCATGCCCCGGATGGCCAGGACCCATTCGCTTCTGATGCCATGCGCCTTGGCATGCACCTCGGCATTGATCTCGGGATTGAAAACCACCTGGGTGAGACCCCAGCGGTCCCGCAGGTCGATGAAAATAACTCCGCCATGGTCGCGGCGCCGTAGCACCCAACCCATGAGGACGATCTCTTTGCCGACATCGGCCTGGGTCAAACCATTGCAATTGTGGGTGCGTTTGAGTCCTCCCATGGATTCCATAGGACTGCTCCTTGTAGGTAGTGAAAAATGAAAACGGATAAACGGTTTAACGCAACGATGCAGAGGCGCTGGTATGCGTAACCAAGAAATTTATCTCTTATGCTGCTCTTGCGGTTGCTGCAATCAATAGCGCACACAAGGCCTCTGTGGGCCCCGCTAACAGTACTTGCTGCTGTTCCTTGCTGATCATGTCGCGTAGCACCGCTTCGCCCTTGGCGAGCTCTTCCTCGCCCAAAATGAGGGCAAAGCGGGCCTTGGCCCGGTCTGCCTGCTTCATCTGGCTTTTCAGGCTCTTGCCCTCGAGGTCCATGGCCACCTGCAAACCTTTGCGTCTCAGGAGATGCACCAGGGGAAAGGCCCGGACCGTGGCCTCCTCACCCAAGGCGGCGACAAAAAGGTCTGTGGCGGTCTCAGGGCAGGCATTAGCGTTCTGCTGACTCAGTAGCAGGACCAGTCGTTCCATGCCCATGGCAAAGCCGATGCCGGGCATCTTCTTGGCCCCGCCCAACTGCTCTACCAAGCCGTCGTAGCGGCCCCCTGCCCCCACCGCGCTCTGGGCGCCCAAGGCATCGGTGATCAGCTCAAAGGTGGTGCGGGTGTAATAATCCAGGCCTCGGACCATGAAGGGGTTCATCGTGTAGGGAACCGCCAGAAGATCAAGGCTTGTTTTCGTTTGCGTGAAATGGTCGGCGCAACCTGGGCAGAGATGGTCGATAATGGCTGGCGCGGCTACATACTGCTCTTGGCAATGACTGCTCTTGCAGTCCAGCACTCTCAGCGGATTGGTTTGGCTGCGCCGCTGGCAATCTTCGCAGATATGCTCCTTGCGATCGGACAGGAAATTTACCAGGGCCTCTTTGTAGGCGGGGCGACAAGCCGGGCAACCCAGGGAGTTGATCTGCAGGGTGGTGGTGAGGCCAAGCTCTTCAAGGATCAGCCAACCCATGGCGATCAGCTCGGCATCCAGGCGGGGATGATCCAACCCCAGCACCTCGACGCTCATCTGATGAAACTGCCGTAACCTCCCCTTCTGCGGGCGTTCGTGCCGGAACATGGGGCCGATGGTGTAGAGGCGTTGTACCGGAAGCTTGGCCTGCAAGCCATGCTCGATAAAGGACCGCAGCACCGAGGCGGTGCCTTCCGGCCGCATGGTGATAGAGTCGCCGTTGCGGTCACTAAAGGAGTACATCTCTTTTTCGACAATGTCGGTGGCCTCGCCGATGGACCGGGCGAACAGCTCGGTTTTTTCCAGGATCGGTACCCGAATCTCGGTGAAGCCGAAGCGGTGGAAGATATCCCTGGCGGTTGCCTCGATATGCTGCCAAATCCCAACCTCATCGGGGAGGATATCCTTAAAGCCTTTCAGGGCCTGAATGCTCATCGCGTGTCTCACCTGCACCGAAGATAAAAATACCCAGGAGTTTCGCTGGGGAAAATACACTAATCAGAGAAAATTACAGAAAAACAGATATTCTTATCCCACCTCTTGCAAAAAGTCAAGAGAGGCAAGTGGGAGAACATGGCGAAGGTATTGAAAATGAAAAGATTGGTATGACGCGGTAAAGCTACCAGCCATCAGCGAAACAACAAGAAAAAAAGCCCTGCCGGAATTTCCGGCAGGGCTAGAGTTGAACAGTAACCAACTAAGAGGTTATGCAAAAGGCATAAACAGGATTAGAAAGTCATGGTCAGAGAATGAGTCAGGATGTAAACATTCTCGGGGTTGCTGTCATTAAGAGTGGTAGTAGATTTGAAGAAATCGCCGGTATCGAGGTAGCCGAAATGCGCTTCGTAGGTCAGGTTGTCGAGCAGCTTGTAGGCAGCGCCCACGTTGTACTCCCAGCCGTACTTGTCATCCTGGCCAGCAATCTGAACCTCGTCCGCCTTGGCCCAACCGATGGCGCCGTGCAGGGTCAACTGGTTGGAAACCGCATAGTCGGCTGAGGCAACAATGGCATGGACGCCAGCAGTGGCCAAGGTGCCTGTGTTACCGCTGAAGATGTCGGTGTTCAGCATGCCGGTGCTACGGCCAGTGAGGATGTACAGGGGCTCGAACATGTCTCCAGTGCCGCTGGTAGCGGCAGTAGATCCAACAAGGGCAGCCTCAATGTCATTGGAATTCATATCCTGACCTTGGGCGTAGAAATACATGAGGCTGGGGGTCAGGGCGTCTATCTTGGCGCCAACCTGCAACATGCCAGCCCATGAATCATAGTCATTGGAAGTGGTAGCATTCCAATCCACTTTTCCAAAGTAATGGGTCAGCTCGGCGTTGACAAAGTAGTTGTCCATCTTGTACTTGCCGTAGGCGGTCAACTCCTGCTTGACATCTTTGATGCTGGCAGTGGATACACTAAGAAACTGTGTAGTCTCAGACATGTTGCGACCATAGCCATAATGGAGACCGGAATCCAGACTGTCGCTCTTGTAGTACACACGGGCGACATACTTATCGGTGTCTTTATCGCTCTGATAGGTGGCAGAAGGTGTAAGAATCGCCCCTGTCTGCTGATCCTTGCTCTTTTCGATGTAGAACAGGGTGGACCAAGGTCCATCTGCCAAGAAGGAAGGGTACAACATAACACGGTCGGCGCGTTTGTCGGAATCCATGAAGTTGGTGCCGTAGGTGCCTGCCGGGGTACGACCAAAGCGCATGTTGCCGATGGGGGAGGCATAGTCCATGTACAGCTGGTGGACATATACGTCATTATTGTTGGCCGCAGTGCTCGCGGTATCAGCCGAGCTACCCCACATGGTGTCGTCTGCCAAACGGATAACAGAGGACATGGAAATCTTGTCGTTCACCTTCATGGTCGGTTTGATCTCGAAGGTGTGCAGCCAGTAAGCATCGCTTGGATTGTCTGAGACTGCGGTAGTAACAACACCGGCGCCGCGTGCGTCGGAAAGATAGGCGCCTTCAACCAGGTACTTACCGCTCATCTTGAACTCAACGGCTGAGGCAGTGGAGGCCAATCCCGCGATCAGGCCCAGTGCTGCGACTGTGGATAATACTTTTTTCATCTCTTATCTCCTTTGATAAGTCTTAATAAAGAAAACAACTTAAACTCTTTAGAGCAAATTTAAAGAGGGAATGTCAAGTTTTTTTTACTATAGTGTAATTATTTTTACTTTTTTAATTGAGAGATTCGTTTCCTTGCACCTGCTTTTTGGTGAAATCCAGTTGATAGATGAGCATGGTGGAGGTTTGATCTGCGAACAGATCAAGTGAGCTGCTGCTTAAAATCAGGCCGACCAGCAGTTCTGCGCCCTTCTTGTCCGCATTGGGGCGGAGGAGATAGTCCACGATATAGCCGTCGATCTTTCTGGTTCGCCATAGCTCGGAAAGGGCGAGTCCGTTCCAACTGAGAGCATGAATCTCGCCGGATGGGTAGTTTTTCATATTTTCAAAAAGACGCGATGAGGTGGAGAGGTTTTTGTTGATGATGATGTCCATTTGACCATCGCCATTCACGTCATAGGCGATGATCCGTGAGGGGATATAGATGCGGGTTGAGCCGTCCTGGGCGCTGCCCTTGCCTGCCCCGAAGCCCTCTGTGCCACCAATGAAGCGGGTGGTGCCGCCGTAAAAATCATCGCTTTTCCAGAGAACTGTTCCGCTGGAACGCATTACCTTGAGCCGGTCGTACTGGTCTATGGCAATGATTTCCCGGCTGCCATCGTTGTCCAGGTCAGCAATGGTGAAATCAAACAGGTTGACGCTGTCCGGGACTTCCATGGCGCTGCCGGCCTTCAGTCCGTCCTTGCTCAGGTCGAGACGGTAAATGCCGGGGGCCACAATCTTGTCGGAACCGGACCGCTGACCGGCCAACACCATGCCTTCTCCTGGGACGGGCATGGCCCGGATGTACCACTTGGCATCCTGGAACAGATAGTTGGCCTTGTCCGCGCCAAGCCACTCGAAGGCGAAGGAGTTAGGCCCCTTATTGTCCGCGGCGCTGACATAGATTTCTGGTTTGCCGTTTTTGTTGAGGTCCGCCACGGTTATGGCGTGAATTTTATACCCGACCTTGCCGGGAATCTGGCCAACCTTTCTCAACCGGTTGTCGTCGCGCTTAAAGATCTGGACCGAGTCGTTGTCGGCAAAGATGACCTCGTCTTGGCCGTCGCCGTCAAGATCGGCTGTTTCCATGTATTGGAGGGACAGCTTCATGTTCTGGGTTTTCTGGAATTCGCTGGTGATGCCCTTTGGGTAGATAAAGGGAGAGCCTCCTCCCGCGCCGGTGCGGCCGGCAAAGGCGCGATCTGGATGAGCGGTGGCATACTGTGGCTGGGCCTGGGCGGTTGGCTGTCCGGCGGCCTGGGGCTGCACCAGGGCTGAGGCCGGGCGTTTGTGGGCGAAGATTTTTTCACTTATATCCCAGGCCAGGGAGTCGATGCTTTGGATAATCTCGCTTTCGTTCTTGGCTGTGGCATAAAAATTCCGAGGCTCACCCTTGGCCATCTCAAAGACCTTGGCATCCAGGGAGAGACTGCTGCCCAAGGCGGTGAGACTCCCGACCACCAGGAAATCCGCCTGGAGGGACTTGCCCAGCTTGAGAAACGCATCTGTCTGGGTTGGGGTTCCGGCGCTGGCCAGGGCTTTGTCTACCACACCCTTGTCGATCACGGTGAGGCCGATCTCTGAGGCAAGGCGGCTGGCAAGCATGTCACGGATGCCGGTGGTGAGATAGCTCATGTCTTGGGGGGCGTTGGCCTTGAAGGGCAGGAAGGCGATGCGTCCGGTTTGCGCAGCTCCGATTGTTGGCAGCGCAAGGTGCATGGCGAAAAGCAGTGCAACGAGCAAGGCTGGGATTGTGCGCTTGGTTTGTTTGAGCATGACCGGTTTCCTTATTGAAAAGAAGAGTGATTTTCCGTAGAGTTTAAAAGTTTTAAGCTTACCCCGAAGAAACGTGAGAGGGCAAGAGTTTTTTGTAGAAATGGGGGGCTCCGATGTTGTGTGCAATGGTTTAATTATCGCGGCTGATGCCGCTTTTACAGACAGGGTGAAAGGTCAACCATGAAAACCACCATCTATCTTATCCGGCATGGCCTGACCGCAGCCAACAAGGATGATGTTTTTGCCGGCCGCACCCAGGAGCCCCTGCATCCTGAAGGGGTAACTCAGCTAGTGGAGGTTGGTGAAAGGCTTGTCGGGCGAGGCATCAGCAGGATTTTTTGTGGCCCTTTGGCGCGAACCAGGCAATCGGCAGGGATTGTGGGAGAGTTGCTTGCGGTGCCGGTTGCAGCAGAAGAGGCCTTGACCGAGATCAGTATTCCCCATTGGGACGGACTTACCAAGGCGGCGATCCGGTCGAGGTTCGGGCTTGAATATCCGACCTGGCTTGCCGATCCGGCAGGATTTCGTGTGCCAGGTTGCGAGACTATTGCCGAGGTACAGAATCGGGTCGTGTCTTGTTTGGAGACTATCGTTAGTGGGTATCCTGGCCAGAACCTGCTGGTAGTGAGCCATTTGATTGTGGTCCGGACGCTGCTTTTGCATTATTTGGGGCGGTCTATTGCGGATTTTCGGGCGATAAAGGTGGGGAATGCTCAGGTAGTGATACTCGTTAGGGATGATTATGGCGGGACCACAGTTGAATTCTGAGGGGTGGCGTATGATTTTTTGAGCCTGTCGAAAGGTGGTCTTGCTTGCAAAAATCAGGGCAGAATGAGACCGCCAATAACCTCGCTTATCCTGTTCAGTCCGTTGTCCGTCATATAACGGGTCAGCCCTTCGACTATCTCTTGGCTGGCACGGGGATTGACGAAGTTTGCGGTGCCAACCTCTATGGCTGTGGCGCCCGCCAGGAGAAATTCCAGGGCATCCTCCGTTGTGGTGATGCCGCCGATGCCGATCACTGGAATCTTCACCGCCTGGGCAACCTGCCAGACCATGCGCAGGGCAATGGGCTTGATCGCCGGGCCGGACAACCCCCCTACGATATTGGCCAGCCTCGGCCTCCGGCTTTTGACATCAATGGCCATGCCCAGCAGTGTGTTGATTAAGGAAACCGCATGCGCCCCGCCCGCCTCCACGGCCGTGGCGATTTGGGCTATGTCGCTGACATTTGGGGAAAGTTTGACAATCACCGGTAGGGAGGTGTGTGCGCACACCGCTCGGGTTACGGCTTCGGCCATGGCCGGATCGGTGCCAAAGGCAACGCCGCCTTTTTTTACATTGGGGCAGGAGATATTGACCTCCAGGGCGCTAATCCCCTCTATCTCGCTGAGGCGTTGGGCCAAGGTCTGGTACTCTTTCAGGTTGTCCCCCAGGATATTGACGATCACCCTGGTACCGATCCCCTGCAGATAGGGGATTTTTTCGCTTATAAAGCGGTCAAGTCCTACGTTTTCAAGACCGATGGCATTGAGCATGCCTGCTGCCGTTTCCACGATGCGGGGTGGGGGATTTCCACGACGCGGGGCTAGCGAGATTCCCTTAACCACTACGCCGCCGAGGTGGTGGAGATTGACGTAGGGCTCGAATTCCTTTGCATAGCCAAAGGTGCCGGAGGCGGTGAGCACGGGATTTTTGAAAACGAGGTCGCCGATAGTGACGCGCAAATCCGGTTGGTTCATAGCCAGGCCACCTCCTCGGCCTTGAAAACCGGACCGTCCTTGCAGACATGAAGGTAGGGGCCGGAAAGATCTGCTCGGGGTATTGCGCAACCGAGGCAAGCGGAGATTCCGCAGGCCATCATGGTTTCCAGGGAAACTTGACACTCCCAGCCCTGTTTTCGGCATCGACTAACCACGGCCTTCATCATCGGGTGCGGACCACAGGTACACACTGTCCAATGGTGGCCGGGTTCAAGGTGCTGAGGGAGAAGTTCGGCCACGAAGCCGTGGTGTCCGAGGCTTCCGTCATCGGTGGCAAAATAGGTTTCTGTCACACCGATCTCCATGAAATCGCGGGGTAGGGGGCCGAACTCGTCGGCGGTCCGGGCGCCCAGCAGGACGACACATTTCGGGGGGGTGCTTGTGCGTAGAATCTCTCGGGCAAGAAAATAGAGGGGAGCAATGCCCATCCCTCCGCCTACCAGGCAGATCGCTTGCTTGCCGGTGAGATCAAAGCCGTGGCCCAGCGGGCCGGTCAGATTGACCTTCTGGCCCGGATTCATTGTGGCGAGTCGCCTGGTGCCCTTACCCACAGCCTTATACAGGAGTTGTACCTGCTCGCTGCCAATGGTCTGGTGAATGGATAGTGGTCGCCGGAGAAGAGGATCGTAGCAGGGGCTGGTCTGGACCATGACAAACTGGCCTGGCCGGGCGTTGCTTGCGATTTCTGGGGCCTTCAGGGTCAGGCGGAATATTTCCGGCGTGAGTTGTTCCTGTCGGACAATCTCGGCATGTTCTTCATAGTGATTCATAGTAACTATCTGAAATTAATATTTATTTTGTTTTTTCTGCTGGAAGAATGAGCGACAATACCCGCTCGAGATCATCGTGGGAATAGTATTCGATTTCAATTTTTCCCCGGGTGCCACCTTGGATTATCCGCGCTTTTGTGTCCAGATAATTGATCAGTCCGTTGGCCAACGACTTGCAATAGGATTCCGGCAATTCATTTGCCGATTTTTTGAGCTGACGCTTTTCCCCGCCACCAGCCGTGGCCATCTTTTGCTTATGTTTTTTCGCCAGGGCTTCTGCCTGCCGAACTGTAAGTCCTTGTTCGACAATCTCGTTTCGAACCTCGCGCATGGTTGCTTCATCGCCAACGCTGAGCAGGACTCTGCCATGCCCCATGCTCAAGACGCCACGGACAAGATCTTCCTTGGCATAATCGGGGAGCTGGTTGATCCGAAGGGCGTTGGCCACCGTCGATCGCTCCTTGCCAACCCGTTTTGCCACCTCTTCCTGGGTCAGGTGAAATTCCTTTACCAAGCGGAGGTAGGCTTCTGCCTCTTCCAGGGGGTTGAGATCCTGGCGCTGGATGTTTTCGATGAGTGCCAGTTCAAGACGATCAAGGGGGGTGACATCTTTTACTAGTACAGGTACCTCGTCAAGCCCTGCCATTTTGGCCGCCCGCCAGCGCCGCTCTCCGGCGATGATCTGGTAGCGGCCCTCGGCACCATGCTCACACACAACTAGGGGGAGCAAAATACCCTTTTCAAGGATCGAGGCCGAAAGCTGGGCCAGAGCTGTATCATTAATGTCTTTTCGTGGCTGAGTCGGGTTTGCCTCAATGAAATCGATGGGACACAAAAAGTATTCCCGGCCATCGGAAGCACCGGACGGCAAAAGGGCGTCAAGTCCCTTGCCAAGGGCCGAGGTTGTTTTTTTAATCATGACTTAACTCCTTCTTTTGCCGCAACCTTTGGTTGCTTGCGCAAAAACTCTTTGCCGAGTTGCAGGTAGCTGAGCGCCCCGGTTGAACGCTTGTCGTAAATGATCGCCGCCTGTCCATGGCTGGGGGCCTCGCTGAGACGAATATTGCGTGGAATCACCGTGTCGTAGACCCGGCCCTGGAAATGATTTTTTACTTCGCTAACGACCTGGTGTGTCAACTTATTTCGGCCATCATACATGGTCAGCAATAGCCCTTCAATGGAAAGGGCTCTGTTGTATGAGTTCTTTACCAGCCGGATAGTCCGAACCAATTGGCTCAAGCCCTCAAGGGCAAAATATTCGCATTGCAGCGGGATGAGAACAGTATCCGCTGCGGTGAGGGCATTGATGGTGAGCAAACCGAGTGATGGCGGGCAGTCGATGAAGATGTAATCATAGTGGTCGCGGACAGAGGCGAGGACATTGGCCAGGTAGCGCTCTCGTTTCACTGCGGTCATCAGTTCAACTTCAACCCCGATCAGGTCGATGTGTGTTGGGAGAACAGAGAGTTTTTTTAGGCCTGGGGCTGGCTGTATAACTTCCGTGGTTTCCGCTTCCCCCATATAGCAATGATAAAGGTGGGTTCCACCGTTGGCGCGGCTGACCCCGAGTCCACTGGAGGTGTTTCCTTGCGGGTCAGAGTCCACGACCAAGACCTTTTTCCCTAGCATCGATACCGAAGCGGCCAGATTTATCGCAGTGGTCGTTTTCCCCACGCCGCCTTTCTGATTGGCCAGGGCCACAATCTTCGCGCCATCTCCCATGCTCAAAAAACCTCCACCGGGTGTTTGTTTCTAGCCGAATTTTGCCAGATTTTTTGTTGCGGGCCTGTGGGTGGGCCAAAAGAATGGGCCGGTCACCACATTGAGAGCCATACTAACATACTCTGTATTGGGAGGTCCATTTTTTTTACAGAGGCAGGAGGCAATTTTAGTTGTTGTTCCACGTGAAACATCCGCCTATTTCTTCTTTAATTCTGTGTAGTTGTGCTGATAAATGCGAGGTGGCCAGCAGATTTCATATTGGGCGGATTATGGATTTTCCGGCCAGGAGTAGATATTCTTTTGGTTGTGTTTCAAGGGGGAAGAGGGAAGTTTTGCTCATACTTGTTGTGGTGCAAGCTTTGGCAGGAATTATACTTTCGGCATTATGGTGACAATGAGGGAGTGGTAAGTGGATGTTTCACGTGGAACATCCACCAATTTTCGTTTTAATTTTAGTTGGTTATGAGGGCAATGACCAGTTCGGTGGTACGTTTCATGTCCCGTAGGTCAATGGACTCTTCGGTGCTATGCACATGGTCCATGCCGATCCCTATTATGGCGGTTTGCAATCCATTCTTGTTGAAAATGTTGGCGTCGCTGCCGCCACCTGCACGCTCATAACGGATTTCCCGTTGGAGACGGGTGGCCGCCTTGTCAACCCGTCGGATGACAGAGGCGTGGCGGTCAATATGCATGGCTGGGTATTCTTGGGTAAGGTGAAAATCAAGGAGGGGGCGGACACTTGCTCCTAACTGCGCGCCAGGATCCGGTGACCATTTGTCAATGACAGATTGGGCTGCATCCCTAACCTGCTGGGAAAAAATCGCCAGTTTTTCTGCTGAGTGGCTTCGGATTTCTCCTTCCACCAGGACGCTTTCGGGAATAATGTTGGTCGCTTTACCGCCAGTAATGCGACCAACATTGGCGGTGCTTTCTTCGTCAAGACGTCCCAACGGTAGATCGGCAAGGCAACGGGCGGCGAGCTGGATGGCGTTGATCCCTCTTTCCGGGTGCAGGCCGGCATGCGCTGCTGCGCCGGTGATGGTGAAGTGGAAATGATTCGCGGCCGGGGCACCGGTAATAAGGAGGTCCACGCCGCTGCTGTCTAAGGCATACCCCTCCCTGGCGCGCAGCAGGGAGATGTCGAGAGCCTTGGCGCCACGGAGGCCAATTTCTTCGCAGGTAGTGAAAACGAGATCAAAAGGTGGGTGTGAAAGGCGCGCTTCTTTGATGGTTCGGACGGCTTCAATGAGGATGGCTATGCCTGCCTTATCGTCCCCACCAAGGATAGTCTCGCCTGCACTGGAAAACCGGGATCCCTCCCGTACGACCGTGACGCCTCGGGAAGGTTCCACGGTGTCCAGGTGACAATTGAAAAAGATTGGTTCCCCGGGAAGGTTGCCGGGGAAAAGGATGACCAGATTATTGGAATCGGAACCGGTGGTGCGGGCCGAATCATCCTCGGTAATAACGGCTTCTGGAAACTCTTGTGCGAAAAGATCCTTGAGAAACATGGCTAGTCTGGCTTCTTCGCCGGAGGGACTCTCAATGGTACACATGGCGGTGAAAACCTTGGCAAGGCGTTCGTTGTTGATATTCATACACGCACCTCTGTTTATTTGTTGCATCAGCTAATGAAATTACACTATGTTAGTAATTGTTCTCATAAGTATGCCGCCAATAACAATGTGTAATTGGTGTGGGCAAGAGCTATTATGGTTAAGAGATTAAGAATAATGTACAAGCCGCGACCAGGCGAGGAAATTATCTCAGAAAACCAAGGTAGAGGGCGGAAGTTGGCTCAACTTCGGTGGGACATGGCTGACGCAAATTATCTGGCAAGATGAACGTCTCGTCTTGCAAAACATAACCGTTCAAAAAGAGACTGGAGGTGGCAGGATGGCAATATTTAAATGTGAAAAATGCGGGGCAACCAAAGAGGGTAGGTGTAAACCCAAAAAATGCACCGATTGCGGCGGCAACGACTGTATGATCAAAAAAGAGGAAAAAGGTTCGGGTTGCGGCTGCGGCTGCAAGGCAAAAAAATAACCACGCGTTAAGACCGTGTTCTGTGAAGGCTTCCGTTGATGATACGGAAGCCTTTTTTTGTTTGCAGGAATTGTGCAAAGCCAATGGTGCGAAAACGGGCATTGCGGTGGGCTGCGCCCACGTTATAAGATACAAGAGAGATCGGGCACAACCGCGAGATGCGGATGTGTCGCAGGCAGGGAAAAATGGCCAAGCAAAGGGGACAAGAAGATGAGTGAGGCAGACAAACAGGCGACCCACATCATCGTTTTTGAGCCCAGCGGCAGAAAGGTGCAGGCTGAGGCAGGCATGTCGATCATTAAGGCTGCCCGCGAGGCAGGCATCCATATCAATGCTTCCTGCGGCGGTAGCGGGGTGTGTGGCAAATGCAAGGTCATCATTGAAAAGGGTACGGTTGAAGGAGGGTTGAGCGAAAAATTCAGCACTCCGGAGAGAGCGGCCGGATATCGGCAAGCATGCATGGCAACAATTAGCGGAGCTGCTGTCATCCGGGTGCCGGAATCATCCGGCCTGAAAAGTGGAGGTTTAGGCACCGCTGTCCCGCTGAGGCATCGCGCCAGGATGCATGTGTATGACATCGAGGAACTTCGGGAGCAGGGTATTTTTGTCCCGCCAGTGGTGAAAATCTGTCTGGAGATTCCTCCACCTTCAGCCCAGGACAATATGGCAGATGCCGGGCGGGTTATTCATTTGCTTAGTAGCAAGTACGATGAGCACCGAGTGGTGTTCAACCTGGCGGTATTGCGTAAGTTGCGTAAGGCTCTGCGGGAAGACAGTTTTCGCATCACCGTTACCTGTGCGCGCCCGGTAAACACCTCGGGCAAATCCTATCTTACCAACATTCAAGGTGGAGACTGGTCTCAGCGTAGTTTCGGTCTTGCCTTTGACATTGGGACCACCTCGGTCTACGGTGTGTTGGTGGACCTGAGTTCTGGAAAGGTTTTGGCCCGCGCTGGGGAATACAACGGCCAGTTGGGGTATGGCGAGGATGTGATCTCCAGGATTATCGTCGCGGAAAAAAAGGAAGGGTTGGACAAGATGCAGGAGTTGGTGGTGGGGACCATTAACAGTATCCTCGATACCCTGCTGTCCATGGCCAAGCCTGTGGATAACGGGGGAAAAGGCAGCATCAGCCGCGAGGAGATTACTTCCATCACTCTGGCGGGGAATACCACCATGACCCATTTGCTCTTAGGGCTTGAGCCGGACAACATCCGCCGTGCCCCCTATGTCCCGGTCACCACCTTCCTGCCGCCCATTCGGGCCACCGATCTGGGGATCAATTTGCAGCATTCCGCTGTGGCCTTGGTCTACCCTTCCATCTCCAGTTATGTGGGGGGCGATATTGTCGCTGGGGTCATGGGTTCGGGCATGTACCGTACCGAACTGATCACTCTCTACATCGATATCGGCACCAACGCGGAGATTGTCGTGGGGAATCGGGAATGGCTGGTGTGCGCGGCTTGCTCAGCCGGCCCGGCTTTTGAAGGGGGTGGCATCACCCACGGGATGCGGGCAGCGCTGGGCGCCATCGAGGATTTCAGCCTCAACCCCCAGACCCTTGAGCCGATGAATATCACTCTGGGCAATAAACCGCCGGTGGGAATCTGCGGCTCGGGTTTGTTGGCCATCATCGCCACCCTTTTTGAACATGGGGTTGTCGGCAGAAGCGGGAAATTTCGCCGGGATCTTGCCACGGAGCGAATCCGCGAAGGGCGTAGCGGCTATGAATATGTCCTGGTTTGGAAAGAGGAGGCGGGAGTCGAACACGATATCGTCATCAATGAGGTGGATATCGAAAATTTCATCCGGGCCAAGGCGGCGATCTATGCCGGGATCACAACCCTGGTGGAACAGGTGGGACTGGCCATCACCGATATCGAGCAGGTAATCCTGGCAGGAGCTTTTGGCAGCTATATCGACCTGGATTCGGCCATGACCGTTGGGCTGTTGCCGCAGGTGGACGCCAATCGAGTGCTTTATGTGGGGAACGGCTCACTCATGGGCGCTTGGATGAGCGAGATGAGCAACCATATCAGGCAGGATGTGGTGGAGGTGGTGCGGAAGATGACCAGCTTCGAACTTTCGGAGTTGGCGTATTTCCAGGAGCAGTACATTGCTTCACACTTCCTGCCCCACACGGATATTAGTCTCTTTCCCCGCGTGGCAGAGCGGCTTGCGGTGACTCGCGAGGACTAAGCGGCCAGCTCTGCCACGTTGCCGTTGAGGGAAACCTCCATGGCCCTGGCCGGGCATACGGACACACACAGGCCGCAGGCGGTACATTTCCCCTCGTCGAAGAGGACCGCCATGTCGGGCCGATGGAGAGAGAGCGCGCCAGTGGGGCAAACGCCGGTGCAGGCCCCGCACTGGTAGCATTTCTCATCATCGCGGCGGATATTCCCCGCCATGCTTTTCACCGACACCCCCATTTCATTAAGATAGGCGATTCCCTTTTTGATATTGGCCTTGTGGCCGAGGAATTCGAGCACCATAACTCCTTCCTGCTGAAGCAGAATGGTGGCCTTGAGGATGTTGAATTCCAAGTCGTATTTTTTTACTAGATTGCTGATGATCGGCTGGTCGATGACTTCTTTGGGGAACTTCAGGACATAGATTCTGGTATTCATGGCTGTGTCTCCAAATGGGCAGAAAGCTGTTGTAAAACAGTCTCCACCGGCAGGTCGGTTGACAGGGTTATGAGCTGATCCGTGGCAAGTTCCTTGGGTGCTTCGAACCGCTCTTTTTGTTTCAGATAGATTTCCCAGCGTCCATCCGACACCGCCAGCGGGTCGAGAGCCCTCTTGGTCATGCGGCGTTTCATTTCTTCCTCCGGACAGACACAGAGAATACAGTATAGCCGAACACCCAGACGCTGCGCAAGCATCCGAACCCGGTCGCGGTCGGCCTGCCGCTGGTACGAGGCATCGAGCACCACGCCCCGGTCCTGGCGCAGAGCCTGCTCAGCTCGTTCGAGCAGGGCTGTATAGGTTTTGGCAGTGAACTCGCTGGTATAGATTCCCTGGTCAGCTATTTCCCGCTGGTGGGTCTGTGGTGCGAGTCCGGCCAATTCTTTGCGTACCACATCGGAGTTGTAATAGCTTAGGCCGTTCCGTTCGGCCCAGGCTTGGGCCACAGTGCTCTTGCCCGTAGCGATCAGGCCGAAAAAAATAAATAGTTCAGGCTGCGGCATAGCGTTCAGCCAGGGCGAAATATTTTTTAGCCAGGGCCAGGCAGTTCTCGGTGGTGGCCGGATCAACCTCAGGAGCATGGGCGGTGAAAAGGCCTATCTTGCCACGCACATAGGCGCGATAGCATTTGTAAAAGTTGAGCATGGGAAGCAGGGTGGTGTCGCCTGCTTCCTGGCAAAATTTTTCAATAAAATAGTCGGAGAGTTCGGGAAGGCCATGGAAGTCGAGGTCCATGGCCAGAAAGGCCACGTCGCTTGCCACATCGCAATAGCGGAAGCGCTGGTTAAACTCGATGCAATCGTAGATGTAGATCTCATCGGCCAGGCAGATGTTGGCGGAATATAGATCGCCATGGCAGTCGCGAATCCGGCCCGTTTTGATGCGTTTGGCAAAAAGCTCTTCGTTGCCAAGAAAAGCGCGGGCGTAATCGTTGATTACCTCGAACTGCTCCCGGCTCAGGGCAGCGCAACCGATGAAGCCTTGGGTCTGTTCAAAATTCTCCAGCACATTGACGCTTACAGCCTGGGCGGTGCCGAATTTTTCAATGGCAGGGCTACTCTCGGCTTTGGCGTAAAAAGGAACCAGGATAGAGATGATCCGGTCAAGGGTTTCTTTATTGAGCCCGCCTTGAGCGATGACCTTGGCCATCATCCGTTCTTCCGGCATCCGCGCCATCTTCACTGCGTATTCCACTGGGGTGCCCGGACCATCCAGAGTAATCCCCCCGCTTTGCTCGGTGATCCCCACGAGGCCAAGATAAAGGGAAGGACATAACCGTCGGTTTAAGACAAGTTCCTCTTCGCAGAAATGTTTGCGCTTTTCCAGGGTGGTGAAGTTGAGAAAGCCGAAGTCCACAGGTTTCTTGATCTTATAGACAAAGTCGCCGGCCAGCAGCACATAGGAAATATGGGTTTGCACCAGGGTTATTTCGGGGGCGGGATGGGGATATACTTCAGGTTTAAGCAGAGCCTGGATAAATGACGGCAGGGTTGAATCAGCCATGAAAGCCTCCGGGGTAGGTCTTGTAACGCCAAGATTCGGCAGAAATATCAAATAGACAGCAGCACAATAAAGGGATTGATCATAACAGAATCATTGCTTTCCGTAAACCACGGAGAAATGGGGGGGATAGGCGGTTGCAGTCCAGAGGTGACGAGGGCTTTTTGAAAATAGGCCTCATATTTTCTTCGGACAATGCCGAGAAGAAAGGTGAAAGCATTAGTAGCCAACCATCCGACAAGGAAGGGAAAAATGATCGAGTTGAACAGAGAGATTCTCATCGTGGATGATACGGCGGTGCTCCGCAATATCATGAAGATGCAGCTGCAACGGATGGGTTTTCTACAAATTTATGAGGCTCAGGATGGCCGTGAGGCCATGAAAATTCTGCACGCCCAGAAGATTGATCTAGTTATCTCCGATTGGAACATGCCGGTGATGAACGGGTTTGAACTGCTCCGGGAAATACGCGCCAGCGAGATTTTCAAAGAGATCCCTTTCATTATGGTGACGGCGGAGGCCACTCAAGCCAGGATCAGCATGGCCTTGCAGCTCAAGGTGGATGAGTTGATTTTGAAGCCCTTCACCCTGGAGATTCTCGAACGTAAAATTCTCCGGGGCATTCAATGAGACAGGCCATGCCGCAAGAGTTTCGGCGGGATAGGGTCCAGAGTGCGTAAGCTCTCGAGAAGTGCATCCAGATCAAAACCGGTGCAGATTTGCCGGTTTTTTTCCAGGGCCGCTATGGCCCGCCCGGCCATTTTGGCTCCGGCCTCGAAATAGCCATACTCCCCCTTGATATAAAAGCCCGCCGCCCGGATCATGGCCTGGAGCATCTCTTTTTCCGCGCCACGCGCTTCATGCCATGCCTGCTCTAAAATTTCGTGGACCTCGAAAAAAAGCCCCAAATCCCAAAATACCAGCGCTCTTGCCAGAGCATCACCGGCAGCGGTGCGGCTGATTATCTCAAGACCCTTGGCGTATCCTGCCAGTCGCCTCTCTATATAAGTGACATAGGGCGCAGGCAGATTCGTTTGTAGATACCGTGCGGCAACGGCCTGGACTGGGGCAAGATCGTTTTGGGCTAAGGCTAGAGGTAAAGCTGCGGAAAGTTCATTTCTGATATCGCGGCTGAGGCGATCCTGAAACGGTTCAAAACAACGAGGAATGGTCATAACCTAGGCAATTATTTATAGAGTTCCGGGTAGAGTTTTTTGAGACAATCCGGGCAGATGCTGTGGGTGAAATCGGCCGATGTTTTGGCGGAGATAAATTTCTCAACGCTCGTCCATGAGGCCGGGTCATGGGGGTCGCCCTCAGCGTTGCGGATTTTTTTGCAGGAGGCACAGATGGGCAACAACCCCTGCAGAGTATTTTTTATCTCAAGCAGCATTCTGGTTTGGATGTGAAGACCAAGGAGGACGAAGAGGGCGCCAAAGAGAAAGACAAGGGCAACAAGGAGATCGCCGAAAAAATGAAGGCCAAAGAAAAAGACCCCGGCCACCACACAGTAACCCAGGAGGAAAAAAAACATCAGCCCGCGGTGGAGGCGCAAGGAGCGGATGATCTCCGCTTTGCTGCGCTCAGGAATAAAGGGGGCGAGGACGAGTAGTTCCCTCGCCTTGACAAGGCTGAAGAGCATGACAATCGCTCCGGTTAGGATCATGACGATGCTCAGCATGTGCGACATTGTGGTGGTGCTCCTTAGGATTCAGACTATGAGCTTTAAATATAGGCATTTTTTATTCAGGAAGCCATTCTTTTTCTAAAGAGGCCGAGGTTTTCGCAGGCTGCAGGAGCTGGATCCAAAGTAAGGGTGATGAGGCTGTTTGGGTTTGCCTGGGTGAGTTCTCCGTCCTTGCCGGTGAGACAGAGCACGGTGTGGTCGGTGTTGTTAAGGCCGCGGCCAAGGTATTCGAGGCGATCGCCCACCCTGATGGGGTTGCGGGTCTCAATAATCGGCTGGGGGCCAGCCTGCCGGATGATACCCACCGGGGCATAGTCGTAGCTGATCAGGGGTCCGTTGTAGAGCATGTCGGCGGCGGTGGGCAGCTGATCGAAGAAATTTTCCGTGTAGCCCCGGGAACCGATTTTTAGCAGCTCTTCCCGGAAGGTTTCAGGCAGGGTGGCGTCAAATCCCTGCGTAGCCCAGTAGTTGAGGGCTGCCCGGTAGAGGCGGGTTATAGCTCCGACGTAGTAAACGCTTTTCATCCTTCCTTCGATTTTGAGGCTGTCGGCCCCGGCCTGGATCAGCTCGGGCAACCGGTTGAGCAGACAGAGATCCTTGGCGTTGAAGATATAGGTGCCGCGGCTGTCTTCTTCTACTGGGAAGAACTGACCCGGCCGTTTTTCTTCTTCTAGGCGGTAGTGGTAGCGGCAGGGATGGGCGCAGTTGCCCTGATTGGCGTCACGGCCGGTGAGGTACAGGCTGAGGAGGCAACGGCCTGAGTAAGAGATGCACAGTGCCCCATGCACAAAGATCTCCAGCTCCGTCTCGGTGGCCTGGCGGATTTGGGTGATTTCGGCCAAAGAAAGCTCGCGGGCTAGATTGAGCCGCTTGACCCCTTGGCCGGCCCAGAAACGGACGGACTCGAGGTTGGTGACATTGGCCTGGGTGCTGAGATGGATCGGCAATTCCGGCACTATCCGCCGGGCCACCGCAAGGATGCCCGGGTCGGAGATGATCAGGCCGTCTACTTGCGCCTCGCGTAGACTGGCCAGATAATCGGGCAGTTCGGCCAGATCGTCATTGTGGGCAAAGATGTTGAGGGTGGTGTATACTTTAACACCGCGCTCGTGGGCATAGGTCACGGCGTGTCCGATTTCCTCTTCGCCGAAATTGGTGGCATGGGCCCTGAGGCTGAATTTTTTGCCACCAAGATAGACGGCGTCGGCACCATAGTGGATGGCGGTCTGCATTTTTTCAAAATTGCCTGCGGGGGCAAGAAGTTCCGGAAGTTTCATCGACAAGCCTTTTCGTGCTGGGGATCGGATGGCAGAACGTTTCGAGACGACTATACACCAAAAAAAGATTGCTGTCGCCATGAGCGGGGGGGTGGATTCCTCGGTGGCCGCGGCTCTGTTGCAAAGGCAAGGGGCGCAGGTGCAGGGCATTTTTATGGCCATGGCCCAGCCCGATTTGGCGGAGCAGTTGCAGCGGGTCAGGGCGGTGGCCGATTTTTTACAGATTCCCCTGACCGTGGTGGATCTAGCGGAACCCTTTGGGCGAGAGGTGGTGGACTATTTCTGCGCCAGCTATTTTGCCGGAAAAACCCCTAACCCCTGCGTGGTCTGTAACCGAACTATCAAATGTGGTCGCCTGCTGGATCAGGTGCGGGATGATCTTGGCGTAGCGCTGCTTGCCACCGGTCATTATGCCCGGATCAGTGGGGATGAAACCACCGGATATCGGCTGCTGACAGGCGTTGATCCCAAAAAGGATCAGTCCTATTTCCTCGCTCTTCTTAGCCAGTCGCAGTTGGTGCACCTCTGTTTTCCCTTGGGTGGCTTGCGGAAAGAAGAAGTCTACGACTTTGCTGCCGAATTTGGTCTGTCTTTCCGGGATACGGCAGAGAGCCAGGATATCTGTTTTCTCAAAAACCAGTCGGTGGGGGAGTTTCTCGCCTCTCATTCTCCGGGGCAAGAGCGGCCTGGCCCCATAAAGAGCCTGCAGGGCGAGGAACTCGGGCTCCATGCAGGGATTCATCACTACACCATCGGCCAGCGCCGGGGGTTGGGATTGCCGGATGCCACCCCCTGGTATGTGGTTGGGCTTGATCCGGAGCGGGACGCGGTGCTGGTCGGAAAGGACGCGGATCTCTGGCAGCAGGAAGTGTGGTTGCCTGCCGTGCATTGGCTGAGCGGTCAGCCCCCATCCTTACCCCGCGTGTGCGAGGTAAAAATTCGCTCCCGGCACCCAGCCTGTAAGGCTGAGATCGCTCGGTATGATGGCGGGGTGTTAATAACCTTCGCCCAGCCCCAGCGGGCGGTGACGCCGGGTCAGTTTGCGGTTTTTTATGAAACTGAGGCGGTTCTCGGCTGCGGAGAAATTGCGAAATAACGCGAAATTTGTGTTTGGCAGGTGCAGCGGAAAAACGATACACTGATCAGGATGCCGCGTTTGCCAAGCCCTTGTCTCCCAAGAGCAGCAAATATTTCTGATCACCTGGATCCCGCCAAGGAGCATTATGAACCCATTCATTTCCAAGACCAAGATTGTGGCCACCCTGGGTCCGGCCTCTTTTTCGGCGTCTGTGCAACGCCGCCTGATGGCTGCTGGGGTTGATGGCTTTCGCCTAAATCTGTCCCATGGAGACCTTGAGGAACATGCCGGGGTGATCGCCAGTCTGCGGAAAATCAGTGGGGAAATGGGCCGACCAGTGGCCATTGTCGTTGATCTGCCCGGGCCGAAGATGCGGCTGGGCAAGGTGCTCAAGCCGATCACTGTGCGTAGGGGGGCCAAGGTTCGCTTTGTCCCGGAAGGGGTTGCTCGTCCGGGGCCGGGCATTTTTCTGCCCCATGAAATTTCCGGCCTGGCCCAAGGGTTGCGGCCAGGCTCTATCATCTTTGTCGGCGACGGCATGATGCAGTTTAAGGTCAAATCTATCCAGGGGGAGATCGTCGAAACCGAAGCCCTGGTGGCCGGGGTTGTCCGTTCCAACAAAGGCGTTAATATCCCCGGCTATAATGCGCCGTCCGGGGTGCTCACCGAGGAGGATAAACGCGGCATCACCTTTGCCATCAAGCACAAGGCGGATGTGATCTGCATCTCCTTCGTCGGCAGCCCGGAGGACATGCTGGCTGCCCGCGCTCTTTTGCCGAAAACAGGGAACTACCATCCCTGTCTGTTGGCCAAGATTGAACGAAGGCAGGCGGTTGCCCATCTGGACGCGATTTTGGCGGTGGCTGACGCGGTGATGGTGGCCCGGGGCGATCTTGGCATCGAGCTTCCCATTGAGGAGATTCCGGGCCTTCAGAAGGACATCATCCATCGGGCCAACCTGGCGGCAAAGCCGGTTATCGTGGCCACCCAGATGATGCTGTCCATGGTGGACAACGCCCGGCCTACCCGGGCAGAGGTCACCGACGTGGCCAACGCCATCCTCGATGGGGCCGATGCCATCATGTTCTCCGAGGAGACTGCCATCGGTCATGATCCGGCGGCGGTGGTCCGTATTGCCAAAAAAATTGCCCGTCAGACTGAAAAGCGGTTGGTCAAGAGCGGAGCCATTGCCTTGGAGGTCCGGGCAGCGATCCGCTCCGAAGACAGCATCGACGACCTGGTCAGCAGCGCTGCCTGCGATGTTCTGGAGAACCGGACGGTGGACTTGGCTGTAACCCCGACGGCCACCGGCACCACGGCCCGGCGCATTGCCAGGCTGCGGCCGCGGCCCTGGATTGTGGCGATCACCGACAATCCCACCGCCCGCAATATCCTTGCCCTTTCCTCTGGGGTTTTTCCCTTGGTGGTACCGTCCGTTGCTCTTTCGGACTTCGAATTGGCCAAGCGGATTAAGGACGCCGGCCTGCTTCGACCCGGGACGCGGCGGCTGGTGATCACTGCCGGCACCCTGTTGGGGGTGGCAGGAACCACTAACAGCTTGAAGATTATCGATGTTTTCTGAACACCGGAAGTCAGGTGTGGTGTTGCAACTCAGTGGTAAAAAAGGTATGGCACAGGCATGAATATCATGGCGCAGAGCAAAAAAAAAATTGCCATCACCACCCTCGGCTGTAAGGTCAACCAGTTTGAGTCGGCGGCCTTCCTCTCGGAACTTGCCCAGCGGGAGGTGGAGCTGGTTCCTTTTTCCAGCCCGGCAGAGATTTATATCATCAATACCTGCGCGGTGACGGCCAGGGCGGAAGTCCAGTCACGCCAGCTGATCCGTCAAGCCTTGCGTACCAATCCAGAGGCCCGGTTGATTGTGACCGGCTGTTATGCGCAGATTGCTGCCCAGGAGATTCTCGATATCGCCGACAGCCCTATCTGTATCGTGGGCAACGGTTGCAAGCACCGTTTGGTGGACGTGGCCCTGGCCGATCGGCACTGTGATCTGGAAATGCATCTGGGCGATATCGCGGGGCATAAGGAAATCTGCCCCCTCACCGTCACCAGTTTCGGTGCCCGGAGGACCAGGGCCTACCTCAAGGTGCAGGACGGCTGCAACAGTTTCTGTTCCTATTGTATCGTGCCCTATGCCCGGGGGCGCAGTCGAAGCCTTGCCTTGGATAAGGTTGTGGCCCAGGCCGAAATCTTTGCCGACCAGGGGTACAAAGAACAGGTCCTCACTGGCATCCATCTCGGGCATTATGGCCGGGATCTTACTCCCAAGACCAATCTGTGTGAGTTGCTGGCGCGGCTTTTAGCCCGGAATCTGCCGGTGCGTTATCGCTTGAGTTCCTTGGAACCCACCGAGATCACGGAGGAGCTCCTGACCATCATGGCTGAATCTCCCGCGGTTATGCCCTATCTGCATATTCCCTTGCAAAGCGGGGATGACCGGATCTTGCAGCGGATGAACCGCAACTATAATGCCGCCACCTTTGCCACCGTCGTGGAAAACAGTGTGGCCCGCTTGCCCGATGTGGCCATCGGTGTGGATGTGCTGGTTGGTTTTCCTGGCGAGGATGAGGGGGCTTTCCGCAACACCTATAACCTGATCGAGTCGCTGCCGGTGAGCTATCTTCATGTGTTCCCCTATTCGAAAAGACCGGGAACCCCGGCCGCCACCATGCCTGATCAGGTGGTCAAGGCGGACAAAGAGGAAAGGGTTGCGCTCCTGAGGGATTTGGATCATAAAAAACGAACCGCTTTTTTCCGTCACCATTTGGGCAGTCTCCGACAGGTATTGGTGGAAAAACGCAAGCAGGGCTGCCTGTTGCGGGGCTATACCGACAATTATATCCCGGTTTCATTTGAGGGAAACAACGCCCTGGTGAACCAGCTGGTTCCGGTGCGTCTGGAAGAACTTATGGCAGACGGGGTGCTGGGTAAGGTTGTGACCTGATTGACGTGTTTTTAAAATAAAATATGTTGTAATAGGTTGTTATGATTGGGGAAATAATTGCCATCGGCGATGAGCTCACCTCTGGGAGTGTGCTGAACACCACCAGCTATTTCGCGGCCAGCCATCTTTTTGCTGCAGGCCACGAGATGTTGGCCATGACCACCATCGGGGATGATCCGGAGGTCATTGGCCGCACCTTGCAACAGGCTTTGCAACGGGCGGATTTTATTGTTGTCACCGGCGGCTTGGGCCCGACCACCGATGATTTGACCAATGCCGCAGTTTCTTCGGCCCTTGACCGGCCATCTACCTTTTATCCGGAAATATTCAAGAAAATCCAGGCGTATGGCACCAGTCTGCCGACTGGTCAGCAGCTCTCCCTGGAAAAACTCGCCTGGCTGCCAGCGGGTGCCCATGCCCTGCACACGGAAGCAAAGATGGCCGGGTATTTTCTGGTTCAGGATGGCAAGCCCATCTTCTTTCTCCCAGGGGTGCCGCAGGAGATGAAGGATCTGCTCCTGGAAACGGTGATCACCCGGTTGGCTGTCTGGGAAGGCGAGGCGGTCCGTCAGGTGCGCCAGAAGGTGTACAAGGTGGTGGGGTTGGTTGAGTCGGAGATCAATCGGAAGCTAGCCCATCTTGAAGGCCGTGATCCACGGGTGCGGATTGGCTATTACCCAGTGTTTCCTGAGGTGCATGTCAGTCTGACCGTTACCGGGCCTTCAAGTCAGGAGGTCGAGTCTGTTTTTAAGAAATATGACGGGCAGATGGCATCCTTTCTTGGTGATTGTTGTTACGGTTCAGGGCGTGATACCCTGGAGGGCGTAGTGGGGAGCTTGCTTGCTGGGCGTGGCCAGACAGTGGCCGTGGCGGAATCGTGCACCGGTGGACTCATCGCTCATACCCTGACCAAAATCGCCGGGAGTTCCGCTTATTTTTCGGGAGGGGTGGTGGCCTACAGCGATGCCCTGAAGGAGCGGTTGCTCGGGGTCAGTCGGGAGATCATTTTGCGCTCTGGCGCGGTCAGTGCGGAAACCGCCAGGGCCATGGCCGAAGGGATGCGACGGGTGACCCCTGTTGACCATGCCCTTGCTGTTACCGGCATTGCCGGACCCAGCGGTGGGAGCGAAGACAAACCTGTGGGCACGGTCTATTTCGGTCTGGCCAGCCCGGACAAGACCCAGACCTATCTCTTTCATTTTTCCGGGGAGCGGACCCAGGTGCAGGCTCTGGCCAGTCAGACGGCGCTGGATCTTTTGCGTCGTCATCTGCTTGGTCTTGATAATGGATGCAGGACAGTGTAAAACGAACCGACGATAATTCATCCTACTTGGAGACTTAACAACATGGCCATTGCCGAAGATAAGAGCAAAACCCTTGATACCGCGATTTTTCAGATACAGAAGCAGTTCGGCAAGGGATCGATCATGCGGCTCGGTACCGATGAGCGGGAAGCGGTGGCGGTCATATCGACTGGCAGCCTGAGTATCGATATTGCCACCGGGGTCGGCGGTGTGGCCCGGGGGAGGATAACGGAAATCTACGGGCCGGAATCTTCCGGGAAGACAACCTTGGCCCTGCATATTATCGCCGAGGCCCAGAAGGCCGGAGGCAGTGCCGCCTTCATCGATGCCGAGCATGCTCTGGACATCAGCTATGCCGAGCGCCTCGGGGTCAAGGTTGACGATCTTCTGGTCTCTCAGCCTGATTATGGTGAGCAGGCCTTGGAGATCGCTGAGATCCTTATTCGCAGCGGGGCGGTGGATGTCATTGTCGTGGACTCGGTGGCAGCCCTGGTGCCCAAGGCGGAGATTGACGGCAACGCCGGGGATTCCCATGTTGGCCTTCAAGCCAGACTTATGTCCCAGGCGATGCGCAAGCTCACCGGGGTGCTCAAACGCACCAATACCGCGATCATCTTTATCAACCAGATCCGGATGAAGATCGGGGTCATGTTCGGGAGTCCGGAAACCACCACCGGCGGCAACGCCCTTAAGTTTTACAGCTCGCTTCGTCTCGATATCCGGCGGAAGGAAGCCATTAAAGACGGGCAGGAGGTGATCGGTAACCGGACCAAGGTCAAGGTGGTGAAAAACAAAATGGCCCCGCCCTTCAAGGAGGCGGAGTTCGACATTATCTATGGAGAAGGCGTTTCCAAGGTTGGGGATCTGCTCGATCTCGCAACGGCCCAAGATATTGTCGAGAAAAGCGGCGCTTGGTATTCTTATAATGGCGAGCGCATCGGCCAGGGGAGGGAGAATTCCAAGCTCTTCCTGAAGGAGCATCCAGAGCTGTGCGATGATATTGAAAGAAAGGTGCGCCTGGGGTATGGTTTGCCAACGGTGGGTGAAAAAGGCCCGGTTGCAAAGGCTGCAGTAGCCGACTGATTTGAGTGAGGCAGAAAATATTTTTTCAAGAAGCGGGATGCGCAGGCGTTCCGCTTCTGTAATTTGAAGGAATGTACCAATGACCGGAAACGACATACGCAAGCGATTTTTGACCTACTTTGCCGACAAGGGTCATACGGTGGTGGAAAGTTCTGGCTTAGTGCCCCACGACGACCCGACTCTGTTGTTCGTCAATGCCGGGATGGTCCAGTTTAAGCGAGTCTTCATGGGCGAGGACAAGCGTGACTACACGCGGGCCACAACCTGCCAGCGCTGTGTGCGAGCAGGCGGCAAGCATAATGATCTGGAGAATGTGGGCTACACTGCCCGCCACCATACCTTTTTCGAGATGCTCGGCAATTTTTCCTTTGGCGATTATTTCAAAAAAGACGCCATCCATTATGCCTGGGATTTTCTCACCAAGGAGGTCGGGCTGGATCCGCAGAAGCTCTGGGTCTCGGTGTTTGACGACGATGATGAGGCCTTTGGACTCTGGGAAAAGGTCAAAGATTTGCCCCAGGGCCGCATTGTTCGAATGGGGGAAAAGGACAACTTTTGGGCCATGGGCGACACCGGCCCCTGCGGCCCCTGCTCGGAGATCCACATCGACCAGGGAGCGGAAGCGGGGTGCGGCAGGCCCGATTGCAAGCTCGGCTGTGACTGCGACCGGTTTCTGGAGATCTGGAATCTGGTGTTCATGCAGTTCAATCGGGGTGAAGACGGCACCCTGACCCCGCTGCCCAAGCCGAGCATCGACACCGGCATGGGCCTTGAGCGCATTGCCGCCGTGACCCAAGGGAAATTCACCAACTACGATTCCGATCTGTTTGCCGGGATCATCGCCGCCATCGCCGGTGCTGCCGGAGTAAAATACGGAGAGGATACTGCGGTGAACACGGCTCTGCGGGTTATCGCCGACCACAGCCGGGCCACCACCTTTCTCGTGGCCGACGGGGTGTTGCCTTCCAACGAGGGCCGGGGCTACGTGCTCCGTCGCATCATGCGTCGGGCCATCCGCTTTGGGCGTTCTCTCGGGTTGAAAAAACCCTTTTTGGCCGGAATCACCGAGGCGGTCATCGTCGAGATGGGCGAGGCCTATCCCCATCTTCAGGGGGCGCGGGAGCTCTTGGCCAAGGTGGTCTACAATGAGGAGGTGCGCTTCCTGGAAACCCTGGACCATGGTCTGGCCATGCTCCACCAGGAGATGAAGCGCTTGCAGGAGGGTGGTGAAAAGGAGGTGGCCGGGGAGTTCATCTTTAAGCTCTACGATACCTTCGGTTTTCCTGTGGACATCGTTAAGGATATCGCCATTGAAAAGGGTATGCTGGCGGACGAGGTCGGATTCAATGCGGCCATGGAAGTGCAACGCAATCAATCCAAAAAATCATGGAAAGCCACTTCGCTGGCCGAAATGGGTCCAGGGGTTCGTGCCTTGCTGGACAAGGGGGTGCGCACCCGGTTTGTCGGTTACGAGACGCGGCACCAACGAGGGATCATCAGCGGGCTGGTGAGCGCTGGCGGCGTCAGCCTTGAACAGGTGGGAACCGGAGAGCAGTTCTCCCTGGTTTGCCCGGAAACCCCGTTTTATGCCGAGTCCGGTGGGCAGAGTGGCGACCGGGGCATGATCATTGGGCCGCAGGGCAAGGTCAGGGTGGAAAATACCGTGGCCGTGGGGGATGGGCTCATTCTTCATCAGGCCGAGGTTATCGAGGGCAGTCTGGCCCTTGGCGAGACCGTCGAGCTCAAGGTGGCGGAAGGCCAGCGTCAGCGCACGGCCAATAATCATACGGCGACCCATCTCTTGCAGGCTGCTCTGCGCGAGGTGTTGGGCGAGCATGTGAAGCAGGCCGGCTCCCTGGTCAATCCGCAGCGACTCCGCTTTGATTTTACCCATTTTTCGCCCCTCACCCGTGAAGAGCTTGCCCGGGTGGAAAAGATTGTCAATGCGGCTATTCGGGCCAATGCCCAAGTGTCCACCGCAGTGCTTGACCGGGAGGAAGCCATTAAAGGCGGGGCCACGGCCCTGTTTGGCGAGAAATATGAGGCCAGTGTCCGGGTTGTTTCCGTGGGGGACATCAGTAAAGAGTTGTGCGGTGGTACCCATGTGGGCGGGACCGGGGAGATCGGTCTGTTTAAGATCCTGACGGAAAGCGGCATAGCCGCTGGAGTGCGCCGGATCGAGGCGGTAACAGGCCCTGGCGCCATGGAGCGCTTCCAGCAGATCGAGGCGCAGCTGGGAATGCTTGCGGCAAAACTTAAGACCTCCCCGGAGGAATTGCTCGGTAAACTGGAAAAAATGCTGGCCCGCCAGAAAGAGCTGGAGCGGGAAGTGAGCCGGTTGACCGCGAATCTTTCCGTTAATGATTTGGAGTCCATGCTTGGCAACGCCCAGGAGATCGCTGGGGTAAAAGTGGTCATCGCCCAGATCGCCATGGATTCCGCGAAAACTATGCGGGAGGTCGGCGATAAGGTGCGGGACGGACTGGGGAGCGGTATCGCTGTTTTAGGTGGTGTTTTTGAAGGAAAGGTGAGCCTATTGGCCATGGTCACCAAGGATTTGAATACCCGGTTCCATGCTGGTCAGATTGTGAAAGAGGTGGCGGCCATGGTGGGCGGGAGCGGGGGCGGACGAGCTGACATGGCTCAGGCTGGGGGAACCATGGCGGATAAATTGCCAGAGGCGCTTTTGGCGGTGCCTGGCATCATTATCGGGCAGGGAAGCAAATAATACCAACTACCTGTTGGGTTCAATTTCTGGAGAAATACTCAGGGAGAAAACCGGGAAAAAGCAGCGGGGAAATGTATTGACATGCAAAAAAAATTCGATTAGAACCGTTCAATTGTTAATGAATCGGGATTCATTTCATACGCACATACTAAGAATTTTTTATATATTAATTGTAAAGAAAAACGGGGGCCAGTAATGATTACCATCGACCTGACCATGCTCATTCAGATTGCCAATATGCTCTTGCTTATTGTCGTCCTGAATGCAGTCTTGTACAAACCGATTCGCTCAATCATTGAAGAGCGACAGAAGAAGATCGGCGGCCTTGATGAGGGCATTGATCAATTCAAGAAGAATGCTGTGTTGCGGCAAGATGAGTTTGGCCAGAAGATGAAGGATGCCAGGATCAGAGCTAAAAAAGAGTTTGAAGCTGCTCGAAATGCAGCTCTTGCCGAAAGTACGGAAAAATTGGCTGGTGTCCGCAAGGAGGTTGACGCGCAGAAAACCGGGCAACTTGCTGAAATAGAAAAGCAGTTTGCCGTAGCCCAGTCCGAGCTGCAGGGGCAGATTTCTGGTTTTGCCAGCGAAATGGCGGGCAAGGTTTTGGGGAGGGCTCTGTAAATGAAGAAACTATCTTGGAAAAAAACCGGAACTACCGCATTGTCTGTACTGGTGGTGCTGAGCTTTGCCGCAGCGGCATATGCCTCCGAAGCCGGTGGACACAGCGCGGCCATTCCTAGAGAGAAATGGCTGGATCTCTTGTACCGAACCACGAACTTCGCTGGTCTGGCCTTTATTCTGGTGTTCTTTCTGAAGAAACCCTTTGCCGATGGCTTGAGTAGTCGGCGGGATGGGATTAAAGATCAACTTGAGGCCCTGGAGTCCAGAAAGGCCGAAGCAGAGCAGATGTATAAAGAGGCCGAGGCCAAGCTTGCCAGGCTCGATGATGAGGTGAATGCCATCATTACCGAAGCGGTTAAGCAGGGAGAGGCAGAGAAGGCAAAGATCATTACCGATGCCGAACGCAATGCCGGGGATATCAAGCGGCAGGCAGAGATGGCGGTGGCCCATGAGCTTGCCGAGGCCAAGACCCGACTGAAGGGTGAGATTGCCGAACAAGCTGTGCTGCTGGCGGAAGAGCTGGTTAAAAAGAATATTCAGCCTGCGGATCAGAGCAGGATGGTTGAGCTGTCTCTTGATAAGGTGGGAGGTATTCAGTGAAGAATACAGTATTAGCCAAACGGTACGCCAAGGCGCTGTTTGCTGTCGGTAAGGAAGGAAATGCCTTCGCGGATTTCACCAAGACCCTCAATGCCATGGCCGAGCTCTTTGCCGGCATGCCCGAGGTTTCCGATGCCCTGACCAACCCGCTCTATCCGGTTGAGGCGCGGGAAAAGGTTATGGAGCATCTTTTGGCTTCCATGCAGGTTTCTCAGGTTCTGGGCAATTTTTTCAAGCTGCTGGTGCAGAAAAAACGTGCGAATATCCTGCCCGACATCGCCACGGTATTTCAGGCGATGGTCGATGCGGATAACAATATGTGTCAGGGGACGGTGGTTTCGGCCATGGAGCTGACCCCAGAACTCAGTGCAAAGGTTAAGGCAACATTGGAAAAAATAACCGGCAAGCAGGTCGTCCTTACGGCCCAGGTCGATCCGTCCATTATCGGTGGGATCGTGGCCAAGGTCGGTGATTTGGTGCTCGATGGAAGCATCCGATCACAGCTGGCTGGTTTAAAAGAATCCATTAAGGGGAGTGAATAAGACAAATGCAGATCAAAGCCGAAGAGATCAGTCAAATCATCAAGGGGCAGATCAAGGATTACGAAAGTAAAGTTGATCTGAGTGAAACCGGCACCGTAATCTCCGTTGGTGACGGTATCGCTCGTGTGTACGGGGTTGAGAAGTGCATGGCCATGGAGCTGCTGGAGTTTCCCGGCGGCGTTCTGGGCATCGCCTTGAACCTTGAAGCGGACAACGTTGGTTGTGCGCTTCTTGGTGACGTGCGGAAGATCAAGGAAGGCGACACCGTAAAACGGACTGGCCGTATTGCAGAGGTTCCTGTCGGTCCTGAGATGGAAGGCCGCGTTGTTGACGGCGTGGGTACCCCCATCGACGGGCAGGGTCCGCTCAATGCCAAGCACTCCTCCAAGATCGAGGTTTTGGCTCCCGGCGTTATCGCCAGAAAGTCTGTTCACGAGCCCTGCTACACCGGCGCTAAGGCGGTTGACGCCATGACCCCGGTTGGCCGTGGCCAACGTGAGTTGGTCATCGGCGATCGTCAGATCGGCAAGACCGCTCTCTGCGTTGATGCGATTATCGCCCAGAAATACACCGACGTGCACTGCGTCTATGTGGCCATCGGCCAGAAGAAATCAACGGTGGCCTTGGTTGTTGAGGCCCTCCGTAAGCATGGCGCCATGGAATATACCACCGTGGTCGCCGCCTGCGCCTCCGATCCGGCACCCATGCAGTATGTCGCCGCTTTTGCCGGTTGCGCCATGGGTGAGTACTTCCGTGACAATGGCCAGCACGCGCTGATCATCTATGACGATCTTTCCAAGCAGGCGGTATCCTACCGTGAGCTCTCCCTGCTCCTTCGTCGTCCGCCGGGTCGTGAAGCATACCCCGGTGACATCTTCTTCAACCACTCCCGTCTGCTGGAGCGTTCTTGTAAGGTGAACGATGCCCTGGGCGCCGGTTCTCTTACCGCCCTGCCCATCATCGAGACCCAGGCCGGTGATGTTTCTGCCTTTATTCCCACCAACGTTATCTCCATCACCGATGGTCAGGTTTACCTTGAGCCCAACCTCTTCTTCGCCGGTGTTCGTCCCGCGATCAACGTCGGTCTCTCCGTATCCCGCGTAGGTGGTGCGGCCCAGGTTAAGGCCATGAAGCAGGTTGCCGGTACCCTTCGTCTGGATCTGGCCCAGTATCGTGAGCTCGCTGCCTTTGCAGGTTTTGGTTCCGATCTTGATGCCGCCACCCAGGCGCAGTTGACCCGTGGCGCCCGTCTGGTTGAGATCCTGAAGCAGCCCCAGTATCAGCCGCTGCCCATGGAAAAACAGATCTGCATCCTCTTTGCCGGTACCCGTGGCTATCTCGATACCCTGCCTGTTGATTCCTTGGCTGAGTATGAGCAGCAGCTCTATGCCCATATCGAGAAAAACCAGCCGAGCATCTACGATGACCTGAAAGAGAAGCAGGCCATTGATGCCGCTCTGGAAGAGAAGATCAGGGCCACTTTGCAGGCTTTCGGGGAATCTTTCAAGGCTGCCAAAGGCCTTAAATAAGGGGGGTAAGGTCTCATGCCGAGCCTAAAAGATGTAAAAACAAAGATTGGTGGGGTAAAGAAGACTGCCCAGATCACCAAGGCCATGAATATGGTTGCTGCGGCCAAGCTTCGCGGGGCGCAGCAGAAGATGGAAGATTTTCGTTCCTATGCCGAGAAGTTCAACGCGGCGATGGGGAATCTTTCTTCTGCCATGGATTCCGGCGCGTTTCCCCTTATGGAGAAGCGTGAAGTCAAGACCGTGGAGATTCTGGTGGTTACCTCGGATCGTGGCCTGTGCGGAAGTTTTAACGCCCATATCATGAAAATGACAGACAAGCTCATTGCCAAGCTCGAGTCCGAGGGTAAGAAGGTTTCCCTGGTGTGTGTAGGCAAGAAGGGCGCCAGCTATTTTCGTAAAACCGGCAAGATTCGGCAGCGGTACACCGACCTGATGGGCACCTTCCAGATGTTCAATGCTCGGACCATCGCCCAGGATATTGCCGGAAACTTTTTGGCCGGTGACAGCGATGAAGTTCGCATCGTCTTCGGGAAATTTAAAAGCGTTGCCGTGCAGCGTCCTGCTGAGCAGATGTTTCTGCCCATCCAGCCGGATGTAGTGGCGGCAACGGGGGTAACTTCTTCGGCTGCCGGGTCCTACATCTATGAGCCGAGCACCGAGGAGATCATGGAAGTGCTGTTGCCGCTCTACATGAATGTCATGGTTTACCATGCCATGCTTGAAGTCAGCGCCAGCGAGCATGCTGCTCGGATGAGCGCCATGGATAACGCCACCAACGCTTGTAAGGATATAATTCACAGCCTGACCCTGATTTATAACAAGGCGCGGCAGGCTGGTATCACCGCGGAATTGATGGATATTGTCGGCGGTGCCGAGGCTTTGAAGTAACCAGGTGAAATCAGGCTGATTCATTCAGCTGTCATAGATTGTCAACGTAAGTACTAGCTGAGGAGGCTTTTCAATGAGTGCAGCAAGAATTGGTAAAATTGTTCAGGTCATCGGACCTGTTGTAGACGTTGAGTTTGAGCCGGACAACCTGCCGGAGATCATGAATGCTCTGCAGGTGAGCAACAAGGGTATCAGCGACGAGCCCGGCAACCTGATCATTGAGGTTTCCCTGCATCTTGGCGACAACGTTGTCCGTTGTGTTGCCATGGATCAGACCGACGGTCTGGTTCGCGGCCAGGAGTGCACGGATACAGGCAAGCCCATTGAAATCCCCTGCGGCGCACCTGCTCTGGGACGGATTATGAACGTAGTCGGTCGTCCGGTTGATGGCATGGGCCCCATTGCTTCCGATAAAATGCGGACCATCCATCGTGCTGCCCCTGCGTTTACCGATCAGTCCACCGAGGTGCACGTTCTTGAGACCGGCATCAAGGTTATCGACCTGTTGGTTCCTTTCCCCCGTGGCGGCAAGATGGGGCTGTTCGGCGGCGCCGGGTGCGGTAAGACCGTTATCATGATGGAAATGGTAAACAACATTGCCATGCATCATGGCGGTATCTCGGTATTCTGCGGGGTTGGCGAGCGGACCCGTGAAGGTAACGATCTCTACCACGAGATGAAAGAGTCCGGCGTTTTGCCGAAAGCTGCCTTGGTTTACGGGCAGATGACCGAGCCGCCAGGAGCCCGTTCTCGTGTTGCCTTGACCGGCCTGTCTGCAGCGGAGTACTTCCGTGATGAAGAAGGCCAGGACGTGCTTTTCTTCGTTGACAACATCTTCCGTTTCACCCAGGCCGGCGCCGAGGTTTCCGCGCTTCTTGGCCGTATTCCTTCTGCGGTTGGTTATCAGCCCACCCTGGCCACCGATCTCGGTGCGCTTCAGGAGCGGATTACCTCAACTAACAAGGGTTCCATCACCGCGGTACAGTGCGTTTACGTGCCTGCTGACGACTTGACCGACCCGGCCCCGGCTACCACCTTTGCCCATCTGGACGGAACCGTTGTTCTTTCCCGCCAGATCGCAGAGCTTGGTATCTACCCGGCTGTTGATCCTCTGGACTCCACTTCCCGGATTCTCGACCCCAATGTTTTGGGCGAAGAGCATTATTTGGTAGCCCGCGGCGTGCAGACCAGCCTCCAGAAATACAAAGATCTGCAGGATATCATCGCAATTCTTGGTATGGACGAGCTCTCCGAAGAGGACCAGACCCTTGTTACCCGCGCTCGGAAAATCCAGCGGTTCCTGTCTCAGCCCTTCACCGTTGCCGAGACCTTCACCGGCATGGCTGGCAAGTACGTTAAGGTTGCCGACACAGTGCGTGGGTTTAAAGAGATCCTGGAAGGCAAGCACGATGAGCTGCCCGAGATCGCTTTCTACATGGTCGGCAGCATTGAAGAGGCGGTTGAGAAAGCCAATAAAGAGAAGGCCGCTGCTTAAGGAATTGACTGACTTGCCGGTCCCATGGCGGGATCGGTGAGGACTTGAGGATTACCCATGGCTGAAAAATTAAAGTTGGAAGTGGTAACTCCCAAAGGGGCTGTAGTGAGCCAAGAGGTTGACATTGTCACCGCTCCTGGTTACGGCGGTGAATTTGGTGTTCTTGCCAACCATGCGCCTTTTTTGAGTACGATCAAGACAGGTGTCCTGACCTTCAAGACAGGTGCCCAGGAAGAAACCCTGATGGTGAGTGGTGGGTTTTGTGAAGTGTCCAATAACAAGCTGACCTTTCTTGTCGAATCTGCGGAGCGCGGGACAGATATTGATGTCGATCGCGCTATGCGGGCTAAGGAACGGGCAGAAAAAAGGCTGGCGGAAGCGCAGGCCCAGAAAGAAAGATTTGATCGAACCAGGGCCGAGGCTGCTTTGCAAAGGGCTTTGAGTCGCCTTAAGGTTGCCGAGAGGCGTAAGGCTTCCTGAGAAGAAGATAGATAATGGTAATTTAAAAGCCGCTCGTTACCGAGCGGCTTTTTTTTATATCTCACGGTTGAGGTGAAATGAGTTACAGCTTTTCGCTGAGATTCGCTTCAACAACAAAAGAACCATCAGCGGTTTCGAATGGAATAACAATTGTTGGCGCCTTGGAATAATAGGAAATTTCTACCCCTTTGCCAACGACCATGTTGGGGGTGGCCAGCTCAAATTTGTGATCAAGTTTGGCCAACTGGGCCTTGGCGCCACCACAGATCATATTGGTCAGCTCGCCAACAGCGTCAACAACTTCATCGTCAATCTTTGCTTTGGCATCTTCCATCAGCATGTTGGCGACAATTTTCAGGATGCATTTTTCCGTAAAACTCACGATCATGCAGCCGGTGATCTCTTTGGAGGTCATGCCGATGATTCCGGTAACCTCACCATACGAGGTGGTGCCGTCTTTCAGCCGGGGTTTTTGCGGAGTTACTTGGGTCTGCGCCATTGTTTCAAGAACATTTTTGGCAGCATTTAAGAATGGATTTATGAATTCTGCTTTCATGAATGGCTGCTCACGATTGTGCAACTGATTATCGAAAAAGTATTAGTTTAACTTGCGGGATATCCCTTGAATTGTCAAGGCCCTTTTGGTGCGCTTAAGGTCAAGTGACCCGATCTTTCGCCTCTCCGTGAGAAAGGAAGCATGACAACCATTTTTTATTCTTGCTGCGTCCATTGGCGTTAAAGTGAGTTTATGCATGAAATGCATTTGAAAACAGATTAAAATATCAAATCACGATCTAACTTGTCGTTATTACAATAGATATCGGTAGTTGTACCGATGAGGTTCAATCTTCCGGGTAGGAGGCAGTGATGGAGGCAAAAGAAAGGATGAACATATCCCGGCAATTTTCACGGGAGTTGCCC
The DNA here is from genome assembly GCA_937868185.1 of uncultured Pseudomonadota bacterium. Taxonomy (GTDB): domain Bacteria; phylum Desulfobacterota; class Desulfobulbia; order Desulfobulbales; family Desulfurivibrionaceae; genus Thiovibrio. The sequence continues at coordinate 39,963 of CALMMG010000002.1, forward strand.
GTTGCCGGGAGAATCACGAATTTTGACGAGGTTGTTTCCGGCTATGAGGCCAAAGATGCTTTGCTTGAGGCGGAGCGCTGCCTGCAATGCAAAAAACCAAAATGCCGTGAGGGCTGCCCCATCCATAACGATATCCCCGGCTTTATCAGGCTGTTGCGGGAAGGCAAGATCGAGGAGGCATACTGGAAGGATCGTGAAACCAACTCGCTACCCGCTATCTGTTCGCGGGTCTGTCCCCATGAATTTCAGTGTGAGGGACATTGTATCCGGGGGAAAAAGGGTGAGCCGGTGGCCATTGGCATGCTCGAGCGCTATATCGTTGACTGGATGGTGGCCAACAACAAGAATCTGCTCCAGCCCTGTGCCCTGCCGAAGGGGAAAAAAGTGGCTATTGTCGGTTCTGGCCCGGCCGGAATGTCGGCGGCCTATTATCTTGCCCATGAAGGATATCATTGCACAATTTTTGAATCCCTCCCCGTTTTTGGCGGCATGCTGGCTGTGGGCATTCCGGCCTATCGTTTGCCACGCCAGGTTATTGCCGCAGAATGCGAGGCCTTGAAAAACTGCGGGGTGACTTTGGTGCATGGGGTGACCATTGGCAAGGATAAAACCCTGCTGGATTTGCGGGATGAGGGTTTTGCTGCGGTGTTTCTTGGGCCCGGCGCCCACTTAAGTCGCAAGTTGGGTGTGGATGGAGAAGATCTTGACGGGGTGGTGCATGGGGTTGATTACCTGCGCAAGGTTAATGTGGGCGAAAAGCTAACTCTCGGGAAAAATGTGGTGGTGGTCGGCGGCGGGAACGTGGCTATCGACTGCGCCCGTACTGCTTTGCGCACCGGCTCTGACAATGTCTTTATCCTCTATCGGCGTTCCAAGGCAGAGATGCCCGCCTCCCAGGCGGAAATCCACCATCTTGAGGAAGAAGGTGTACGCATCGAGATGCTGGCTGCCCCGGTTGCGATCCATGGCGAGAACGGCAGGCTGAGCAAGATCGAGTGCATCCGCATGGAGCTTGGCGCCTGCGATGCCTCAGGGCGTTGTCGGCCTGTGCCGAAAGAAGGATCGAATTTCATGCTTGCCGCTGATGCCATTATCCCGGCGATCAGCCAGGATGTTGATATTACGGCTGGCTCTGGTCTTGATCTGGCATTGAGCCGCTGGGGAACTTATGTGGTGGATGAGATTACCATGCAAACCTCAGAGGAGTGGATCTTTGCGGCAGGTGATGCGGTGCTTGGACCTCAGACCGTGGCCAAGGCCGTGTACCAGGCCAAAGAGGCTGCTGAGTCCATCAAGCGATATCTTGAGGGCAAGGACCTCAAAGAAGGGCGTACAGGCTTTTCCCTCGAGTAACATTTTTTGTGCGACGAACTGCGTAAAAAGCCCCATCGGTGCAAAACCGGTGGGGCTTTTTATATTAGGTGCAGATGGGGATTTTGAGAAGAATTTACCTGAGGGAAGTGATAGCAAGTCAGCTTAAATGCTAATGGGTCTCATCGTGATAAAAATTCTTTGTTTGGGAAATCACCAGTCGGATTAGCGATGGAAATTTGTGGCCAGGCTCATGCTTGCAACATATTGGCTAACGCCGCCGGAGATGTGATTGGCCACGCCGGCAAGGTAGGTTTCATCTTTGAGGCGTTTTTCCTCCTCCGGGTTGCTCAAAAAAGCGATTTCGGTGAGGATGGCAGGCATCTGGGCACCGATGAGCACAACAAAAGGTGCCTTCTTGACTCCGAGATTGGAGACAGTGCTGAATTTTTTATTCAAGCCGCTCACCATTTCTTCCTGAACCAGGCCAGCCAATTTCAGGGATTCGTTTATTTTTGAATTCTGCATGAGATCCAGGAGGATGGATTGCAGGTCACTGATCTGCTTGGCTGAGGTGGCGTTTTCCATGGCCGCGAGACGCATGGCGTCCTTGTTGCTGGCCAGGTCAAGGACATAGGTTTCGATGCCCCGGGCTTCATGGTTAGGCGCGGCGTTCACATGGATGGAAAGGAACAGATCGGCTTCCTTCGCATTGGCTATGGCCGTTCGTTCTTCCAAGGGGATGAAGACATCACGGTCACGGGTGAGGATAACCTCGCAGCCAAGCTTTTCCCTGAGAATCTTGGCTACCCTGAGGGCGACATCAAGGACGATGTCTTTTTCCTTGAGGCCGCTAGGGCTGCAGGTGCCAGGATCTTTACCGCCATGGCCTGGATCAATCACGATCTTTTTGATGCCTAAGCCGAGCTGTCGTGCCAGGGAGGGGGGCTCTGTCTTGGTTGCCAAGCGCCCCTTTTTCCCCTTGTCTGCGATTTTCTCCTTGCTTCCACGCTTCTCCGTTTTCTCAGGGGAGGCATCGCTGCTCATCACATCAATGACCACCCGGAAGGGATCAGCAAGGGTGAAAACCTTATAATTAGAAATATTGGACTGGGTATCAAGGACAACGCGCACTGTTTTTGGATCAAACTGGGCATTTCTGACCCGCCGCAAAAGGCCGTCTTCAATGGGAATGGTACTGATGGTGTCGGGGCTAAGGCGGCAGTTTTCCAGATCAATGTAAATTCTCCGCGGGGAAGCCTCATTTCCGGTAAGCGTCTGGTGTTTGAACGTCACCGGGGCAGAGGTCTCGACAACCAGGCGGGTATAGCGGTTGTTGGACCAGTGGTGGATGGGCAGTACTGTTGCCAAGCCGGTTTTTGGCGCGGTATGCTCTTGGTGCTGCGGTTCACTGGCGGCCGGTTGCGGGGAGATACATTTTTCTCCGGGCGCGTCTTTATCTGCAATCGGACTAGGCGTGGTCGTTGTGTGCTTGATCTGTAACAATTGTTCTTGTGCGGCGGCGGCCATGTCACCTTCGGGATAAATGGCGATAATTTTTGTATAGGCCCGCGCTGCTTTGCCCGGGTCCTTTTTGTCGGTAAGATAGATGGTGCCCAGAATAAAAAAGGCGTCATCGGCCAGAGCATTTCCCGCATAGTGGGAGCTCAGCTCTTCGTAGGAAGCAATGGCTTGGTCAAGATCCTTGGCTTTGCCGGACTGCTTGTACATGGTCTGGTAGATTTTCCCCAGCATGTATAGCGCTTTAGGGGCAACCTGATGGTCGGGTGCGGCTTTGTATATGCTGCGGAAGGCGGTAACGGAGGTGAGCAGACTGTTCCGGTCATTGCCCTTGTCGCTGGCAGTCAGATCCTGATAGTAGGCTTTGGCCTGCCCGTATTGTCTGGTGATATCATCCTGGTCTGGATCCGGTCCGGCCCAGACCGTGGTGGTGAACAAGAGCAGCAGGAGAATCCAGAGCAAAAAACGCGGGGAAATGCGTTTTCCTTGCGGGGGCTTGGATGCTCGGTCTGCATATCGTTTACTCTTACTCCACATCGGTCAGCCTTTTGAGTTCATAGAGGAGGTCCAGGGCCTCCCGGGGCGACAGTCCATCGGGATTGATCTCTCGCAACCTGAGCGAAGCAGGAGATTCTCCCCCGCCGAACAGGGAGAGCTGGCCAGATTGCTGGAGCTTCTTTTTTCTCGGCGAGGTGGCGATACGCGGTTCTCCCTGGCGGTTGAATTCTCCCTGTTCGATATTATGCAATAATTCCTTGGCTCTGGCAACCACCTTCGCTGGAACTCCGGCCAAGGCGGCAACCTGTATGCCGTAGCTGCGGTTGGTTCCGCCCGGGAGAAGTTTATGCAGAAAAATGATGGTGTCGTTCCACTCCCGCACCGCGATGTTGTAATTTTTGACCCGGTTGTTGGTGACGGCCAGCTCGGTCAGCTCATGGTAGTGGGTGGCGAAGATGGTCTTGACCCCTTTGCCGTTTTTGTTGACCAGCTCTTCGGCAACGGCCCAGGCAATGGAAAGGCCGTCAAAGGTGGAGGTGCCGCGGCCGATTTCATCGAGGATCACCAGGCTCCGCTGGGTGGCGTTGTTGAGGATATTGGCGGTTTCATTCATCTCCACCATGAAGGTGGACTGGCCGCGGCGTAGATTGTCCGAGGCCCCGACCCGAGTGAAGATGCGATCCACTACCCCGATTTCCGCTGCGGCGGCAGGGACGAAGCTGCCCATCTGGGCCATGAGGGTGATGAGCGCAGTCTGCCGCAGTACTGTTGATTTGCCTGCCATGTTGGGGCCGGTGATGATCAGAACCTCTTCGCTCTCCTGATCAAGATGGATATCGTTGGGCACAAAGCGGCCAGGCGGCAGGGCGCGTTCGATTACGGGATGGCGGCCTTCCTTGATGATAATCGCCTCACCCGCAGTGACCACGGGTTTGCTGTAACGGTATTTTTGGGCAGCCTCGGCCAGACAGCAGAAAAAATCGATTTGCGCCACCCCTGCCGCGGCCTGCAAAATCCGGGAGGATTCCGCCGCCACCGTCGCGCGGATCGTGGTAAACAGCCGGTATTCCAGCTCCAAGCGCTTGTCGTGGGCGCCCAACACCTTTTCTTCAAACTCTTTGAGTTCCTGGGTAATGAAGCGTTCGGCGTTGACCAGCGTCTGTTTGCGGATGAAGTCGTTGGGGACATGGGCAAGCTGGCCGCGGCTTATTTCGATATAGTAGCCAAAGATCTTGTTGAAGCCGATCTTCAGGTTGCTGATGCCGGTGCGTGCCCGTTCCCGGGCCTCAAGGCCGAGGATCAGTGCCTTGCCGTCGCGTAGCAGGCTGACCAGTTCGTCAAGCTCTGCGTTGTAACCAGGCTTGATGAGATTGCCTTCTCGCAAGGAACCCGGAGCATCCTCGCGGATTCCGGTTTCCAACAGGAGACGAAGCTCGGCAAGCTCATCCACTGTACCGAGGTCAGCCAGCAGACTAGTGGCCCCGGCCAGTTTTTCTTTAAGTTGGGGCAGTTGGGCCAGGGAGCACTTAAGAGCCGCGAGATCGCGGGCATTGGCTGATCCCAGCACCACCCGGCCATTCAAACGTTCCAGGTCATAGACCTTGGTCAGCAGTTCCCGGAGATCCTCCCGCAACTGGGGGGCGAGGTAGAGCTGTTCCACCGTGTCCAACCGTTGCCGGATGGTTGCAACATCCTGCAGGGGAAACAACAGATTCTTTTTGAGCAGTCTTGCCCCCATGGGGGTTTCGCACAGATCGAGGGTGTCCAGCAGCGAGCCCTCTCGGGCGCCGCCGGTTATGGTCTGGGTGAGCTCCAGATTGCGGCGGGAGGACTCATCCATGAGCAAGACGTGGTCGAATTCGATGGGGGTAAGCTGTTCGATGTGATCCAGGGCGGTCTTCTGGGTTTTTTGCAGGTAGAGGAGCAGACCGCCTGCTGCACCAATCCCGGCCTTCATTTCCTCGCAGCCGAATCCGGCCAGATTGGCCACGCGAAAATGTTCCAGCAGCCTCTGCCGCGCCATTTCAGGCTGGAAATCGGCGGGCGACCGTCTGGTAAGGCAGCTTTGGGGCAGATAGGTCAGCAGTTCGTTCGCCAGGCTCGAATCCTCACCGGTCTCTTCGGGCAGCAGGATTTCCGAGGGGGCCAACCTGCCGAGTTCATCCAGCAGAGCGGCGAGATCATCCCGCTCGCTCACCAGAAACTCGCCGGTGGAAAGATCGAGCAGGCTTAACCCCCAGATTTTGCCTTTCTGGCAGATGGCGGCCAGATAACGGTTGTCCTTGTCGCTCAGTAGCTGCTCGTCGGTGACGAGCCCAGGGGTGACCACCCTGACCACCTCGCGCCGGACCACGCCCTTGGCCTCTTTAGGATCCTCCACCTGCTCGCAGATCGCTACCTTGAACCCCGCCTTGATCATCTTGGCTAGATAGGAGGAAACCGCGTGGTAAGGGATTCCGCAGAGTGGGATCCGGTTTTCGTCATCCTTGCTATTTCTGGAGGTGAGGGTGATGCCCAGCACCTTGGAGGCGGTTACGGCATCATCAAAGAACATCTCGTAGAAATCGCCCAGCCGGTAGAACAGAATGGCATCCTGATGCTGTGCCTTGATTGCAAGGTACTGCTGCATCATGGGGGTGATTTTAACGGAAGCGGGTGTGGTGTTGGTCATAAGTGTTCGAGAAGGGGATGTTCCTTGCGCTGCGTTGCGCCTGCGGAAACGGTCATACTGCCGCCCTGCAGCGATTGATAGGAGGTTTTTCGCCAAAAGTCAAGCGTCGGCCGCAAATTTACGGCGTTAGTATTGAAATTGGTGTGCTGATACGCTAGGGTAGAGCGTCAACCGGGATGGTGGAACTGGATGTTTTTTTTAAGAATCAGGAGGAAGATATGGGCTGGAAAGGATTGTTGGTTGTGGGTGCGGCGCTGTTGCTTGGCGCAGGCTATGTGTCGGCAGAGGTTATCACCATTGATAAGGAGCCGATACAGCTTGTGGAGCTGCGCAAGGGTTATGAGGCGGAACTGAAAACCGCAGCCACCCCGGACGAGCTTGCAAAGGTTCAGGAGGAACATGAGCAGGCCAAGAAAAATCTTTCCAAGTCTGAGGGATACTCCCAGAAGCTTTCTCTCCTGGAAGAGGCGAAGAAGAAAGAGATCGAGGCGATCAATGCCAAATATCTCAAGGAGCAGGAAAAGATAGACGTCGCAACCCGCAAGTCCATTGACGAGAAATATGAAAAGAAGATTGCGGAGTTGAAGAACCGAAGTGTGGCAAAGACCAGCAGCAGTTATCAGGCCAAGTTGGAGAAATTGGAAAAGGAGCTCATCGGCAAGAATGATTTGGCTGGGGCTCTCATGGTGCAGAGCGAGCGCAGGAAGATGAGTGGTGCTCCCGCCGTTGCGACCCCGATCGCCGCCGCGCCGGTTGCTGCGCCGTCATCAACTCCCGTGGTGGCTTCCGCCAGCGGGAAGGGCAAGGACAACCAGGGCCATGTGAGTTCGGTCCGCGGGCTTGCTGGTGCCGAAGGCAACACCTCCAACAATATCTACACCTTTACCCTGGACAGGATCAGCGGCCAGGCAAAGCTGGTTTTTTACGGCTATGGTAGCCGTTCTGGCAACACCTTCGGTAAGGTGTATCTGATCGGCCCGGATGGGAGTCGCACCGAGGTGGCCAAGTGGCGGCCCGATCTTCTCAAGGGGCCAAAGTTTGCGGACATCAAGTCCTATACCGACGTGCAGCCGATCAGTGCCGATATTTCAAGCCAGGTCAAGCAGCCCGGCCAATACCGGGTGGAATTTCAGTACACCGATGGCGATGAGGCCCTCAACATCTACCGGGTAGAGATCCAGACCCTGTAATCTCCAGTTTCTGGCGTTAAGCATTCAGCCCCGACAGCGGAAAACCGCTGCCGGGGTTTTTTATGGGGTTTGAAATTCCGGCAGCAGCCGGGCGAAGGTGTTGTTGATGTGTTCCGGGATGGTGCGCACCTCGGCCAGCACGGTCATGTAATTGTGGTCCCCATGCCAGCGCGGCACGATATGCCAGTGCAGATGGGAGGCTACGCCTGCGCCAGCCACCTCGCCCAGGTTTAGGCCGATATTGAAGCCGTCCGGTTTGAGCTGGCGCCGCAGGATTGCTGTGCAACGTTGGAGCATGGCGGCCAGGGCGTTGCTTTCCGCACTGCTCAGCTCGCCGATATCCGCCACATGCCGGGCCGGGGCCACCAGCAGATGGCCGTTGGCGTAGGGGAAACGATTCATAAGCACGACCAGGAGCCGATCACGGTAGAGGATAAGGTCTTCGACGGAATGGGCCGAATCTGGCGCAGCGCAGAAAAAACAGCCCTTGGTGGCGGTCTTGGTCTCGATATATTCCATCCGCCAGGGCGTCCAGAGGGTTTTCATAGCTTGGCCTGAATCTGATAAATTTGACCTTGCAGGGTTTCTCCGACCTTAAGAATGGCAAAGGTGCCACCTCCCCCGGCATAGCCCGTGCCGGTGAAACTGCCTGGGTTGATGTAGAGAATTCCGCCCAGGCGGTGGCAGACGGGCCTGTGGGTGTGGCCGTACACAATGCAGTCCGCTTCCGGAAAGATCTCGATTAGGCGTTGCTCAAAATCATAGGTGTTGCCGGCGCGATGGATTAGGCCGATGGTGAAGCCGCCCACCTGTATTTCCTTGTGGGTCGGCAGGTGCTGGCAGGCCGAGGCTGAGCACATATTGCCGTGTACCGCATGCACCTCTTTGCCGGGAAATACTGTGAGGATTGCCGGGTCAGTGAGGTCTCCGGCATGGAGGATTATGTCCGCATCATGGAAGCAGGCCTCCGCAATCTTTTTGAAGGTCTCGGTGGGCCGGGCGAGATGTGTATCGGAGAGGATGCCAATCTTCACAGGATTCATAGTTTGAGCGTTGCACAAGCTTAGGGTCTAGAACTCTCGGAATTGCCTGGTGCTACGAATATTTTAGTGTAGCCGAGAATGGCCACAAATCTCAAGCAGAGAAAAAGAGCTCTGTCGGCAGGCACCTCGGAAAAAGTCTATAGGGTAAGGAATGGTTGCAGCATCGCCTCGGCCTGCGCCGCTGAGATGCCGGCAAGAATAAGGCGTTTGTCGCGGCTGGCTACGCCGCTGGCAAGGGTCACGGCCGTTTTGGGAATTTTAAAGAGCTTGGCCAAGAACTGGATCACCGCTGCGTTTGCCTTGCCATCCACCGGCGGAGAAGTGATGCAGAGTTTGACCGCATCGCCGTGGAGACCGACGATGCGGGTGCGGGATGCTTTGGGCTGTACATGGATGGACAGGCTGACCGAGGTGCCGTCAGACTGCCCCCGCAGATAGGTCAAATCAGAGGGGTGATTCATCGGGGTCGAAATGATTCGCCTTCTTTTTTTTGGCATCATCCAGGCTTCCGGCGAAGGAAACAGAGGGTTCGTGGCTTTCCAGAGGATCTTCAAGATGGAAAGCCATATCGCCGTCAAGGTCGGGGAGAATGGCATCTGTGTCCTCTTCCTCATCCATGATCAGCATGTCTTTTCGGGCGGCGAGTGATGACGGCAGGGAAATGTCCTGGGAGGCAAAATCGTTCTCAGGTTCCACCTGCATGTTGCCTAGACTGCTGTCCGGAATGTCGATCTTGACGTAGAGGTCAGTAAGGTCGTCTTCCTCGGCGGCGGCTAGAGTGTCCTCCTGTTGTTGCCGCCCGGGTTCCGGTTCGGCTGTGGCTCGGCTCCGGGGGGTACCGCCATAGATGTTGCTGCGCTGGGGTTCCTGCTGGCGGGGTGTCGAGGAACTGAAATGAGTCGATGCCCGTGTAGTGTCGGCGGGTTCTGTGTCCAGCATGTGCAGGTAGGATTTCAGCTGTTGGCGCAGGTCATCTCTGGCCTGTTCCCGCAGCGATTTCAGGTTCTCGATTTTTCCTTTCAGCTCGGCAATCTCGCGATTGGCCTCTTCCCGACGGAGGTGCGCTTCTTCCTTGGCCTCGGCTACGATGGCGTCAGCCTCTTCCCGGCTTTTTTCCTTCATCCCGTCGGCGACATTCTGGGCTGCGATGATGGCACTCTGGAAAGATTTCTGCTGGTTCTGGTAGGTGGCCAGATCCTTTTCCATGGTTTCCAGCCGTCCTTTGAGTTTCTGGTTTTCTTCGGAAACCGCCTGGTAGGCCGAGGCGATTTTTTCCAGAAAATCGTCGACCTCTTCAACATCAAAGCCGCGAAAACGGACATGGAACTGCTGGGATTGGATGTCTTGGGCTGAGAGTATCATGCCTCGGCTCCTTGTGTGTGCCTCAAAGATTGATGGTCTCGTAAAATGGGAACGAAGACAGAGGTCTGGAACACAACTTGATAATTACCCCATGGTGCTCGCCAGGTGCTGTAAGGTGGGAACCAGAAAACTTCGCAAAAAGATCAGGGCGAGAATAAGGATCATGGGGGAAAGATCGAGCCCGCCGCCAAAAATCGGCACCACCCTGCGGATGCGGGAGAGCGCCGGTTCGGTGATCTCGTAAAGAAAACGGACAATGGGGTTGTAAGGGTCGGCGTTCACCCAGGAAATGATAGCCCTGCCAATAATGACCCACATGTAGGCGCTTAAGGCAAAGTCCAGCAGGGTGGCCAGGGCGCCTAAAAAATTACCGATGACAAACATAGCACTCCTCTTTGCTGAGAAAAAAGTAAACCGGTTGCGCTACTGCACTAAAAGCCCGGTCGGGTTACAGATTGATGATGCGCTCCGCCACGGCGATAATCTCCAGGCTGGCCTTACTGTCCGGCGCCCCCAGTAGGAACGGCCTCTGTTGGCGGATGGCCATGGAGACGCTTTTGTCCTGGGGCATGGCGCCCAGGGTCAGGGGGGTGATCTTCAAGAACCGTTCCAGCACCATGCTCATATTGGCGAAGACATCCTGGCCTTCTTTTTTGGATTGTACACTGTTTATCAGCAGGTGAAAGCGGTTTCTGTCGTGGCGGGTATGGAGAACCTTGATCAGGGCATAGGCGTCGGTGAGTGAGGTCGGGTCAGGGGTCAGGATGACGATATTCTCCTGGCTCCAGGTGTTGAACCAGAGCACCGAGTCCCCAATTCCGGCCGCGGTGTCGACGAGGACATAATCGAAGCGGTCGATGATCTCTTCCAGACTGGAGGTGAGAAGGGCCTGTTCCTCGTACGAGAGGTTGGCCATCTCCGGCACGCCCGAACTGGCCGGCAGGACATGAAACCTCGGGTTGATCTCCACCAGGGAGCTTGCCAGCTCACGCCCCTCTTCGATGGTTTCCCGGATGGTGTGTCGGACGTTGAGACCCAACACTACATCGACGTTGGCCAGCCCCAGGTCGCCGTCGATGAGGAGGACGGATTTGCCTTTCTGGGAAAGGGCGGTGGCCACGTTCACCGAAAAGGAGGTCTTGCCGACCCCGCCTTTGCCGCTGCTGATACAGATGATTTTCGGAGAGCGCTTGGTTTTCGCGGTCATGGACGATTTTCCTCTGCAAAAAGCTGTAAGTGTGACGGACGCCTCAAAAGGGTGTCCGTTAAAGCTGCCAACAAATTACGCCGCCATCCCCGCCGCACGCGGCGAGGCTTTTCTGGGTTGCATCCAAAGCTGGGCGCGTTCTTCCACCGTTACCTGGCAGGAATCCTCGGCCCGAGCGGCACTGCTTTGGCAGATGGCATTGTTGCCCATCTTGGTGGCGCGGGTCAGTTCGGCTTCGGCCAGAGTCAGAAGTTGCTCTGCTGCCATGGTCTCATAGGCATGGCAAACGGCAATGCCCAGGGCCAGGTTTGCACCTTTGGTGGAAACGGCGCTGCGTAGAATGGTCCGAATCTCTTCCGCCCGTTTCCGCGCTTTACCCACAGTGGTGCCCGGCATGATCAGGGCCAGGCCGTTTTTTTGAAAGCCGGAGAGCAGATCCCCCGGATGGAGGCAGGGCGTAAGCGCTGTCGCTGGTTGGCCAGCCAGGGCGTTTGCCCCGGAAAATGTGAGGAGGACAAGGGCGCAAGGCAGTCTGGTCTGCTGGACCTGGGCAAGCTCCATTGCCAGTTGTTGGCGGAGCCAGGCGAGGTCTGGCAGTTGTCCCTCTGCATGGCCAACCGTTGCTGAGCGGGGTTGGTCGGGAAAGCGCAGCCCGGCCAGAGTCGAAGCCACCTCCGATGCGGGAATGTTGCAGTCGATAATGAGTAGGCCCAGGGGCTGAGATGCTTTTCCGGTGAGTCTGATTGCGCGAACAGGGTGCTGGCTGGCCTGATCCTCAAGGCTGCGGTAAAGCATGGCAGTATCCGATGGCGTTTTTTTGTTCATGCCACCCTGCTGCCGTTAGCGACCGGGCCGGAAACGGCGGAAAGCACCAGACGATCGCCTTCTTTGGCGGCCAGGACCATGCCGTGGGAAGCCACGCCCATCAATTTGGCGGGTTTGAGGTTGGCGACAATGATTACCTGTCGGCCCACCAGTTCTTCTGGTTGGTAATGTTGGGCGATGCCAGCGACAATGGTGCGTTCCTCCGGAGCCATGACCGTCAACTTGAGGAGACGGTCCGATTTGGCGATCTTTTCGGCAGCGACGATCTCTGCCACCCGCAATTCCAGGTTCTGGAAGGCGTCAAAGGAGATGAGGCCATCACCCTCTGATGTAGCCTCGGGGCTGGGGGTCTTTTCTGTGGCGGGTTCTTTCATGGTTTTGGTTTTTGCCGGTTGTGGTTTGTCTTTTGCTTCTTGTTGCAGTCTGGGGAAAAGTTGCGCCCCAGGGGTGATGGCTTTTCCCGGCACGAGTCCGCCCCAGACCCCATAGTCGTTAAGATTGTTTTCGCCTGTCACGCCCAGAGCCTCGGCCATCTTGGCGGCAGTTTCCGGCATGATGGGGCGCAGGGTCAGGGTGATGAGCCTCAGTGTCTCCAACAGGGTGTACAGCACCGTGCCGAGCTGGGCGGTTTGTTGCGGGTCCTTGACCAGTTCCCAAGGCTGGGTGCTGACGATGTATTTGTTGGCCCGGCTGATCACCTCCCACACCGCAGCCAAGGCCCGGTGGAAGGCGAAATGGTCCAGGTGTTCGCGGTACTGGGTCAGCATGGCCAGGGCTGCTTCGGCCAGTTCCTGGTCTTGGGGTGAGGGGGTTCCCGGTTGCGGTACAACGCTTGCCGCGAAGTTCTTCACCATGGTCAGCGAGCGGGAAAAGAGGTTGCCCAGGTCGTTGGTCAGGTCGGAGTTGTGCCGGGCCAGCAGGGCTTCTTTGGAAAAGCCTGCATCAAGGCCAAAGGACATCTCGCGGAGCAGGAAGTAGCGCACCGAATCCGCGCCGAATTCCGCCACCAGCTCGCCGGGCCGCACCACGTTGCCCAGGCTCTTGGACATCTTGGTCTCGTTCATGTTCCAGTAGCCATGGACATGCAGACGCTGGTATGGCTCAAGCCCCATGGCCTTGAGCATGGTGGGCCAGTAGATGGCGTGGGGCTTGAGGATGTCCTTGGCGATGACATGCTCGGTCACTGGCCAGTAACGGGTAAAATCATCGCCCGCGGGATAACCCAGGCCGGAAAGGTAGTTGATCAGGGCGTCGAACCAGACATAGGTGACGAAACGGTTGTCGAACGGGAGCGAGATGCCCCAGGTGAGTCGGGTGGTGGGCCGGGAGATGCAGAGATCCTCCAGGGGTTCCTTGAGAAAGGAGAGCACCTCGTTGCGGTAGCGTGTCGGGGTGATGAATTCCGGATGGTTATTGATATGGTCGATGAGCCATTCCTGGTACTTGCTCATCCGGAAAAAATAATTCTGCTCGCTGATCTGGTCCGGTTCGGTGAGATGATCCGGGCACTTGCCGTCCTTCAGCTCTTTTTCGGTGAGGAACTGTTCGCACCCCTTGCAGTAGAGACCGGTGTACTCGCTGAAATAGATATCGCCCTGGTCGTACACCTGCTGGAGAATTCCCTGTACCACCGCCATGTGAGCCGGGTCTGTGGTGCGGACAAAGGTGTCCGGCTCAATGGAGAGCACCGGCCAAGCCGCCTTGAACATGGCGCTGATCTTGTCTACATACTCCTTAACGGAAACCTCGGCGTCTGCTGCGGCATGGACGATCTTGTCGCCGTGTTCATCAGTGCCGGTCTGGAAGCGGACATCCTTGCCCAGCAGCCGCTGATAACGGCAGACGGTGTCGGCAACCACGGTGGAATAGGCGTGGCCCAGATGGGGTTGGGCGTTGACGTAGAAAATCGGGGTGGTGAGGTAATACGCGGTCATTGGTTCGACCCTTCCGAGGCTTTGTGCTGCCGAGGTTTTTTTCTTCTGGGTGGGGCTTCCGGTTCAGGGGGCTGGGCTTGGACTGGGGCCGCTCCCTGGCCTTGGCCGGGTTGCGTCGCTTTGGCCTGGCTCCATTCTTCCTTGGTGAGAATGATATTTCTTTCATGGCCGTCCACCCAGGAGACCTCGAGGGTTTCCTCCAGGGGGTTTACCTTGATAATCTTGTAATTCTTCTCGCCCACGGTGATGGCTTTGCCCGGTTTGGGCATCGTCTTGCGGATGGCGTGGTAGGTGTCGTATTCGTAGGTGAGGCAGCAGAGCAGCCGGTTGCAGATCCCGGAGATCTTGGCCGGATTGAGGGGCAACCCCTGTTCCTTTGCCATCTTGATGGAAACCGGGGCAAAGTTTTTGAGATAGGACGAGCAACAGAGTTCTCGGCCGCAACAGCCCAGGCCGCCGATCATCTTGGTTTCGTGACGGACCCCGACCTGGCGGATTTCAACCCGGGTGCGGAATTCCTGGACCAGATCCTTGACCAGCTCGCGAAAGTCAACCCTGGTGTCGGCGGTGAAGTAGAAGATGATCTTGCTGCCGTTTAAAAAACGTTCCACCTTGATGAGTTTCATGGGCAACCCATGGGTGGAGATGAAGCGGGTGCAGACAGTAAAGGCTTCCTTTTCGCGTTCAAGGAGGCGAGCGAATTTTTCCGTTTCGTCCCGGGTTCCCCTCCGGACGATCAGGTGGCTGCCCAAGCCTGCCGGCTCGGTTCGCCCAGGGCAGGGCTGGGTTCGGGAATGGACCGTGGCCGGTTCGATGCCGTGTTCGGTCTGGGCCATGACCAGCTCATGGACCTTGAGGTTCTGGATGCGGGAGACGGCGGAGAAAAATTGGTCTCCTGGCCGGAACTGAATGGTGTAGCAGGTTTCCGGTGCGTTGTGCTGGTCTTCATGCACCAGCTCTTCTGGGGGTGTTTCGAGGGTTTCGTTCATGTATCGCGCTCAAACAGCCAGTAGGCTGCAAAATTGGTAGTGTTCACGGTCTGCAATCGTGGTTGATCGACCATGTTAAGAAGGCGATCATACCATTAAAGCAAACCAAAGAAAAGTACTTCGCACACCGCAGTGGGGTTGCAGTTGCGGGCCAGTTGTTTTCGGGCCATGTCCAGCAGTTGTAACCTCTTTGAGAGCTGTTGGCTCGACCAGCGGCGGCAGGCGGTCGGGAAGGTGGGGCTCAGATCATGGTTGATGATCGAACCTGCTGTACCATGGCTGAAAAGGAGAAGATCATGGAGCCAGGTGGAGAGCAGTTCCAGGAGTTCGCCAAGATCCTCCTTGAGTTTGGCCGCTGTCTCGGCGAGTTCGGTAAGGGTCTGGATCGCTGCCGGGGTGTTCGGCTCAAGCCGGAGCAGGTTCCCGATAATCTCCTTCCGAAACCCCAGCAGATCTTTGGCCAGGAGGAGTCTTGCCCGGCCTAGGCTGCCTTCGGCCATGGCCGCCAGGGTGGCCGCGAGCTCCGGCTCTAGGCCTGCTTCCTGCGTCAGGATTTTCGACACTTCTGCCTGGGGGAGCGGGAAAAAAGGCACGGTCTGGCAGCGGGAGAGGATGGTGGGCAGAATACCGCCGGCTTCGTCGGCGGTAAGGATAATCATGGTTTGGGCGGGCGGTTCTTCCAGGGTTTTGAGCAGGCTGTTAGCTGCTTCCCGCCGCATGGTGTGGATATCGCAGAGCAGCGCCACCCGGATTGTTGCCTCAAAGGGAGGGAAGGCCAGGGTTTTTTTAAGTTCGCGCACCTGATTGATCTTGATTGCCGCACCCTCCGGCTCGATTACGATGAAATCCGGGTGGTTGTTGGAATGAAACTTGCGACAGGAAGGGCAGTGCCCGCAGGGTTCGTGATTTTCAGGGTTTTGGCAGTTGAGGGCGGCGGCGAAGGTTCTGGCCAGGGTTTTTTTGCCAACCCCCATGGGACCTTTGAAGAGAAAGGCATGGGCCAGCCGGTTTTGCTCCACGGCACGGTGCAGCAGTTTTTTAGCCTTGTCCTGGCCGATGATCCCGGCAAAGCAAAGGGGTATGTTGTCCTGGGGCGGTTTCATGCCCGTATCATACCCGATGCGGCAGGGATGAAAAAGGCAAAAGGCGGATAAGCCAGTCAAGCGAGACTCAGGTTGGGTGCAGGGAGAGGCGGGCGCATTTAGGCCGTCGGGGTGGGGCGATCCTTGATGACCTGTTGGACTGCCTCGATGATCTCGGAAGATTCGGGGCCTTTGCGGATTACCAGATCAGCGCCGGCAGCCAGGGCCTCTTGCTGGACCTCCGGCCGGTCATCCGCGGTAAACAGTAGGAGCTTCACCTCAACGTAATCTGGGCGGCGGCGGATTTCCTTGCAGATCTCAATGCCGGAGAGAAGCGGCAGGATGTAATCAATCACCGCCACCGCTGGTTTTTCGGCGAGGATCAGGGCCAACCCTTCCTGGCCGTTTGTTGCGGAAAGGGGGATGAACCCCGCCTTTTGGAGCAGACGGCTGTAGAGTCTTAAGATAACGGGGTTGTCATCGACGAGCACCACCTTGTGCTGGGAGATGGTCTCACCTGTTGTTTGTGTTTCGCTGAAATCCTGAAGAACCAGGAGTAGATCCCCTTGGCGCAAAGAGATTTCCGGTCCGGGGAAGATGGTGTCCTGTCCGGCCCGGCGCAAGCCGAAAATCCGGGTGCCCATCTGGCGGGAAACCTCTTCAATGGTGGCCTCGGCCATGCTCGAGCCTTCGTGTACCTCAATCCACTGACTGGCAGGGGGTTCTTTGTCTGTCTGCCTGCCGGTGGCGATGAGGAGGGCTTCGGCAATCCTCATCCCAGCCGAGGCAAAGGGGGAGATGACATTGTCGGCGCCTGCCCGGAGGATCTTATGCTCCGAGGAACTGTCTTCGGCGCGGGAGATGATATGGAGGGTGGGATTGAGTTCTCGGGCGGACAAGACAATAAAGAGATTGTCCGGGTCCTTATTAAGCAGGGCAATCAGGCCGGTGGCTGATTTGATCCCGGCCGCCCGGAGTGTCTCTTCGTTGGTGGCGTCGCCGTGAATATGGAGATGGCCCTGTTCTGTGATATGCTGACAGTGTTCCGCCGAATTTTCAATGATTACGAAATCAACCTGGTTGGCCTTGAAATGTTCAGCCGCCGCCGCGCCCACCCGCCCGTAGCCACAGAGAATGAAATGTGACTTGAGCTGGGCAATCTTCTTGTTCATTTTTTTTCTCTCCTTGCCCCCGGACCAGACCGTTTCAACGACCGACCCGACCAGAGCGTGGCTGGCAAAGGCCAGGCCGCTAAAGCCCATGATAATGTAGCCCGTGGTAAAAATCCGCCCGGTATCGGATAGCGGCCGCACCTCCCCGAAACCAACCGAGGTCAGGGTGATGACCGACATGTACAGGGCCTCGATAAAGGTGAAGTCTTCTAACCCCATATAACCCAGAATACCCACCAGGATGAGGGCGAGAATGGCTGCCAGGGTCCAGATGATTCGATGGGTTTTCACGGGCAGGATCAGGGGTAAAAGATTGTCGGCGCTGGAGCTAGGCCGGGCAGTGCTGTTAATGGCGCGGTTGATTTCATGAAAATCTTGTACCGTGCCCTGCCCCGTTCGTCAAGCAGCAGGAGGAGATTTGGGGAAAAAGCTCTTTTTGCAGGGGCAACGCAATTTCCTGCGGAAAAAAGTGTGGTTTAATGATAGGTTGAAGGCTTATTTGTTTTTGTCACGACTTGTGCATACACCTTTTTAGGATAAGACCATGGGAACGACCGTCCGCCAGTTGTACCGAGCCATTGATGGCAACCGTGAATACTGTTTTAATATCGAAAGTATTTCCCCCCTGACCGGAGCCGATCTGGACCGACTGCGGCTGGTTTTGGCGGACGGTTTTTTGGCCGAAACGGTCACCTTCACCCCGAATCTTGGTGGCGACCGGGTGGTGGAGTTGGGGCCGCGGCTCAATTTTGCCACGGCCTGGTCGTCGAACCTGGTTTCCATCTGCCGGGCCATTGGCCTTGATTCGGTGACCCGGGTGGAACGCTCTCGCCGCTTTCTGGTGCCTGCAGGCGATGATCTCCCCACCTTTGTCGCCACCAACCACGACCGGATGACCGAGTGTCCCTATCCCGCGCCGCTCACCACCTTCGAAACCGGGGTTACCCCGGAGCCGGTGTACGAAATCGACCTTATGGGCCAGGGGCCGGACGGGCTGCTGGCCATCCCCGGCATCTCCATGGACGAATGGGACCGGAATTTCTACTACGACTACTTTGTCACCAAGCACAAGCGCAACCCCACCATCGTCGAGATCATGGATCTCAACAACGCTAACTCCGAGCATTCGCGGCACGGATTTTTCAGGGGCAGGCAGATCATCGACGGCGTTGAGCAGAAGAGCAATCTGTTCCAGCTCGTCACCGACACCCTCACCGCCCACCCCAAGGGCAGCGTCATCGCCTTCAAGGACAACTCCAGCGCCGTGGCAGGCCATACCATTCAGACCATCATGCCCGAAACACCGGGGGAGCCGTGCCGATTTTCCGCCCAGGAGGTGGTCTACCATGTGCTGCTCACCGCCGAGACCCATAACTTTCCCACCGGGGTTGCCCCATTTCCCGGGGCCGAGACCGGCACCGGCGGGAGAATCCGCGACGTGCAAGGCACCGGCAAGGGCGGCTTTGTCATGGCCGGGACCGCAGGCTACTGCGTGGCCAATCTCCATATTCCCGGCTATGACCTGCCCTGGGAAAATCATTACCCATGCCCCGACAACCTGGCTTCGGCCCTGACCATCGAGATCGAGGCGTCCAACGGAGCCTCGGATTACGGCAATAAATTCGGCGAGCCCTTGGTTCTGGGTTTTACCCGCTCCTTTGATCTGCGTCTTGACAACAGCGAGCGTTGGGGCTTTCTCAAACCCATCATGTTCACCGCCGGCGTCGGCCAGATCGATGCCCGGCACACCGCCAAGGCCAAGGAGGAAAAGGGCATGCTCATCGTCCAGGTGGGCGGTCCGGCCTATCGGGTTGGCTTTGGCGGCGGCGCCGCCTCCAGCATGCTCCAGGGCGAGAATGTTTCCGAGCTTGATTTCGATGCGGTCCAGCGCGGCGACGCCGAGATGGAACAGAAGATGAACCGGGTGATCCGGGCCTGCAACGAGATGGGCGACAAGACCCTGATCGACGTGATCCACGACCAGGGCGCGGGCGGCCCGGCCAATGTCTTAAAAGAGCTGGTGGAGAAATCCGGCGGCCGCATCGAGATCCGCAACATCCGGGTGGGCGACCCCACCATGAGCGTGCTGGAGATCTACGTGGCCGAGTACCAGGAGCGCAACGGCTTTCTGATCCGGCCCGAGAACATCGCCAGATTCCAGGGGATCTGCGAGCGGGAAAAGGTGGCCTGCGAGGTGCTGGGCGAGGTGACCGGCGATCTCCGTTTTGTGGTGCATGACGAGCGGGATGGCTCCACCCCGGTGGATATCGAGCTCAACGAGTTGTTGGGCAATGTGCCGATTAAGACTTTTACCGACAACCGGCGCGAGCCGGGATTAATGCCCTTGGTGGTGCAGGATCTCACGGTGAAGGATGCCCTGCACAATGTCCTGCGCTTGGTTTCCGTGGGCTCCAAGCGGTTTCTCACCAACAAGGTGGATCGGGCCGTAACCGGGTTGATCGTGCGGCAGCAATGCTGCGGCCCTTTGCAGCTGCCGGTGAGCGATGTGGCCGTGTTGGCGCAGAGCCATTTTGCCAAGTCCGGGGTGGCTACGGCCATTGGCGAGCAGCCCATCAAGATGCTGGTCAACCCTGCGGCCGGGGCGCGGATGGCGGTGGGCGAGGCGTTGACCAATCTGGTTTGGGCCAAGGTGGTTGATCTGGAGCAGGTGAAATGTTCGGCCAACTGGATGTGGGCCCCCAAGCTCGAAGGCGAGGGCGCGGCCATGTACGACGCGGCCCTGGCCATGCGCGAGGCCATGATCGCGGTGGGTATTGCCGTGGACGGCGGCAAGGACAGCCTATCGATGGCCACCAAGGTGGGCAACGAAACGGTCAAGTCGCCCCGCGAGCTGGTGATCTCGGTGTACGGCGCGGTGGCGGATATCACCAAGGTGGTGAGCCCGGATATTAAGCAGCCCGGCTCCACCTTGCTCTTGGTGGATCTGGGAGGCGGCAAGAACAGGCTCGGCGGCACGGCCTTGGCTCAGACCCTGGGGAAACTCGGGAATGAGTCGCCGGATATGGATAACCCTGCTTTGGTCAAACAGGCTTTTTGCGCGGTGCAGGCATTGATCGTTAGGGGGTTGATTGCCGCAGGCCATGATCGCAGCGACGGGGGACTCATCACCACCGTGCTGGAGATGGCCTTTAGCGGCAACTGCGGATTGGATCTGGCCCTGTCCGGTAAGTCCACCGCCGTCGAGGCACTGTTCAGTGAAGAACTGGGAATGGTGCTGGAATGCGTGGCTGGCCAGGAAGCGGCAGTGCGCGAGATTCTCGCCGGCTACGGGGTGCCTGTTGTCCTGCTCGGCACAACCACAACGGCAAAGGATGTCCGGATCAGCTATAACGGGGCAACGGTGCTTGTTGAAGACATGCGGCTTCTTCGCCAGTGGTGGGAAGAAACCAGCTACCAGCTGGAGCGGCTCCAAGTCAAGCCTGCCTGCGCTGAGGAAGAGAAGAAGAATATCTATGACCGGAAGGGGCCGACCTACCGCTTAAGCTTCACCCCGGAAAAGACCGCAGCCGAGGTGTTGGCGAAAACGAACAAGCCAAAGGTCGCCATCCTGCGCGACGAGGGCTCCAACTCCGACCGGGAGATGACCTCGGCCTTTTATGCCGCCGGTTTTGAGCCTTGGGACGTGACCATGACCGACCTGCTGGCCGGGCGCATCACCCTGGACGGCTTCCGGGGTCTGGCTGCAGTGGGCGGATTCTCCTATGCCGATGTACCAGAGTCCGCCAAGGGGTGGGCTGCGACGATCCTTTTTAACGACCGGCTCAAAGCGATGTTTCAGGCCTTTTACGACCGGCCTGACACCTTTACTCTGGGCATCTGCAACGGCTGCCAGCTCTTCGGCCTCTTGGGCTTAGTGCCTTGGCAGGGGCTTGCCCCCCAGCAGCAGCCGCGGTTTATCCACAATGTTTCAGGGAGGTTCGAGTCGCGGTGGGTCACGGTCAAGGTGCTAAAAAGCCCGGCCATGATGCTCAAGGGCATGGAGGATTTGACCTTTGGTATCCATGTGGATCACGGCGAAGGGTTCCTCCATTTCCCAGATCCGGCCATCAAGGCAGAGGTGCTGGCTGGCAACCTTGCCACCGTGGTCTATGTGGACGATGCGGGCCAGCCCACCGAATCCTATCCCATCAACCCCAACGGTTCGCCCGGCGGCCTCACCGGTCTCTGCTCTCCCGATGGCCGCCATCTAGCCATGATGCCGCATCCGGAACGGGCTTTTTTGCCCTGGCAATGCCATTGGCTGCCCGAGGAGATGAAGCAGTTGCCTGTTTCGCCCTGGTTCAGGATGTTTCAGAATGCTTATGAGTGGTGCATGAAATAGCCAAATAATTTACGGATAAGCGTTAAAATGGTATATGGTGTGCAATTGATGGTGTTTGTCGCCTGTCGGCAAGCGAGTTCTTGTAATCTTTTGAAGAGACCAGATCTATGATGAAGCGAGTGGGAATTTTGGCGTTTTGCGTGATGATTTCCAGTATCTCTACCTCGGCGCTGGCCGAGGGTGTGGATGGCAAAGCGGTACTTGGTGGGGCCATCGGTGGTGCCGCTGGTGCCGCGGTTGGCTCCGCAGTCGGCGGGAAGACTGGCGCCATTGTGGGTGCCGGATTAGGCGGCGCAGCAGGGGCTGCGGTTGCCACCTCCGATAACAACGCGCCGGCAAAGAAAAAAGTGGTGTATGTCCATGAAGATGAGCACCATGATAATGGCCGTCATCTGGGTCAGCATAAGCATCATAAGGGCCGCGGGAATGATGACTGATCGGCAATAGTCAGGCATTGGTGACAAAAAAAGGGGCGCCTCGTTGAGGTGCCCCTTTTTTATTGAGTTTCATCAAGGAGGTCGAGGGGCTTGCCACTACAGGCCAAACAGCGTCCGCTGGCGAGGGTCCACCCCGTTATCCTGCCCCTGGTCCAAGGGAGCCGAGCCATCATCACCCTGATGCCCTTTAACAAAGAGGAACCGTTCCAGGTTACGCTGGAACTCCGTCCACTGATACCCTTCGCCCTTTGCCTGTCCGGCCAACCGATCCAGGTAGTTGATCTTGGCATCGAGATCGTCCAAAAAGTTCAGGGCAAAGGCCTCTTGCATCATGGGCAGAGAGGGGGAGCCGAACTCATACCGGCCGTGATGGCTTAAGATAAGGTGCTTGAGCCGATCACCCAGCTCTTCCGGAAACCCGGAGATCCCATCGATTTTTTTCTGAATCATCTCGATCCCCAGCACCATATGCCCCACCAAGCGACCCCGATCCGAGTATTCAAAGGGGAAGGAGTCGAAGTTGAATTCCTCGAGCTTGCCGATGTCGTGGAGAAGCGCCCCGGTGATGAGCAGGGAGCGGTCCAGGCTCGGGTAGAGGGTGCTGATGCTGTCCGCCAACCGGGCCACAGCCAGGGTGTGTTCAAGCAACCCGCCGACATAGGCATGGTGCATCACCTTGGCGGCGGGGGCTTTTTTAAAGGCCAGCATGAGTTTCCGTTCCCCGAACAGGGCGAGAAGCAGCTCTTTGAGAAAGGGATTTTCCACGCTACCCGCCAGTTTGAGCAACTCCTTGGCCATGGCGGTGACGTTGCCCTGGGTATTGGGAACAAACAGGGCCAGATCAATCTCGTTTTCCGCAATCCGGGTGAGGTTGTCGATCCGGAGCTGGAGGATGCCTCTATAGGCCTGGGCCTGACCGGTAACTGAAACAACGGCCCCGGCCGGGCATTCATCCATGAGCTGCGCGGCATTATCCCAGACCCGTCCCGAAATCTCGCCGCTGGCGTCCATCAAGATCAGGCTCAGGTAGGGTTTGCCCGCCTTGGTCTCGCCCCGGCTCATCTCCCGGACTAGGAAAAGGTCGTGTATGGCTTTGCCGTCGGTAATCTCTTTTATCTGAATATTTTTGCTTGGTATTGTCATGGGGCTCGGGAATGGGGTGGAGGGGAATCTTTGATATCGCCGTGTTCGCGGTCAATATACCAGAGGGAAGAAGGTTTGGGAACGGTGCGGCGGAAAAGGGGAAAGAGAAAGGCAGAGAATGCGGCTGATTATTGGTTGGCGTTGCGGGGCGCTGAATTTTGGCAGTTCGGCTTGTCAAAGTAGATGACCCCAGCCGTGTCCATGCAGTAGTCAATGTTGTACGGGTTAGGTGGCAGGACGGGAAGCATGCCTGAGGCGGTAAGCTCGGAGAGAGATATAGGCTTGCGGCCCTGGGTCTTTGCGTAGTTGTTTGCGGCCTGTTCAATCACCCGCACGCCTTCCAAGGCGTGGAGACGGTCAACCATGTCCGTGTAACCAGGTTCCTCGGGATTTTTATCTTTAAGCATGGATTTCATAATGACGATGGCCGTTTCTGTTTCACCGCCTTTCTGGGCCAGACGTGCGCCGAGGATGGGCAGGAAAGGAGGTGCGTTGGGAGCCTTGGCGGCCTCAAGGAAAATTTTGCCAGCCTCACCCGGTCGGTTGAGAAAGTAGTAGGTGTTGAACCCACGGGCATGGTTGGGCTGCCAATCCCAGGGTCGGTTTTTTGCGGCGATCTGCAGAATCTCCTGGGTTTCTGCCACCATGCCTGGAGGGGTCCAAGGGAGCCAACCTTGCGTTACGATGTAGGTCTGGGCAAAAGAGGGGTCCAAGGTTTGGCTGGCAACAAACAAGCGGTGGATGCTCGGCCAGTCGTATTGTTTTTTGACGGTGCGGAATCCTCCTTCGGGTTTTCGCACCAGTTCGGTGCCCAGCTGCGCCCCTGCCTCCATGGTCAGGTAGTCGGCCATCAGCCCTTTGAACTCTCCGGCGATGGCAAGCAGCACCACAGGCGGGAGATTCCAAATTCCGGAGGAATACCGTTCTGTTTGTTTGGCATCGCTGCGATGTTGGAGCAAAGAATTGTAGCTGGCCGCATAGAAACAGACCAGAATCAGGCCGGCCAGGAGGTTGGCGGTCAGCCGTCTGCTCATGCCAGCTCCTTGCGTTTGAAGAGCAGGGCCGCGAGATAGATCAGCAATGCCGAATAGGAGACGCCGTACAGGCAGAGTAGCAAGAACTCTTGGCCGCTGAAGGCCATCCCGTACGCCGCCGCATACTTCTTGTCAAAAAGCGACAGGTTGGGGAAGATCCAGGAGAGGGCGATCACCAGATTTTCCTGACCAGTCAGCGCTCCGGCATGGGCGTTTTCCTCCACCACCCGCCGTAACAGCTCCATATTTTGCCCCACCAGATAGGAAGAAACCGCCAGCAGGAGGGCGACAAAGGATTGACTGGCAAAGCTGAAGCAGAGCATGCTCACCGCCAGCACCATCACCAAGCTCAGCCACTGGCAGGACAAAGCCATCAGGTAGGTCAACCAGGAAAAGTTGGGCGGCACGAAGGCAGCATAGAGCCAGAGGACATAGCGCATAGATAGAGCGGCGGAGAGGCCGAGGATGATGGTAGTCAGTAGTAAGATCATGGCCAGTCCCAGGAACTTGCCGGTCAGATAGTGCCAGATGGAGACGGGCCGAGAGAGCAGCATGAAGATGCGGCTGCGCTCTAGATCATCGGCCAGGATCTTCATGCCCAGAAAAAAGACCAGCAACAGGCCGGTGAAGGCAACGGCAGAAAGGCCGAACTCCACGGAAACTTTGCCTAGATCCCAGGTGAACAGTGTGGTGACCCCCAGGTTGGCCATGGTGAGAAGAACGGCCAGGCAGACAATGGCCCACAGTGCCCGGTGGCGGATACCCTCGGTGCAGGTGGCTAGGGCAAGAAACCAGATATTACGCAGCGCTTGCATGGTTGGCCTCATGGATAGCACGGACAAATTGTTCTTCCAGGCTCACGCTTGTACCAAGAAAATTATTCAGCTCACCGCTATAAAGCAAAACACCTTTGTGGATGACGCCGATACGGTCGCATAGGGCCTCAATGTCGCTCAGTATGTGGGAACTGAAGAAGATTGTCTTGCCTTGTTGTTTCAGTTCTGAGATAAGCCCCTTGATCTGATGTCGACCCACCGGATCAAGTCCGCTCATGGGCTCGTCAAAGATCAGTACCTCCGGGTCATGCACCAGAGCATTGGCCATGCCCAAACGTTGTTTCATTCCTTTAGAAAATCCCCCCACCCGGCGATCTGCTGCCTCAGCGAGGGTCATGCGCTCAAGCAGTATGCGGATGCGCTGGTCAATAGCCTGTCGGGGCATGCCGCTTAATCGGCCGGAGAGCAACAGGGTTTCCCGGGCAGTGAGATGGTCATAAAAGACGGGGAACTCAGAGAGGTAACCGATTTGGTGGCGGAATTCTTCTTGGTCCAGGTTCTTGCCCAAGATCTGCATGATACCGCTGTCGGGTTTTAAAAAACCTAGCATTAGTTTGATGGTGGTGGATTTGCCCGCCCCATTGGGGCCGAGGAAGCCGAAGACCTCGCCCTGGGCAATGCTGAGAGAGAGGTTACGGAGGGCCTGGTTTCTTTGGCGGCGTGGACCGAAGCTTTTGCTGAGGTTGTGGATCTCAATGGCGGGTATCGCTGGCGTCATGTTGACCTGGTTGCGCTGGTGTTTGTGGTTTAAAGGCGATTGTGCGTCCGCGCGGAGATAGTTACATTACTATCCCAGATACCAATGTGCCGTGAAAAAAAGAACAGCCCCGGCCAGAGATGGGCCGGGGCTGTGGTGTCCAATAAGGATAGGGCGTTATGCGTTCAACTTATTGCACCCGGGTCCAGTTTGCAGTGGGTGCGCCACCGCCGTCGACTCCAGCGATGAAGTCATCGGTGTTGGGCGTTGGGGCAAGTAAGGTGGCCGCAATGACGTTGCTCGAAACCCAGGTGGGGTTGCTGACACTGTAGAGAGTGCCGGCCGCATCCGAGTCAGAGGCATACGCGGTATCACCCTTGGCGGCTCTCGTAAAGATGAGATAATTGGTGGCAGTATTTGTGCCAGCAACGCCGACTGGTACATTGGCCAGGATGGTCATTTGGGCCCCAAAGGCGAGCGGAACAGCAAAGCTTTTGCCGGTTTCAAGATTATTGCCTGCCAAACGACCGCCAGCTACGGTAGCGGTGGCAGCAGTGACCTGGTTAGTGGTGCCATTTGCAGTGGTAGCTGCCGCCGCAGCTGCGGGAGCAGCCTGCAGGTTGGAAGGCGCAAACTCTGTCCAGCCATAGGCTCCCAGTTCGGCGTTCAAGTCGGCCTGACTGGAGACCGCGCTCTTGTTTTGCGCCTTGGCGGTGGCATTGTAAGAGCGGGTACGGTAGGCGGCAAATTGTGGTATGGCAATAGCTGCCAAGATGCCGATAATCGCCACAACGATCATCAACTCCACCAGGGTGAAACCTTTTTGGTTCTTGCTGGAAACAAGCATGATTCTTCCTCCTCTTTACGGTTTTTTGGGGTGTTTTTAGGCACACCTGTTATTTGTCCGGATTGTCAGACGGAATTTCTTATGTATGTAATCCTAGCACAAAGCGGGCCATAGACGCAAGTGGCGCCCTAAAAAAATGTCTCGCTGATAACCTCTTGAATATATAATTATTTATAGAAAGAAAAGGAAGACGGTCTTGTTTTGCAGTCGCAATTGGGCTTATTGTTTTGACATAAAATGTCATAGCGCATAGCGCTGTGTCATTTTATGTCATGGTCCAGGGCTTCTCCTGTTGTTAGAGAGGGAGGGTGTTTGGCAAAGAGTTTTTTGTCGGAGGGCTCCTCGGGAATCAGGAGCCTGGGGGGGGAGAATTGTCGGCCACCCAGCATGGCGGTGGCAGTTTCTCGGTCGTGCGTGAAATCCGGGTCGGCCTGCGTGTGTTGTAGGAACTTTTCCAGGGAGGCACGCCACTCTTTTGAATCTTTACCCGTCATTGGGAGGGAGGGGGCGGCGTTTTCACCATTTCTCTCCTGCTGCCAGCCGATAACGCCGATGTTATAGAGGGAGTAAGGGTTGTCCGGAACTAATGCCAGGGACTTTCGGGCAAATTTCAGGGCAGAGGAGAGGTCATTTTGTGCCCAGGCTCTTTGGGTCAAGAACTGATAGCAGTTGGTCAGGATAAAGTGGATGTAGTCCGGCGGGTCAGTGATGAGACTGAGTTTCCTTGCGGCCAGGCCATAATTTTTTTCTTGATATGCCTTGATGCCGTATAGGTAGTATTCCGCCCATCGGAGCGCGTTGGCTTGCGTTTTGTAGACGAACTTTGTTTTCATGGTGACAAATAATTGTTCTGCGGTCTCGAAGTCCCCGATATTGGCTGCGAATGTTAATATGTCCAGGGAGGTGTTTATGTTTTTTGTATCGCCGATGTCGTTGCTGATGCGGGGGGCTTTTTCCGGGAGGGGGATTCCGCGGCGTACGATTACCGCGCTGTTTTTTCCGTAGAAGGCGAGCTGCCATTCCTTGTTCAGCAGGAGGCCCATGGCGAGGGCGGAATTCTGATAGCCGACACACCAGAGGTCGCAGGGGTATTTTTGGGTCATTTTTTGAATATTGTGCCCTCCGCTGAAATCGAAGAATGTATCGCTCCAGGCACGGTAAGGGAAATGTCTGGCATCAAAAAAAACAGTGTTGTCTGGCCACAGTAGCCAAAGCAGGTAAGCGCCTTGATCGTAGGTGTTGCCAATGCGGGCATGGGGGAAATATTTTTTTATATATTTGGCTTCAGCCACGGGGGTGCCGTCGCTAAGGCCGAAGCCCATCCAGAGATATTTTTCTGGCTGGACATAGGATTTGTAAAGAGAATCACCGGCAAGCAATAAGCCGACAATTGTCACCAGCGCGGGAAGCGCACGGGAGAATGGCGGGGCATATTTCCATTTCGGCGGGACAAGAGGGCCGAGAGACAGCAGGTGCAGGCCCGAAAAAAGAAAAACCGGGACCCAGTAGAAGGTAGTGCGGAAAAAACGGGTGTAGAGAAAGGCAAAGACCAGGTTGGTCAGCAGAGAAGACCATTCTGCTCTTTTGAAATTTCGCAGGTAGAGCAGGAGCAGGAGTACAATTGCCACATCCGCGCCTAGAGTTAAAGAATAGGTGTCCGTAGAGGCAAACGGGGCACCATAGGCGGCAATCTTGTTATTGTAATTCGTGTTTGCCTCTGTCGGCAGTAGGTCGAAAAAAAGCTGGAGCGGATAGCTGTAGCCGTAGGGATTCAGCAAAGGGGTGAGGGCGGCGAGAAATAGGGCAATGGTCAGATGCTTGCGCACTTTTTCTGGTAAGGTGTTTTGTGGGCTAAGCCAGGTATTGCACATCTCACCCAGCCAGATGAGGACCAGAAAGACGGCGCCGAAGACAAACCCGCCATGGGTGTTGACCCAGACCAGCATGATGGCCGGGAAGAGGTAGCAGTTCTTCCATGCTCCATCGTTGCCGCTACGGATATGCCACCAGTTCCAGGCCATCAGGGTCATGAAGACAAAGGAGAGGATTTCCGGCTTCTCGAAGGCGGCAGTGTAAGACATGATCACCGCCAGCAGGCAAAGCAGCCAGGTCAGGGGGTGGACGGCGATTTTCAGCCTGCGGGCATAGAGAAAACAGCCCAACACCGGGACCAGCATGCAGAGGTAGCGGAAGGCGAAGATGCCGGGGAGTCCAGCAACCTTGTGGAGTAGATACAAAAAGATATCCGGCAGCCAGGTGCAGTAGATGGTGTCGTTGGTGGTAGGTGTCCAGGAAAAGATGGTGTGGTCGGCAATCAGGGTCTTGTGTGCCAAGAAATACTTGCCGTACAGCATATGGAACCAGAGATCCCCGTCTCGTACCGGTAAAGCGTAGCGGAATGCCAGGGTGACTAACACAATCGTGGCTAAGGCGGCGGACCAACCCCAGTGCCACGGGCAAGGGATATCCCGCGGTGTTTCTGGAGGGGATGCGGGGTTCAGGCGGTTTTCTTGTTCCAGCATAAGAGCATTTCCAGGCCGTTGGCGGCATAGGTGAAACGGGTGACGGACCACGGCGACAAAACGGGGAGTAAAGTCTCTAGTTCAGCCTGGGTACGCATGAATTTGCCGCGGTCCAGCTTGCGGACGAGATACGCTAATGGATGTCGCCACGGAGAAAGGGGCAGCACCGCATCGAATACGGCAACATAGCCCCCCGGCTTACAGACCCGGCACATCTCCAATATCGCCATACGGGCTGCGTTCTTGGGCAGATGGTGCAATAGCCCGATGGACCATATGCCGTCAAAGGATTTGTCGGCAAAGGGCAATTCGGTTGCCGATCCGGTTATGGCTGTTTCGCCGGCAGTTGTGTATGCTACAGAGTAGGGAAAGGAGATGTCCAGGCCGACAGGATGGCCGCCCACCCTCCGCAACCAGCTTGATGGCCCGCAACCGACATCCAAGGTGAGTTTGGTGACGGGGAGCAACTCCTGTAGGCTGATTATTTTCCGTGTTATGGCCCTCTCCGCGCCAGGGCCAAGAAGTATTTGCGAGAGCTTGTAGATGGTCGGATTTTCCAACAAGCGGTAAAGGAAATGCACGAATTACTCCTGCCGGTTCGAGTTGGGCTGGTGTTGATTCTGTAAATTCCCCGCAATGTCTTCAATGATATAATGTGGCCTCCGTCGTGCTTCATCAAGCGCGCGCCATATATATTCACCCAACACACCGAGCATGAGCATTTGGATTCCGCCGATCACCAGTACCCCTGCCATGATGGATGGATATCCCTGAACAGGTGACCCCCAGAGCAGCGCCTTCCCAATGATAATTCCTGCGGAAAAAAAGCCGAACAGGGCAAAGATAAAGCCGGTATAGGACATCAAGCGTATCGGCTTGTAGGTAAAGGCTGTGATCGAGTCGATCAGGATTTTTATTTTCTTCTCAAGAGTCCAGCCGGATCGCCCATGTACACGTTTATCCTTGTCATAGGGAAAAGATTCCTGACGAAAACCAAGCCAGGTCAGGAGGCCGATCGTGCTGACGTTGGTTTCCTGAAATTGCCGGAAGGCATGGATAACGCGGTGATCAATAAGAAAAAAATCAGAGCCGGTGGGGGGCATGTTTTGCAGGCCGACAAAGCGGCGCATCAGGAAAAAATACACCCTCGAAAAACCGATGGTTCCGGCCTTGTCGTCCGGGCGCATGCCACGGACCCCCCAGACAACCTGCGCACCGCTGCGCCAACGCGCAAGAAATTCGGGGATCAGCTCCGGAGGATCCTGGAGGTCGGCGGCCAGAACCACGGCGCAAGCGCCGCGCGCGTGCTGCAATCCGCAGGATAAGGCGGTGTGGGAGCCGAAATTCCGCGCCAAGCGAATCACATTTACCTGGGGTGCTCGGCGGGAGATTTCCGACAAGCAGGCAAAGGTGGCGTCGGTGGAATGGTCATCAACAACGAGCCATTCCCATTCCATAGTGATTGCAGCCATGGTCTTCTGGAGCCGCTCGAAGAGTAAGGGGAGGTTGTGCTCTTCGTTATAGGCCGGGGTTATTACGGAGAGCATGGCCAAGCCCGATTTGGGGGAGTAGCTTGGAGAATACTGGATGGTCATAGTTTCGCCGATCATTGCTTATGCGGTTGCCTTGGTGGCCACCAGTTTGAAATACTTGAACAATCTCGAAGACAAGGGCAGTGCCGCCTGCAGGTAATCGTTGATTATTTTTTCGCCCTCTCTTCCCGTCTGTTTTCGCACGGAGGCCTGTCCAAGATACCAGCGATATTCTATCTGAACCTCGCTGAAGCCGGCAGCAAGGAAAATTTGCCGCATTGCCTGGGCGCTCATGCCGCCCTTGATCATTTTCTGATATTCCGCCAGCTGGGTTATTTCTTCGTCAACATGGAACTGTTCTTTCATTTCCCGGGCTTTGTTGGTGAGATTGTCGTGTTCCTTGCGCATGAGTTCGGACAGCTCGGGATTACCTGTATCAAGGGTGTCGAAAAAATCAAAATAGTCATGACTCGGATCTTCATCGGAATAAAACATGCCGCCGGGTTTGAGGACCCGGCATATCTCCCTGGCCACCGGTTTCAGGTCTTCCATGTGGTGCAGCACTCCGTTGGCGGTGCACGCATTGAATGACCCATCGGGGTATGGTACATGACGGGCGTCACCGAGAATGAGGTGAATGTTGGGACTCGGTTTTACTAGGGAGAGCATGGCCGGGGTGGCGTCAAGCCCGACCACCTGCTTGAAGATGCTTTGGGCAAGCGCGCAGATGAACCCGGTTCCACAGCCGATGTCAAGCAGGGCCTCATCTCCTGCCTGGGCCGCAAGCTCAGCGAGGATTTCGGAAACCCGCTCCGTGTTGATGGGGTCGGAGAAATACGGCTGCGACCCATCGTACTGTTTGGCAAGAGCGGTATGAAATTGAATATTTGCCTCTAAAACCGGGTCGGTGCTTTCTGCTAATTTTTTTTGCACAAAATTTCCCCTGTGTTGGGCAGATAGTTGAGCAATTCCTCGTTGAGGAAGAGGTCGCGGATTGATTGCCGGAGCGGTGAAGCGTCATACGCAACCCGCCGAAAATCAACGGCGCGGGTTTGTGTGTCCAGCACCGCGAAGGCTGCACGGGTATCGCCGTCGCGGGGTTGCCCGCAACTGCCGGGATTAATTATCATCCTTCCTTGAATTTCACGGAGTATGGGGTAGTGGGTATGGCCAAGAATGATGATGTCGGCCTCCAGAGCCAAGAACCTCTCGAAGTGACTATAGTCTGGGTAGATGTATTCTTCAAGAATATCCCACGGGCTCCCGTGATACATCTTGATCCGCAGGCCATCCAGCTCCCAGGTTTTTTCCAAAGGGAGATCTTGGAGCAGTAGCCTGTATTCCGGTGTAATCCAGGACAAGGTGTGGCTTATCGATTGGTGCAAAAAGGCGTTGGGCGAGGATGGAGGATTCTCTAGATACCAATCATGGTTGCCCTTGATAGTCTCGACACGGTGCGCCAGCAGATCGGTGATGACGCCATTGGGATCTGGATAGTAGCCGGTGATGTCCCCGGAGCACCATATCCGGTCTACTCCCTGGAGTTCCCGGAGTACAGCCGTGAGGGCCGGACGGTTGGCATGGATATCTGCAACCAGCCCGATTTTCATGCGTCCAGCCACCACTGATACGGTTTTTTCCCTGAAGACAAGAAATCGATATAGTCCGAAATTCCGGCGGCAAGGACAATCTGCGGCGCATATCCCAAGGTCTTTGCGCTGAGATCGAGATTGACATCCCAGCGATAATCCTCCTGTGGGTCCGGCCTGCCGCTTGGGATGACCCGGCTGCGACAGCCTGGAATCAAGGCAACGATCATGGCGGCGAGTTCGCGCATGCTGATTGAGGATGAGCCTCCGATATTGTAGATGCCTGCGGCGTGTGACGTTGCTGCGAGCAGGCATGCGCGGACCGCATCGGAGACATGGACAAAGTTCTGCGTTCTTTGGCCAGAGCCGTGGAAGCAAATGTCCCGCGAAGACAAAGCAGCATCGACAAACAGGGGGAGGACGGAATGTTCCGGCATTCCAGGCCCATATGGGGAGGTGAGCCGCAGACTGACGATTTTGCGGTCGTGATTGCGGCGTATATCCTCGCAAAGCTGTTCTCCTGCGAGTTTGCTGGCCAAGTATGGGTGCTCCGCTCTGCTCTCGTGTGTTTCCGTGATCGGGAGTTTTCTTGGCTTGCCGATTATGGGGAGACTCGACATATAAACAAAGACTGTTGCCTGGAGTTGAAAAAATGTTTTCAACAGGCCAGCGGTACCCAATGCGTTGGTCTGGGAATAGAGTTCCGGATCGATTTTTCCGGAGGGGGCCGGCAGTTGTGCGGCAAGATGGAAGATGGCATCGATTCTCCCCATGTCTGCAGGGGGCAAATTTAGGCTTTGCGGGACGGAGAGATCGGCGGTGATACAGGCTATGTTCGGCTCGGCCGGAACCATGCGCCTTCTGGTGAGACAGACGACACTCCACCCTGCCTCAAGTAACGCCTTGACAAGGTGTCTGCCGATAAAACCCGTCCCCCCCGTCACAAGTGCGCGCATGTTATCCCCGAGGAACGGTTGCCAAATCCTGCATGGGCGCCAAGATGCTCCGGAAGGCGCGGATCGCGGCGACGTTATACCGATAATCCAGACGACCAATCGTTTCATCACCCAGGAAGTTTCTGATGAGAATATCGGGTTCGTTGAATCCCACGTCAGCCCGAATCGAGGTTGTCCCGGAGAAGCGTGGGTGCACCTCGAAAATGTACAGCTTGTCACCGGCCAAGCGGCATTGGATATTGAGCGGCCCCCTGATCCCGAGAGTTGTGGCCAACTGTTCACAGCTTTTTTGAATAAAATCATGCTTGATGATGAATCCCTGGGAATAGCCGGTTGACAGAGCATACGTGGCGTGGCCAATGACTCGTTTTTCTCCCAACGAAAGGCCAATCAATTTGCGGTGTATGACGATGGAGTCGATGATTGCCCCATCCTTAGCAACGAGAACACCGACCGTATACTCATCTTCATGGGTTCCAACATATTCTTGAAAAATGATCTCATCCCGGTTCGGGACGTGGAGCAGGAATTGTTCTACTTCGGTTGCATCCTGTAGGATGGCTACATTTCGGGAGCCGCCCGTGTTCCTAGTCGGCTTGCCGATTACCGGAAAGCCGACATCCGCGACAAGAGCCCGCCAGTCTGAGACCGTCACTGTGCGTGGGGTGAGAAAGCCGTTATCTCCCAGCCAGGTATTGATTTTTGCCTTGTCGTTGCAGAGGCGGATTATCTCGGTGTGGCTTGCAATTATGGTGCAGCCCAAGGCGGCGAAGGTCTCCCTGTTGTTTGCGAGCACAAGATTTTCTGCTTCGGTACCCGGCAGGATAGCGTTCAGCTTTTCTTGTTTGACTATACGCAGGACAGCGGGAAGGTACTCAGGGTCATTGGCAAAAGGGACAATATACCTATTTGGCGTCTGATACAGGCCAAAGGAAAAGGGGTCGGCATCGGTGGTAACAATATGGTAGTCCTCCTTCAACAGCAGGGCATAGAGGATTTGGTTGCCGAATGATCTTCCACCCACGCCGGTGACTAATACCCGCGTAAGTTTTTTTGAGCGATTGCCATGTCTACTCATTGTATCACCCTTATGCCAACGGTATAATATGCGGTCAACTTTTGCTGACAATGAAGATCCCGGCCAGGATGACCACAAGACCAAGAATCTTGTGCCAGGCCAGACTTTCGCGGAAGAGCAACACGGCCCCCATGGTCACTAGGAGAAAGGTGGTGCTGACCAGGACCGGGTAGGCGATGCTCAGCGGTTCCATGGCAAGAACCCTGAACCAGACCAGGCTGGCCATGGCATAGAGGGTAATGCCGAGATCGAAACGGGGCTGTCGGATCAAACCCACCAAGCCGACAAGCCCCATGGCAAAACCACCCGCCCGCTCCACGCCGCTTCGCAGCAAGAGGTTGGCGGCCACGGTGAGGCCGGCGCTTAGGAGAACCAGAAACCAGCCACTTCTGCTCACGATGCGCAGACCTCCTGCAGGGCTTGTGCGATTTGGCGGAGACTTTCCTCGTTCAGGCCGCAGAATAAGGGTAGCAGGATGACCTGGTCCCGGCAAGCCTCGCTCTGTGGTAATTGCTGCCGACCAGCCTGGGCATAGGGTCGCTCCTGGTGGGCATTCATGATGCCCCGCCGACAAGCGACACCCTTCTTTTGTAAAAGCTGCATGAAGTCCCGCTGGCTTTGGCTGCTTAAAGCCGTCAGCCGCACCGGGTAGCTCTGCCAGTTGGATTTTGCGGCAGCCGGTTCGCAGGGCAGGGTAATGCCGTGCACATCGCGGAGCAGTTCCTGATAGCGGGCCGCAATATTGCGGCGCTCCTCCACCATGTCATCCAGTTTCTTGAGCTGCTCGATGCCGATCGCAGCCTGGATATCCGTCATTCGATAATTGTAGCCTGTGGTAAGGTACTCTTCAAAGACCACCGTGTCGGCTCCGTGTCGCGCCAGGTCCGAGACGCCCATGCCGTGTTGACGCCAGAGCCGGAATTTGCTGTCCAGCTCCGGATTGTTGGTGGTGAGCATGCCGCCGTCCCCAGTGGTGAGAACCTTGCGCGGATGGAAACTGAAGCAGGCCACTGCGCTGTGGGGGTGGCCGATTTTCTTCCAGTTTGTCCCGTTGTCTTGGGAGATCTCGCTGCCGACGGCGCAGGCGGCGTCCTCCACTACTGGTAGGCGGTACTGCCGGGCAAGTGCAACAATGCTGGCGATTTCACAGGGCATGCCCATCTGGTGGACCGGCATGATGGCCGCCACTCGACCAAGCCTGTTTTTTGCTGGATCGACAAACCGGAGGGGGGATTCGCCTCCGCAAAGTCGGGCAACATGCCGGTAGTAGAGTCCGCCTTCTCCTTGCTCACATTCTTCGGCGAGAAATTTCCTCAGTTGGGTCACGTCCATATTGTAGAAGGTCGGTTCGATGTCGACAAAGACAGGCTCAGCACCGCAATGGCGCACGGCATTGGCTGTGGCAATAAAGCTGTGGCTCACGGTAATCACCACATCGCCCGGTCTGACCCCAACCCCCAGCAGGGCAAGGTGCAGGGCGGTGGTGCAGCTCGAAACCGCGCAGGCATGTCGTGCTCCGACATACGCAGCGAAATGGTCTTCGAACTCTTTGACCTTGGGGCCCTGAGTCACCCAGCCGGAGAGGATGACTTCACGGGCGGCTGAGGCTTCTTCTTCGCCAAGGCATGGCTTTGCAAGCGGGATCATCATCTCACCAGTTCCGTCCGGCTTCACTCTGCAGGAGGCTTGCAGGGCCAGAGGGGTGTTCACGGAAGTAGGCGATGGTTTTTTCAAGTCCGGCCTCAAAAGCGGTGGCCGGCCTCCAGTCGCACATCCCCATGAAGGCGGAGGGATCGGCATAAAGCCGGCTGACATCGCCTGGACGGGCTGGGGTAAACCTGACCGTGGCCGCAGCATTGCCCACCATGGCAACCAATTTTTCGGCCAGGTCTTTTATGGATATTTCAAAATTACAGCCGATGTTCAGGGTAAGACCAGTTGTGGCCTCGCATTCCGCTGCAGCCACAAGCCCTGCGGCCGTATCTTCCACAAAGGTGAAATCACGGGTTTGCAACCCGTCTCCGAACACGAGGATTTCTTTGCCGTTTAAGGCGCGGACAATGGACTTGGGAATCATCTCCCCAGCGTCTCCCTCATGGTGGGAGCGGGGACCATAGGTGTTGAACGGTCTGACGATCACCGTGGGCAGGCCATAAGTCAGGTGGTAGGCGCGGGCATAGGCTTCTCCCGCCAGCTTGCTGGCTCCGTATACGGTGCAGGGATGGGTTGGATGCGTTTCCGCCATGGGGACATGTTGCGCGGAGCCATAGACCTCCGAAGAGGAGCAGTGGACAAAGCGAAGCACCTTGGCTCTCCTGGCAGCGGCAAGCAGGAGCAGCGTTCCCTCGGCGTTGACCCGATGGTTTTCAAAGGGGTGGGCAAGGGAATGTCTGACCCCCAGGCAGGCAAGGTGAAAAACCACCTGAATATCTTGAGTCGCCTCTTCTACATCACAAGGATCGGTGATCGAGCCTTGGCTGAACTCAAAGTTCGGGTTGGCAAAATGATGGGCGAGGTTGGCGGTTTTGCCGTTGCTCAGATTGTCGAGCACCCGGACCTTGCATCCGTTTGCCAACAGCCGATCAACCAGATGGGAGCCGATAAACCCCGCACCTCCGGTAACCAGGCAATGTCTGTGGTTAAGTCGAATCATCCAAGGATCTCCTTGATACTGTCACAGACAAAGACGATCTGCTCATCGGTAAGTTCTGGATACAGCGGTAGGGAGAGTAATCGCTCTGCACAGGCTTCCGTCACAGGAAAAGAACCGACTGGCAGGTGCAGGTGGGCATATGCCTCTTGCCGGTGCAGGGGCAGGGGGTAATGAAGGCCTGTGGCGATGTCTTTTTTTGCGAGGGCATCCATGACGAAATCTCGATTTTCAAGCTGGACCACAAAGAGGTGGTATGCGGGCAGATTCTCGGGTGCGGTTAGGGGCAGGGTCAAGCCGGGGATGTCATGCAGGAGTTCCTGGTAGCGTTGCGCGTGCCTTCTTCGCGTTTCGGTCCACAGGGGCAGATGCTTGAGTTTTACGGAAAGAGCGGCGGCCTGTAGGGCATCGCAGCGGCCATTATATCCCTCCATCGCATGATAGTACTTGCGGGTCTGACCATGGTCCCGGAGCATGGCAATTATTGCGGCAAGATCGGGGTCATTGGTTGTCACCGCGCCGGCATCACCGCAGGCGCCGAGATTTTTTCCGGGATAGAAGGAAAACGCGGCGGCTCGGCCCAGAGAGCCGGCGGTGCGTCCCTTGTACTCGGCTAAGTGCGCTTGGCAGGCATCTTCCACCACCCACAGATTATGTTTTTTGGCGATGGCGGTGATGGCGTCCATCTCTGCTGGCTGCCCATAGAGGTGCACCGGGACGATGCCCTGTGTTTTTGGCGTGATGGCGGCCTCGATCTTTCCGGGATCGAGGGTATATGTCCCCGGGTCAATATCCACAAAAACGGGTTTGCCCCCGGCCTGGCTGATGGCCTCGGTGGTGGCGATAAAGGTGTTGGGAGCAGTGATCACTTCATCTCCAGGATTCAACCCCAGAGCCAGGAAGATGAAACGCAGGGCATCGGTGCCGCTGTTGAGCGCGATGCAGTGTGTGGTGTGCGTAAGGGTGGCAAATTCCTCTTCAAAGGCCTTTACATATTTGCCGCCGATAAAGGCCGCTTCATCGAGAATTTTTTCCCAGATCAGGAGGATTTTTTGTTTGAGGGCGCTATTTTGCGCTTTGAGGTCGAGAAAAGGGATGTTCATGGTTGCGGGGCTTTCTTGATGAATTTAGCCGGGTTTCCCGCCCAGATCTCGCCGGGAGGGATGTTGGTAAGCACCAGGCTCGCGGCGCCAATGAGGGCGCCGGCTCCGATGGTGATTCCGCATAAAATGGTGACGCTGGAACCGATAGAGACCCCCTGGCCGACAACGGTGGGTGTTACCTGCCAATCTGGATCGTTCTGCATACTGCCGTCTGGGTTCACTGCCCTGGGGTGCCTGTCGTTGATGAAGGTGACGTTATGGCCGATGAACACATGGTCTTCGATAGTGACACCTTCACATATAAAGGTGTGGCTGGAAATTTTGCAGCGTTTTCCGATAGAGGCATTTTTTTGTATCTCGACAAATGCCCCGATCTTTGTCTCCTCCCCGATGCGGCAGCCATAGAGATTGACAAAAGCATGGATGGAAACATCCTTGCCTAGGAAGACATCGGGAGTAATCCGGCATAATTCCACGGGGCCTTCCTTATGGGTATTCAATGCGGACATTGGCGCCACCAGATTTGATGGAGCGTTCGGCCGCCTCCAGCACGCGCAGAACACGTAAGGCGGAATGACCATCGGTCAATGGTGGCCGGTTTTCGGTTATGCAATCGGCAAACTCTTTCGCCACCAGTAACAAAGCTTCGGTGCTGTCAATTTGCGGTGAGTGGATATCGCCAGAGCGGTAGGAGACCATGAGCCGAGATTTCTCATCCTGCTCCATGGGATTGAGTTCAATTCCTTTATCGTATACCTTGATTTTTTCTGCCGGGACAAGATCATTCCATTCGATCATCTTTTTGCTGCCGCCGATGAGCGTTTTTCTGATCTTGACCGGAGAAAGCCAGTTGACGTGGAAGTGGGCGATGAAGTTGCTGGGATAGGTCAGGGTGACGTAAGCAATATTTTCAATGCTGTTCCCGGCATGGGCCAAGCCATGGGCGCTCACCTGGATGGGCTTTTCAGGGAAGAGAAAATCGACGATGGCAAGATCATGGGTGGCCAGATCCCAGATGACGTTTACATCGTTCTGGAACAGGCCGAGGTTGATGCGGATTGAGTCAAAATACAATATCTCTCCCAGCTCGCCTGCGTCGATGATCTGTTTGATTTTTCTGACCGCACCCGTGTAGCAAAAGGTGTGGTCGCACATCAGGCGGAGGTCTTTTTTTGCGGCGAGCTCTACCAGTTCGCTACCCTGGGCGATGCTGGCTGCCAGTGGTTTTTCCAACAGGACATGCTTGCCCTTTTCTAGTGCGGCTTTTGCTAAGGGATAATGGGTCGCCACCGGCGTGGCTATTGCTACAGCGTCGATATCCTCCGCAGCCAGGAGTTCGTCCAGGGAGGTAGTTTTCCGCACCGAAGGGAACGGCCGCAAGGCAGCCTCTAGCCGGGCCGCATCCTGGTCGCATACCCAAGTGACAGTTGTTTGTCGGCAGGCCATAAAGTTGCGGATAAGGTTGGGTCCCCAATAGCCGCATCCTATTACCGCTGTTCTGAGCATTGTTTTTCTCCCTGCGGATAACCCGGCTATGTGGCCCGGATGTAGATCAACCACTAATTCTTATAATATTTATGGATTGTTTGCGATATATTTGTCAACATGACATTTGTTCCCGTAGCGGGATCCTTTTCTCCTCGGAGTGAACCCCAAGAAAGGAATCATGTCCCGTGCGAAGCCTGAAGATACAAACCGGTCTCACCTTTTTCCTACTGCTCACCATTGGTATGTTTCTTGTGGAGTTTGTTGCCATGCAGCATTGGCGGCGTGACGCCTTGCAGGTGGACCAAGGGCAGGCGGAATTGTTACTGGCATCTCTTGCTTCGCGTGGCTTCCCGTCGGCGGAAATGGGCGGCGACGCGGTCAGTTTGGAATTGCCGGCATCGGATGGGGCGGTATTGTGTCTCGGGATACTAGGCGTGGCGGGCAGAGTGGTGGTTTCCCCGCAATGTGATTTTGCCCAACCCCTTGCGGAAGGGCTAAGCCGTGTCGTGACAAGCGGGAAAGAATACCGTCGCCGCCTGTCGCCACCGGAAGACCGGGCGCAACACCCCGGGGAGATACTGCTCCTTGTCCACCCGGTCCGGGTTGATGGTGAAGCGTCTCTGCGCGCTGTTGGCATGATCCGCTCCCTGTCCCCGCTTAATGCGCGGTTACGGGAAGGGGAGGCTACCATTCTGGGGTATGTGCTTGTTAACGCCATTCTCCTGTCTTTGCTTGGGCTGTTCTACATCATTAAGCTGGTGGTACGGCCCTTGGAGAACCTTGCCGAGCAGGCAGATCTCTATTCGGCGCGGCATGAGTTTCTCCCATTTTCTGGACGCGGGCGCAATGAGTTTGGTCGTTTGGAGTTCAGTCTGCACAGGATGGTTGCCCAATTGGAGCAGGATCGTGAGGATTTGCGAAAAACGGTCTGTTCCCTCGAGCAGGCCAACACCCAGCTGGAAAAGACCCGCCAGGAAATGGTGCGTGCCGAAAAACAAGCATCCACCGGGCGGTTGGCGGCCGGCCTTGCCCACGAGATCGGCAATCCTCTGGGGGTGATGCAGGGGTATCTGGAATTGCTTCGCCAGGAAGGTCTTGACCCAGGCGAGAGGAAGGATTTTCTGGACAGGACTGACCAGGAACTGGGCCGGGTCAACCGGCTCATCCGGCAGCTTCTTGACTTCGCCCGGCCAGCGCCGGGCAACCGTGTGCCGGTGCATGGACAGCAACTGGTTCAACAGGTCGTAGCATTGTTCCGCGAGCGTGGCAATGGGGCGATTGCCTATAGCGCGACGCTTCGTGCCGACCAGGATTTGATCGTAGCGGATCCGGACGGTCTGCGTCAGGTGTTGGTCAACTGCCTGCTCAACGCAGAGGATGCACTCTTGGCAGAGGATGCTTTTCAAAAAAGCGGCAGAATTGAGGTGCTTTGCGAGAATTGGTCCGACCCCAACGGCTTGCCCGCTTTGCGGGTGGCGGTGCGGGACAACGGGCCAGGAATCGCGGCCGAGTATGTGGCCGAGGTGTTCGAACCGTTTTTTACCACCAAGGAACCGGGAAAGGGCACCGGCCTTGGGCTTTCCGTTTCCTACGGACTGATCGCCGGATTCGGGGGCGACATGGGTGCTGTCAGTCAACCGGGAGAGGGCGCGGAGATATGGTTCAGTCTGCCGCTTTTGGCCGAGGATTCAGGCGGGGATGAAAATTGTGTACAGAGATCAAGAGCGGATCAGGATGGATGAACCACGGCGGCTGCTGATTATTGACGATGAGGCCAACATGCGGCATATGCTTTCCCTGCTCACCGGCAAGGCGGGGTATACTGTGACCCTGGCGGAAAACGGCCAGGAAGGACTGGAGGCCTTGACCAGGCAGGAGGTCGATCTCATCCTCTGCGACTTGAAAATGCCGCGTCTCAATGGCTTGGATTTTTTGGCCAAGGTCAAAGAGATAGGGGTTGATGTGCCGATTGTCATGATGTCGGCATATGCGGCTATCGAGGACGCCGTGGAGGCCATGAAGGCCGGGGCTTACGATTTTATTACCAAACCCTTTAAGGCCGACGAGGTGCTCCTTACCTTGGAGCGGGCCGGAGAGCACCTCAAGCTGCGCCGGGAAAACCAGCTGTTGCGGCGTCGGATAGACGATCTGGAGGGGACGCGCGGGCTGGACGGCATGGTTGCCAAAAGCTCAGTCATGCTCGCCTTTCTTAAGACGGCGGTCAAGGCAGCGCGCTACGACATCACGGTGCTCATCACCGGTGAGTCTGGTACCGGCAAGGAGCTGGTAGCGCGGGGCATTCACCGCGAAAGCAGTCGGGCTGAGAAACCGTTTTTGGCCGTCAACTGTGGCGGTATGCCGGAGAGCCTGCTGGAAAGCGAGTTGTTCGGCTATGTGAAAGGGGCGTTTACCGGCGCGGAGAAAAACCGTAACGGCATTTTTCAGGAGGCGGATGGGGGCACGCTTTTTTTGGACGAGATTGGCGAACTCCCCCTCGGGGCGCAGGTGAAGCTGCTGCGGGTGCTGCAAGAACGGGAGATCAGGCCTGTGGGCGGGGTGCGGACAACCCCTGTAAATGTGCGGGTTCTTGCCGCCACTGCCCGCGATCTGGAAGAGGAGGTGGCGGCGGGGCGCTTTCGGGAGGATCTGTTTTATCGCCTGAACGTGATTAGGCTGCATGTTCCGCCGCTGCGCGAGCGTCTTGAGGATATCCCGTTGCTCTGTACCTATCTTCTTGGCAGGATCGCCGATAAGCTTGGCGAGGAGCCGCTTATTCTGGCCGCTGCATCCTTGGGGATTTTGTTGCGTTATCATTGGCCTGGCAATGTTCGCGAATTGGAAAATGTCTTGGAGCGGGCTGCTGTACTGGCTGAGGACAATATAATATTGCCGGAGCATTTGCCAGAGAACTTGGTCGGGCTGGCGGAACCGCAACAGCCGAACTTTGCAACGGCGCTGGTCACATTTTCGCTTAAGGAGGGCCAACGAGAACTGGAAAAGGCGTTGATCGCCCGTGCCCTGGTCGCAACCGATGGAAATAAGACCAAGGCGAGCCATATGCTTGAGATTAGCTATCCATCATTACTTAGCAAGATCAAAGAGTATGGATTGTATTAAAAAAATTAATGTTTCTTTTCCCGTTGGGCAATATACTATTAAAAAAATTAACATTATTTCTAGCCATTGCGACTCGTTAGAAACGATGTTCTTCTCACATGTTCTGTACTCCCGAGCGACATGCGTGCAGGATTTCATAGGGACATTTTGTCTAGGCACGATTCTGGCATCAACGATTAATCGTCATCTTTCCATAAAAAGCTTTAGGCGCCTTCGTAGAGGTAGGAGCACCAATGCATCTGACGCAGACCAAAAGAAAGGCAGGCTTCACCTTGGTGGAGTTGATGATCGCCGTGGCCATTATCGGTATCATGGCCGCTGTCGCTACTCCGGCTTTTATCGCTTGGCTCCCCAATTATCGTCTCAAAAGCGCAGCCCGGGACCTGTATTCCGCCTTGCAAAACGCAAGGTTGCTGGCGGTGAAGAATAACACCACCGTCCAGGTTGTCTTTGGCCCGGCAGCAAATCCGAACTCCTATCTCATCGACCTTAATGGAAACGGAGTCGTTGACCTGTCAGGTGAATACCAGGTGAATTTGTCAGGATATGGTGGAGGAGTTCAATTTGCCTTTCCTGCCGGGCTTGTTGACTGGGGAGGGGCGGCTGTTGCCCAAAGCATTACTTTTCCGGGAGGCATCTGCACATATAACAGCAATGGAACATCCGGAGTCGGCACCGTGTATCTGGTAAACGTCCAGCAACATATTGTCTATGCCATAACCACCGTGACAAGCGGAGCGGCTAAATTGAGAAAATATAATGGGATGTTACCCTTCACCGCAAACAACTGGATGGAATGAAATGCGCACTGTTGCCGAGACACCTATCGCCCAAAGAGGTTTTACCCTGGTTGAGTTGATGATCGCCTTGGCAATTTCCGGGGTGGTTATGGCTGCCATCGTAACCACTTTTCGCATCCAACAGGCGAGCTATGTGGTGCAGGATGAGGTGGTTGTCATGCAGCAGAATCTCAGAGCCGCCATGAGCCAGATGACCAGAGAGTTGCGTATGGCTCGATATGATCCGAGCAAGATCGCCGGGGCCGAGATTTCTGCAGCCGCAGCCAGCTCCATTACATTTTCAATGGTTGCCAATGCCGGAGGACTCACGACTATAACTTATAGCCTTTATGTGCCCTATGCGGCGGAAGGAAATACGGCTACGGCTATCGGCAGAGCGGTTAACGGAGGGGCTGTAGCGCCGTTGGCCGAAAATATCCAGGCGCTGGAGTTTCGTTATCTCGATGCAAGCGGCAATGTAACCACCGTCCTTGCTGACATTGCCACCATTCAGGTTTCCATTCTGGCGCGGGCGGACCGGCAGGACCCTAGCTTTGTCAATACTCTAAGCTATTTTCCTGCCTCATGCCCGCAGCCAGCTCCTCCCGCACTTCCAGATGACTCATGCATCGTTGCGGGAAGCGCCTGGGATTTTGACGGAGTACCGGGCAATAACAGCAACGCATTCAACGACAACTTCCGCCGCCGCCTGTTGATTACAACAATCCAGCTGCGGAACTAAAAAAAATGATGCCGCGCAAGATAGTGCCCATCCCGGAACACCTGTCGGACCATGGAGCGAGACTTTCATGATACATCCTTGCCTGAATAACAAAAAGGGCTTCACCATCATCGAAGTGATGATTGCAATCGTAGTCCTGGCAATCGGCCTATTGGGTGCCGGTGCCATGCAGGTGGCAGCCATCAAGGGAAACGCGAACTCATCTAAGCTGACGGAGGCAACAAATCTTGCTGCCGCTCAGATTGAAAACATCCTCTCATTGAGTGCAGGCGATCCACTGTTGGCCAACAATAACAATGTGCCTTTTAAGAGGATGGGAATCCTGGGTCTTGTTGGGCCAGGGAACAACATGATGCAGGTTGTGGATGACGTGGCGGACAACTCAATCACTTCCGGAGAGTACACCATATACTGGAATGGAACTCCCCACAATGATCCAGTCACTGGCCTACAGGTTGGCATAGACATGCAGGTGCATGTGGTCTGGAATGAAGGGGGGCGGGTGAGAACAGTGAGTATGAATTTCGTTAAGGTTCTATAGGGGAGGATCCCATGAAAAGTACACCGTTGTTGGGCAAGGTGGTTGGTAATGAGGACGGATTTGTCCTTGCAGCTGCAATGGTGGTATTGCTCGTCCTTGTTATCCTAGGTATCGCGGCGA
This sequence comes from uncultured Pseudomonadota bacterium, assembly GCA_937868185.1. Taxonomy (GTDB): domain Bacteria; phylum Desulfobacterota; class Desulfobulbia; order Desulfobulbales; family Desulfurivibrionaceae; genus Thiovibrio. The sequence goes on from CALMMG010000002.1 coordinate 84,321, forward strand.
CCAACATTAGCAATACCGAGTATTTGATTGCTTCCAATGACCGGATGATCAAGGTGGATTTTTATAATCAGGAGGGCTGTCTGGCTCAAGGCAGATTTAACTTTCGGACCTGGCTAACCTCCGCCTTCATTGGTGCTGGGGAAACAACAGCGGTTTTTCCCATTAATGGGGATGCAAACGGCAACGGCATCAACGACACGATTGAGAGTAATTGCCTGGACCCAAACGGGATTGTCGTGGGTCTTTACAAGGTCAGGAAGATAGAAGCGACCGGCACCCCCATCCTTGCTGGCTGGGCGGATAACAATACGGTGGATCCTGTCGTTGCAGCCAAACATCCTGCCAACCAGTTTCCCCCCATGGCCCATGCGGACAAACCCCCTCCCGGAAGCGGCTATGATCCGAAAAACTTTGAAATCCGCCGTTATGTCATGACCAGTTATTCACCGGACCTAGACCGGAAAGTGATATTGCAGGAAGGGGTTTATAAGGTTTTCAACAAATATTGATTCTTAGATAGGCAGGGGAATGCTTCGCCAAACCATTTCCTAACGAAGCAGTGTCGTTCGGCACAGGAGAGTGAAAGATGAAAAAAATACATTTAGCCCTTGGGTTTCTTTTATGTCTGGCGCATCCCGCCCTTGCGGCCGACACCGATATTTATGGGGTGTCTACCATTAATGTAAAGCCCAACGTGCTGATCATCTTTGACAACTCGGGCAGTATGGGTACGCAGGATATTCCCAGTCATATCTATGACCCGAACACCACCTACGCTGGAACGGCAACGAGTAATGCTGTGTACCGGCTCAGTGGCGGGAATTACAACACTCTCTACTTTGCTGATATCAATAGCGCGAACTGGCAATGTGCTGCCGCAAAAACTAGTTTGAAAACACTGGGATATTATCAAGGGAATCTTACGGTAAGCGGAAGCGGCAGCTCAGCGGTTGTAACCTGCGGCGGCACGAATAGGACCCTGCGTCTCGGGAATTTTCGAAACTTTGACGCCCTGGGTTACGCAATCAAGTTCACCAGGATGGAGGTCGCCAAGAAGGTTATTGCGCAACTTATCTATGATAATTACAACGATGTCCGTTTCGGCCTTATGAAGTTCAACGCTCAAACACCACTGACCTATTACGGAAGCACTGCCGATAAAGAATATGAAAGCGGCTACATCATGGCTGTTCCTGGAGCCAGCCAAGCGACACTAATTGGCAGCTACACCCCAACCACCGTATTTACCGATAATGATCAATCGGCTACTTTTGGCCAGATTGGCGGGATGTATAGCGATACCTATACGCCCCTGGCGGAAACCCTGGCCGAGGCCGGACTCTTTTACGCCGGCCAGCAGAGCTGGTACAACGGCACCGCGACGGGTACGGGGTATCCGGTGGGTAAATTCAGTGCCACCTGCGCGGCGAGCAACACGGGTTGTCAGGACTACAGCACCAGCACGCCCATTCAGTACCGTTGCCAGAAAAACTATATCATCATCATGACTGATGGCGACCCCACCTTGGATAATAACCCCAAGTTGGCAAACAATGCCTACATCAACGGCACGAAGATCCCCGCCGCAGGCCATGACGGCCTAGCCGACTACTTGGACGATGTCGCCTACTTCTTGGCCCACAATGATCTCCTTCCAACTATGGGAAGCGCTGGCGATTTTCAAAACCAGACGGTCACCACCTATACCATCGGGTTCACCACGAACAACACCCTCTTGCAGAACACAGCAACCAATGGGGGTGGGCAATACTATACTGCCGCCAACGCCTCCTCCCTGGGTGAGGCACTTAACAACATTATAAGCGATATCAAGGCGAATAACGAAGGGTTCTCCGCCGCCGCTGTTCCGGTCAGTCGCGCCAATAAGGCCTATGCCGGCAACTTTGTCTATTATGGCTTGTTCCAGCCGCTCAACACGGGCAACTGGGTGGGCAATTTGAAGAAGTACGGTATTACCGATTTAGGGGTCATTCAGGATAAAAATGGCATGGCTGCCATCAGTGGCGGGGTTGTTGCTGACAACGCCACCTCGTATTGGAGCACTATTGTGGACGGGCCTTCGGTTATCAAAGGCGGGGCAGGCGAAAAACTGACCAATGACTTGGCGGCCGGCGTTGTTAGGAAAATTTACACTTATACTGGAACCACCTCTACCTTGACCAATGTGGCGAACAACTTTGTCACGACCAATGCAGCCCTTAATACAACAACCTACCCAGGCCTTACTGCAAGTGTAATCACAGCGGTAAGGCATGACACAACTGACACCTGGCCGTTGGGAAGCCTTCTCCACTCGCAACCCTTGGTGGTCCATTATGATGACAATAATGATGGGGTAGATGATCATTCAATGATTTATGTCGGCGCCAACGACGGCATGCTGCATTGTTTTGACGACAATGATGGCGCGGAAAAATGGGGTTTTGTCCCGCGTGATTTGCTCGATGATTTGGCTCCGTTGGTCGCGCCAACCGCCCTGCACTATTATGTTGACGGCTCCCCCGTTTTGTACACCTACGATCATGACGGCAACCCCGCGACCCCCAATAAGAAGATGATCATTGTTGGTGAACGGCGGGGCGGTTATCATTATACGGCGCTTGACATCAGTGATTACAATGCGCCTTTGTTACAGTACGAAGTCGCGCCAAGTATCCTCGGGGGCGGGACCAAGTATCTTGGGCAATCGTGGGGGAAACCGCAAGCGTGTGAGATGGTGGATCACCTGGATATCAATGGCGATCCGGTACCCAAGGATGTTTTTTTCATGGCCGGGGGATATGATGATAATCAGGACAGCAGCACACCGGCAGCCACAGACAGTAAAGGCAAGGCGGTTTTCGCCATTGACAGCCAGACGGGTGCTTTATTTCCGAACTTTAATTTCAATGGAGATAATTTTAGCAGCATGACCCATTCCATCGTGGCCGCTGTGGGGTATGAGAATCCATCCACCCGAACGACGACAAGGGCCTATGCCGGGGATCTCCATGGAAATCTGTTTGCTTTTCGCGATGATATCTTTCATCTTAATCAGGACAAGGCCAAAAAGGGTTGTTTTGCCGGCCAGTACAACGGGCAGGAAGATGGGACCTGGGGTCAGAAGCTAAAGCTGTACTCCAGCCCCGGGAAAAAGATTTTTTATGCTCCCACTGTCCTCAATGAATTTTTCCCAGTTAAATTTTCCTATTGCTCCCAGCCCAACCCAGATACGTTGAATTGTTCAGGGACTCCAGCCCCTACTTGTGCTCCAACAGACTTATTGCAGAAGACAGAGAATAGAATTGGGGACTATGTCTTCTATGGAACTGGTGACCGTGAACACCCGAATGAGACTGCTACTACCAATGCATTCTATGCTATAAAAAACAGCTGGCAGTGGGAGGACAACTCTGCGACCCCCGGAATTGATGAAAGCATTTTCCCCGCCATTATTGAAGCCTACGTTGATGCAACAGATGGTATGGTCAAGTCCAAGGCGGACAACAGCGTAATCGTTGGAACGCAGCGTGATGCGCAAGGCGATAAGATCCTTGGTGTGCCCGGCACCGGCCTGTTTATTCTTGATGTCACTGATGATCTTATCCAAAATACGCAGTCAGTCGCAGCGACTAGAAAGCTCTACTCCAACTATGTCAGTGATGCAATTGACCATCCTAACAACAGGGGGTGGTTTATCCGCCTTGTCGAGGCGGATGGAAGCTCGGTGGGAGAAAAGGTTGTCTCTTCACCAATAATTTTTGGCGGGGTCATATATTTTACAACGTATATCCCTGACTCCGGAGCGGTCGTTGTAGATCCTTGTGCAAACCCTGGAGCAAAAGGGGCAGGGTATCTGTACGCCATAGGCTACAAGCACGGCGAAGCTGTGCAGGATTATGATACAAGCAATAATGATCAGAATTCTGGAGACAAGCACCGTGGTGACCGCCGCAAGAAATTGGGGACGCCTGGTATTCCTCCGGAACCTGTTTTGGTTGTCCATGAAGGGAAGCCAACCATCATTACCGGGTTCACCACGGAAAACCCCGTGTTTAGGCAGAGTGTGGAAGTGTTTTACTGGAGACAGATAGACAGATAACGGTTTTATCGACGGTTCTGCTATAGTCAGCCCGGTTCGTGATTTGATAGGGGGTAACTGTGAGAAATAAAAAAGGAGGTTCTTCAATGAAAGGCCTTAATGGATATATCACAATATGTGGAGTGGTTTTGTCATTGGTGTGTGTGTTCTTTGGGTCAGGGGGGGTATCTGCAGCGGAGCCGTCAAGGATGCCTGCACATGCGGCGCCAATCGAACTGACTGCCCCCATCATGGAAATTAATTTGGTGAATGATTTTATGGTGGTTGCTGAAAAAAAAATTCAACTGTTAAGTATTGTGAAGGACGGAGTAAAGGTGTGGACCACAGTTTTCCTGGATGATAACGGCAACAGAATATCCTTTAATAATTTTAGGCAACACGATCGAGTCCGCATCAAGGGAGTGCAAGCCGGGTTTGGGGGAATAACTGCCCATGAGATCACACTACTTTCTTCCCCGCGGGTGATTTTACCATCACAACAGTCTGCTCCCACCCCTCTGAAATGATAAAATGACGCAGTTGAACGATGAAAAATATCTCCTCGATCTTCTCCAGAGAAACCGGGTGCTTACCCCCGAGCAGCGTTCTTTTGTCGAAAATCGCAAGGCCCAGCAGCGCCAGCTTTTGCTTCGGCAGCATAGCGTCCTGCGTAAGTCCGATGCTGGCAGGGAGCAAGACGAGAGCCTGAGCTTTGTTGATATCATCGTCTCCTTGAATCTGGAGTTGCCTGGAAAGAAAGGGCAGGTTTTGACCGAGGAGCTGATCTTCCGGGCAATAGCCAAGGATTTGGGTTTGCCCTTCAAAAAGCTCGATCCCCTTGAGCTGGATCTGAAGACGGTCACCAAAACTATCCCCCGAACCTTTGCCTTTAGGCACCTGTTGCTGCCATTTTCCATTGCCAACGGCGTGCTTGAGGTTGCCATCTGCAACCCCGACAACAAAACCGTCTTGGCCGAGATCGAGCGTGCCAATCAGCTAACGGTTAAGCCCTATCTGGCCACCAAGAGCGATATCCGCAAGACTCTGGCCGAGTTCTTTGGTTTCCAGTCTTCCATCACCGCAGCAGAAACCCATCTGACCCGGCCCCTGGTGGATCTGGGTAATCTCGAGCAGTATGTGCGCATCTCCTCTACCGAGGAGGCGGCTTCTTCGGACCAGCATGTGACCTCGGCGGTGGATCATATGTTCAACTATGCCTTTGAGCAACGGGCCAGCGATATCCATATTGAGCCCAAGCGGGAGCAGGCTCAGGTTCGTTTGCGGATCGACGGGGTGCTGCATACCATCTACAAGCTGCCTAAGGTGGTCCATGCCGCAGTAATCTCCCGGATCAAATCCCTGGCCCGGATGGATATTGCCGAAAAACGGCGGCCTCAGGACGGCCGAATCAAGGTGGATCGCAGTGGTCAGGAGGCGGAGATTCGAGTCTCCACCGTGCCAGTGGCCTTTGGTGAAAAGGCGGTGTTGCGAATTCTTGACCCGGAGATTCTTTTCCAGGATGTGGGCAAGATTGGGTTTTCAGAGCGTGATCTTAAAATATACCAGGGTTTTATGGACGCACCCCATGGGATTTTTCTTGTTACCGGGCCAACGGGCAGTGGCAAGTCCACTACCCTCTATTCGACCCTCAAACAGATTGCCACCCCGGAAAAAAATGTGGTCACTGTGGAAGATCCGGTGGAGATGGTGCATGAAGAATTCAATCAAATTCCGGTGCAGCCGTTACTTGATGTGACCTTTTCCACCATCCTGCGCAATATTCTGCGTCAGGACCCGGATATCATCATGATCGGAGAAATCCGCGATCTGGATACGGCGCTGAATGCCGTTCAAGCGGCGCTCACCGGGCATCTTGTTTTTTCCACTCTCCATACCAACGATGCCGTTGCTTCCATTAGCCGGCTGCTTGATTTGGGGGTGCAGCCCTTCATGGTTGGCTCTACCCTGTTGGGGGCCATGGCCCAGCGGTTGGTGCGGCGGATTTGTCCCCATTGCAGCGAAACCTTCCGCATGTCTGCCGAAGAGCTGCGCGGTTTCGGCCTGCCGGTGATCGAAGATGGGGATTTCGAACTACGGCGGGGCAAGGGGTGCCAGCAATGCCGGGGTACGGGCTACCTTGGCCGGTGCGGAATTTTTGAAATCTTTGCCATGAGCGACAAGATCCGCAAGCAGATCAGCGGTGGAAGTGCCGAAACGGAGCTCAGGCAGACGGCCAGGGAGGAAGGGATGACCACACTCAAGGAGGATGCCTGGTGCAAGGTGAAAAGCGGGATCACCACCCCGGAGGAGGCCTTGCGTGTAACCGGTGCGGATTAGCCGTGCACCTCGCTTTTTCAGCCAAGATGTATTATAGTGTCGCCATGATCCCCTTGTTCCCCCGGAGCAAGGGTTTTTTTCTTGGAGTTGGGGCACGGATGTGCGGGTGAAAATGTGGCTGTGAAGGTTGTCTGCACCAACAAAAAAGCCTACCACGACTATACCATTGAGTCGGAGATCGAGGCAGGCCTCATGCTATTAGGCTCGGAGGTGAAATCCCTCAGGGCTGGCAAGGCGAATCTGCGTGACGGGTTTGCCAAGATCAAAAACAACGAGGTTTTTATCCAGCGGGTGCATATCTCCCCATACAGCCACGCCACCTACGATGCGCCGGACCCCGTGCGGGAGCGCAAGGTGCTGCTCAAGAAGCGCGAGATCCTCAAGCTCGTTGGCAAGATTCAGGAAAAAGGGTATTCTCTGATTCCCCTCAAGATGTATTTCAACGAGCGGGGGAAGGCCAAGGTGATTCTGGGTCTGGCCAAGGGCAAGAAGCTTTACGACAAGCGCGAATCGCTGAAGAAGAAAGATAC
>CALMMG010000003.1 GCA_937868185.1 uncultured Pseudomonadota bacterium
ACCGTGGCCTGGGTGCCCACCGGCATGAAGACCGGGGTCTGCACCGTGCCGTGCAAGGTACGCACCTCGCCGCGCCGGGCCGCGCAATCGCTGGAGTGACTATGTAGGGTAAAAGGAGAGGTCATCGCTGGGCCCAAAAGGTAAACAGCTCATCGATGCCCTTGCGGGCCAGGACTGCCATCCGGCCGAAATCCTCGGGCCAGAAGGGCTTGCCCTCGGCGGTGCATTGGGTTTCCACCCAGCGGCCATCTCCGGTCATGACGAAATTGGCATCCACCTCGGCCGTGGAATCTTCAGCATAATCGAGATCAAGCAGGGGTTGGCCGTCAACGATGCCAGCGCTAATAGCCGCCACCGGCAGGATCTCTGGCATCGTGGCCAAAACCCCTTCCCGGTGCATACGCTCGATGGCATCCCGCATGGCAATAGCTGCGCCGGTGATCGAGGCGGTGCGGGTGCCACCATCGGCCTTGAGCACGTCGCAGTCCACCCGGAGGGTCACCTCGCCCAACAGGGCAAGATCAACCATGGTCCGCAGCGAACGGCCCAAGAGCCGTTGAATCTCATAGGTGCGGCCAGACCTGCCCTTGGCCGCCTCCCGTTGCATGCGGCTGCTGGCCGAACAAGGCAGCATGCCATACTCCGCCGTGATCCAGCCCTGGCCGGTTCCCCGCAAAAAAGGCGGGACGCTGGTTTCCATGGTAATGGCGCAGCACACCTGGGTGCCGCCCATGGTGATCAACAACGAGGCATAGGCCTGGGGCTGGAACCCCTTTTCAATAGTGACTGGCCGCAGCGCATCCGCGGCCCGTTGATCGTTTCGCATAATAAATTTCCTGGAATGTAATAAAAAGAGTGCAACTCAAAGATCAAGAAAAGTGGTATCCCGATTCAACACTCGGCACCCATCTTTTTCAACCACCGCCATGTTTTCTAACCGAATGCCGCCCCAGTCCGGGATATACACCCCCGGCTCCAGCGTGACCACCATGCCAACGGCAAGGGGCTTACGGTTGCGGTAGTTGAGCGAGGGGCCTTCGTGAACGTTTAACCCCACCCCGTGGCCAAGGCCATGGCCGAACCGCTCTCCCAACCCGGCCCGTTCTATCACGCTGCGGGCGATCTTGTCCACCACCATCCCGCTTACCCCGGCCCGCAGACTATTGAGCCCGGCCAGTTGCGCCTTCCGCACCAAACGAAACAACGCCACTGTTTTGGCGTCCGGGGTACCCAGCACCACGGTCCGGGTCATGTCCGAACAGTAGCCGTCCAAAACAAGGCCCATATCGATGACAATGGTTTCCCCCGTGGCCAGCGGTCGGTCGGAAGGGGTCGCATGGGGCAGAGCCGCATTGGGTCCGGAGGCAACGATGGTCTCGAAACTCGGCCGTTCCGCACCTTTAAGCCGCATACCATTTTCGATGGCTAAGGCCACCTCTTTCTCGGTCTGCCCGGGCCGCAGGGTGGGGTATATCTCCTGAAACACCGCTTCGTTGAGGAGCACCGCCCGTTCGATCAAGGCCAGCTCCGCTGCATTTTTTTCCAGCCGCAGCTCCTCGATAAACCCGGTAAGCGGCGCCAGCTCGACTTTAAGGTCACCAGCCAGCTTGGCCAGAGTCAGGGAGGTGGAATGGAGAAAATAATGGCTCTCAAAGGCCAAACGCTTAATGCGAAGCTTCTTGAGCAGCAAGCGCAGCAAGGGAAATAAGCCACGGGGATAGAGCTTGACCCGAAATCGCGCGGCCTCGTCTTCCGCCTGCAGATAAAACCGGGAATCGGTGAGCAGGTAGGGCTCACCATCGCAGGGGATGAGCAAAACACCCGCGCTTTCGTTGATCGCATGGTCCCTGGCCGTATAGCCGCTCAGATACCTACGGTTTTCCGGCTGGGTAACGAGGATGGCGTCAAGCTGGCGGCGCTTGAGACTGCGCCTGATCCGATCGAGGACTCCCTGTCTCGGCATGGACTCAATGCATGAAGTGGACAAAAACCTTTACCCCATACCGAAAAAGCTTGCCATGCAAGCCCTGAATAGCCAGGCTGAGATCAGCCTGGCCAAAATCTACCTGGTAGCGAAACGGCTTGTCCAGCACCGAGAGGAAGGCAAAGCACGGCTTGTTGTAGCGTGCCTCTGCCCCGGTCGCGTACCAGTCCTTAAACCTTTTTTCAATCTCGGGCAGATCCTTGGGATCGGCCTCTTCCACATCGAGCCAGATTTCTGCTTCC
>CALMMG010000004.1 GCA_937868185.1 uncultured Pseudomonadota bacterium
CCCCCGCGGAAATCAAGGAACTCCTTGAGGACTATCAGTATCAATTGAGTCTGGAACATGGAATGTTGATGGGCTTGGAGGATACGGGTCGGTGGATGGTTGCGCTCGCGGGGAGTGGTCAGCATCCTGTGCCCAACTTCCTCAACCTGATTGCTGCTGAACCATTACGGGCAGTGACCCCAGAAGCCGTTAGGCTTGGAAAATAATGGGCTACCGAAGGAGGAGTTCAGGTATGCATTTCCATCCCCGTGCCTTTAGTGCCGCCGGCTGTACCCTGGCCGTTGCCGTGAGCCTGGTACTGCTTTTCCTCATCGCCGGCTGCAAGCAGAGCGACAAGCCAGTTTCCCCAGGGCCGCAGGCCGCGCCCGCGGCTTTGACCATCTGCCATGGCAGTATCATCGATATCCTGCCCCGGATTGCCTTGGAACAGGGTTATTTTGCCGAGGAAGGCCTCACCGTTACGCTGAAGGATCTCGATGGGCAACAGGCCTTTTCCGGTCTCCTGCAGGGAGAGTGCAACTTTGCCGTGAGCGGGGCGCCGCCCATTGTTCTGGCCGATCCCCAAGCCACCCCCTTTGCCATTCTGGCCACGATTTTTTCCGATGATGATTCCGCCAAAATCATCGCCCGCCGTGACCGTGGCATCGCCACCCCCCAAGATCTCAAGGGTAAGCGGATCGGCGTGAAAAAAGGGGTTGTCGGGCATCTCTTCCTCGATCTGTTTCTGATGCAGCATGGTCTCGGGCAAAACGAGGTTGTCCCGGTCTTCATGGCGCCGGAGACCTTTCAAGCCGCCTTGGCCAGCGGTGAGATCGACGGGTTCTCCATGACCAACCGAATGGTCAGGGCCGCAGCCAAGGGTCTTGGCGAGAAGGGGGTGGTCTTTGCCGCGCCCGGGCTCTGCCCCATCCACGGCATTCTCACGACCCGGCTCGATATCCCCCCCAACCTCCAGGCGACCCCCGGGGTCTTGAAAGCCCTGGTCCGGGCCGAGCAGTACGCAAAACGCGAGCCTGCTGCGGCCAAGGGACTGGTGGCCAAGGCAGCTCAGCTTTCTGCCCAGGAGATGGAAGAGACTTGGGGGCGGGCAACCATTGAGGTGGCGTTGGCCAATAGCCTCTTTGTCCATCTGGAGGACCAGTACCGCTGGCAGAGAGAGCAAGGCGGCTCCCAAGCGCCCCCGAACATGCCCAATTACCTGGACCTTGTCGCGCCAGGGTACTTGCGCGCCATCAAGCCGGATGCAGTTTCCGTCATCGAGCGCTGAGGGACCAAGGTGAAGATTCGCTGCAAACTCATCCTGATTGGTGTTGTTCCGGTACTCCTGCTGCTGTTCTTGACCGCGGTCTTTCTCTGGGCGGCCAATCGGGTGGACCGCACCAATCACAAGGCCATCGTTGCCGATGAGCTCGGCACCACCCTCGGCGAGCTGTCCATTCTGACCTACGAACATCATGTCTATTATGAGGAACGCGCCCATGTCCAGTGGGTCGAGAAATATGAGTTCTTGGGCAAACAGTTGCAGGAGTATGGGTCGCTCTTTGATACGACCAAGGAACAAGAGCTTGTAGACCGCCTCAAGCGGGCATCCCGGAACATGGGTTTTCTCTTTGCCCAGTACGGCCCCCATCTCAGCAATGGTCAGGGGGCTCGGCAAACCGAAGAGGGCAAAAGATTCCATGAACGGCTTACTGCCCGGATCCTTCAGGAACTGGCGGTGGCCACCCCGGCGGTAAACACTCTCCATGAGAAGAATCACCAGCAGGCCCTTGTTCTTTCCCGGCAGGTCGAGGTGGTCAGCATGCTGGTGGTGGGGGGCATCGCGATCCTGCTGCTGACCCTCTCCTTTCTGGTTACTCGCGCCTTTACGGTGCCGGTGAGGATTTTAAACGAGGCCTTTGCCCTGATTAGCGTCGGCAATCTCGGTTGCCGCATCGGAAGTTCGGCCAAAGACGAGCTGGGTATTCTCGCCCGGGGCTTTGACAATATGGCGCAGCGGTTGCAGGAAAGCACTGATTCGTTGCGTAGCCTGAACCTTGAGCTGGAGCAGCGGGTGGCGGAAAGGACTGGAGAGCTCTTCCACGCCAACGCAGAGTTGAGGCTGAACGAAGAGCGGTTGGCTGTCCTTCTTGCTCTCAGCCAGAGGAGCTTCGATAGCGAGGCGGAACTGATCCGCTATACTCTGGAGGAGGCGGTGCGGCTCGCCCGCAGCAAGGCCGGTTATCTCCATTTCTTTGATGAGGATCAGCAGACCCTGGGGCTCTATCAGTGGTCCGAGGCGGTCACGGAGTTCTGCACCGCAGTAAAGACCCCGCATTATCCCTTGCAGGAGGCGGGGGTCTGGGCCGACTGTATCCGGCAGCGGCAGCCGGTGGTACATAACGATTATCCGAACCTGGCAAAGAAGAAGGGTTTGCCGGAAGGTCATTTTCCTCTGTTACGTCACCTGAGCGTTCCCATCTTCGATGGGAAGAAAATCGTTGCGGTCCTCGGGGTTGGCAACAAGGAAGAGCCCTACGATGCGGATGATATCCAGCAGCTCATCCTTTACATGCGCAGCACCTGGGAGATGGTCAAACGCAAGCGGGTCGAGACCCTGCTTCAAGATTCGGAGACACGGTACCGCGCTGTCTTCAACGAGTCGCCGGATGGCATTGTGCTGATCGATATGGCAACCGGCCTACCCCTTGAGTTCAACGATGTCGCCCACCGTCAGCTGGGTTATAGTCGGGAAGAGTTCACTACGCTTGCGGTGTCGGATTACGAGGTCAGGGAAAATCCCGAGGAGATCCAGTCCCACATCGAAAAAATCAAGCGGCATGAGCGCGACGACTTTGAAACCGAGCACCGGACCAA
>CALMMG010000005.1 GCA_937868185.1 uncultured Pseudomonadota bacterium
GTGAGTCCTTCCTCTGTCAACCCGCCTTCTTCCGTGCCCAGGCCTTCGCCAGGGGACACCTCTTCCTCAAAGACCTCCTCGATTTCGTCGGCCTCGAGAATCTCCACCTCTTCGTCAAGAACCTCAACCTCTTCCGTGAGTCCTTCCCCTTGCCCCACAGTCTCGGCAGTGTGTCCGTCCGATTCGGTTTCCGGCTCAAGGCCGGCTATCTTGCGTAATTTTTTTTGCGTTTCCTCAAACTCTGCCAGCAGGTCCTTGACCTCGTCGGTGTTCTGGTCCTTTATGTTTTCGGAAAAGAATTTTTTGAAGGCCGCGAACATGTCGTGCAGAAGATGCGGCGAGTTTGGCGAAAGGCCCATCTGTTTGAGAAGGTCGTCCTTGCGCTCTTCGGAAACAATAAAGACATTGTCCCGGCCCAGAATGATGCCAGCCTGATTTTTTCCGGCCTTGTCCAGATCCTTGAGGGATTTGTTGAACGCAGATTTGAGAGAGCTGAAATTTTTCTTTTTGGCCTTGAGCTCGTCGGCTTGGCAAGGACCCCAAATTTTGAGGACGATCTCATCGGTGGGGATGCTGGAGATAGCTTGTAAAGAATGGTCGTCGACGAAATACGAGCGAATAACCCTGGCCAGTTCCGCCTTGAGCGTTCCCTGTTTCAACTCCAGGTTGTTAAGGGTTTCATCAAGGCCTTGGAGGGTGAACAGGGAAGGCATGGGGGCTCCGGCCGAAAGGGTTGGTAAGCAAAAAAGGCGATTGTAATTCATTGTATAAAGTTGTTGCAGATTATATGCTATTTTTCGTGCAGGAAGGGGAATTCCTTCACTGTTTTTTTGTGAAGCAGGGGTCTTTTGTGTTTGGAGAATCCGTGGGGAGAGTTACATGGCAAAGCCCGTAGTCATTGTCGAGGTGGCGGCCAAGGCGAAAACCTTGGAAGATCAGCTTGGCGGAGAAGTGGAAACCATTCTGTTGCAGGCAGCTCCGGTCAAGGCGGCCTATATCTCGCCCCAGGATCATCTGCATCGAGAAAAGCCGCATTTCAATTTTCTCCCGGAAGCCAAGGAACAAATATTTCTGGACAAACTTCGGGCCTGTCAGGGAAGAGAACTATATCTTGCCCTTGATGGTGATTGGCGGGGGGAGTTCTGGGCTTGGTTGATCAGCGGTTATTGGGCCACGGTCGCCCCTGGCAGTAAACAACCCAAGAGGCTCGGGTTGACAGGTCTTGCTGGAGAGTCGCTCCAGGGATCCTTTCGCCGGGTGGAGCCCGTCAGCGAGGAGAAGGGTGCGGCTACCTATGTCAAGATGCTGTTCGAGTCCTATCTGGGGAGGCACCTGCAACGCCTCTTGGGCAGCCGTTCCGGCCCCAATGGCCTCCCGCTTAATTATCCGAGTCTCACTACCCTGTTCTTGCTGGCGGAGAGGGAGGCCGGGATTCGGATGTACACCCCGATCGCTAAATGGAAAGTAAAGGTCAAGATCAGCAGTGAGGCTGGGGACTGTATCCTCAGCCTGCATGAGGCATACGGGATTACGGATGACGGTTTTTTGCGCAACGAGAAGGAGGTGCATGCCGCGATCAACCAGTTTAACAATGCCTCGTTTCAGGTTTGCGAAGTGGTGGGTTCTCCCCTTGCCGTTGCGCCGCCGGAGCCGTATCGTTTCATGGAATTGTTGCGGGACGGGGTTGCGCAGGGGGGGCTTTCGCCGCTGGCGGCAATGACCGCGATCCGCAATCTCTATTACGGGGTGCAGGTGGATGGCCGCTGGTTGGGGCTTGTCACCGCCTTTCTTCCCCCGGCTATGGAGCAGGATGCTTCTGTCGCTTTGTTTGTCAAGATTCGGGAAGAGGTTGGCAAAAGGTTGGGCGCTGCCTGTCTGGGGCAAGAAGTCAGTCCGGAAGAGTCCAGGGGGTTGATCCTGCCCACCGACCCTGCGCTTGGTCCGGAAGAGCTTTTCGGGAAGTTGGAGCCTGCCGAGGACAAGATCTATCGGCTGGTTTGGGCCAGGGCTCTGGCAAGTCAGATGAAAGAGGCGCAAGGGGAGCTGCTTGCGGTGACGGTGGAGGCCGGAGAAGACTGCATCTTCCAAGGCAGTGCCAAGGTGTTGACGGATAAGGGGTTTCTCGCCATCTATCCTGGCTGTCAGGAGCATGAACTTCTCGCCCTGCCCTCTCCTTTGGCTGGCGTGCAACCTGGGCAGCCGCTGCGCTGCGTGCAGATCATTCCAGAAAAAAATACCGGTCTTCCCCCTGAATATTACAGCTTTGAGGGGTTGGCCGCCGATCTTGCCGATTTTTCCCTGGAAATCGATCATATGACCGTGGCCATGCTCCAGCAGATGCTTGATAACAATTATCTCCGGATGATGCCGGACGGTTCTTTTCGCTGTGCAGAGAACACTATTAAGCTTGTCAGCGTTATGAATCGAGCTTTTCCGACCATGAAGGGGATTCAGCTTTCTGCCTATCTGGCCCAAACCATCGAGGAGGCGGTGAGCGGCAGAAAACTCCTGACCTTCGCTCTGCAACAGTTTGATCAGACCATGATGATGCGGGGCGAGGTGCTGGTGAAAATGGCGGTGCCGGTTGCCACTCAGAAACGGGGCATCAGTTCGCGCAGCGTTATCAGGCTGCCGGAAGAAGGGGCGCCCGCAAAGGTCCAGGATTCTGGAGGAGCGGTTGCTCCCCCGGTCCAGGCGGTAGAAATCGAGGAAGTGGTGCAGGCCTTGCCGGCGGAAGATGATGATTCCGCAAGCGGAGTAGCGGAGACGGCCGAGCCCCAGAGTGAAGAGAGGATATCCGGCAGGGAGGAAGATCAAGAATCTCTTGTTCTGAATGAACCTGCTCCGGTGGAAGAGGCTGTTGCGCCGGAGCTTGCCGCAGCCACGGAAAAGATGTTTGCCGAGGCCGCGACCTTTATCGACGAGCCGTCTCCGCCGTCGGCAGGGGTGGGGGGGGCGCCTGTTGAGGGACCAGTTCCAGCGGGGGCGGAACCGGTCAAGACATGTCCCGACTGCGGTAGACCGCTGTTATTGAAGGAAGATCGTTTCGGCAAGTACTGGTACTGCTCTGGGCATCCCGAGTGCCGACATTCGGAATCTTACGAAAAAGACGGTGGGGCGGGGCTGCTCTGTCCGGTGTGCCGGATTGGTACTGTGGTGACCAAGCATACGCCAACGGGGAAGATTTTTTATGTCTGTCCCGAGCAGGATTGTGAGTTCATGGCCTGGTCCAAGCCCCATGCCATGGCCTGTCAGGTTTGCGATTCGCCGTTTTTGGTAGAAAAAAAGGATCTTGCTGGCCGGATCTCCCTGCGATGCCCCAGAGCTGGCTGCACCTACGCCCGGACCTTGTCTGGAGCCAACGGCGTGGAACCGGAACCTGCGGTCAATGCGCCTGTGAAAAAGAGAGTGTTGGTGCGCCGTGTTGCTCCAGGGAGCGGGAGTGCTGGCGGGGCAACGAAAAAGGTCCGTATCGTTAGGAGGAAGACGTGAAAAATAGCAACTGACAGCTTAAGCCTATCAGCCGGGATGTTATTTGAGGATTGTCTCCATGTAAGCCAGGATCTCTTCGGCGAGTGCCGGGTTGTCAAGCAGCAGGGAAAACTCATGGTTGTATTTTAAGGCCGACTGAGTGAGGTTGTGGCTACCCACCAGACAGTAGCGCCGATCAATGACCGCCAGTTTGGCATGGGTGGTTCGCTCTGGGGAGTCGAAGAAAACCGTGACCCCGCCTTTTTTTAGGGCTTGAGCCGTCTCCTGATTCGCCTGGTTGAGGGCTGAATCATGGCTGGAATATTCCAGGATAACCCGCACCTCCACCCCTCGTTGCCTGGCCGCTACCAGATCTCTGACAAGCTCTGCCGGTTGGTTGTCTCTGGCCGGCCTTGTTTTAAAAAGAAACATGGCGAGATCGATACGCTGGGTCGCCTTTTTGATCAGGGCGGGAAGGGTGTCGCCATAGGCTGTATCGGGCAAAGCCCGGACTGTGCCGGGTTGGGCAGAGGTTTTTGCCTGTAATTGGGCGTTGATCGCCAATGCTGGGCCTGCGGCAAGCAGGTAAAGCAGGAGGATGGCCACCACGGGAATTGGGCGGGCGATCATCCTCCTGAGTGGGATGTCTGGAGAAATCAGCTGGGCCACCAGGCTACGCCCATCCGGCGGATGAGGTTGAAGCCGCCGCCCAGGACCAGGTTGTTGGCAAACCCCGCATGATCCAGGAAGATCTGGATCTCGGAAGAGCGGGTGCCTGCGTCGCAGATGATGAGCATGGTTTTGTTCTTGGGTAACTCCTGGTACCGGTCCCGAATCTCAATGTAGGGGAGGGAGAGCCACTTGTCCTTGGTGTATTTCTCGACAAAGGGTCCGGCCTCGTTGGGATGGCGCAGATCAAGGGCCACCCAGTCGGGATGGCTGGCAAAATCGTCCATCCAGTTGAGAAATTCCCTGGTACTTACATAGCGCAGCCGTCCTGCAGCCAGATTGTCGGCCACGTTGGCTGTGGCGTTTAAGGCGTCGAGGGCCGTGGCAAATGGCGGGGCGTAGGCCATTTCCAGCTGGCTGATGTCATCGATGGTGCCCCCCTGACCAATGATACCAGCGGCTGCGTCGATCCGGGCCAGCACCGCGTCACTCATGGGGCCGAAGCCCTGGCAGCCGAGAACCTTGCGGGTCTTGGTGTCAAAGATGAGGCGCAGCGGGATCACGGCTTGGGTGGGGAAAAAATGGGCTCGGTCGGACTGGGCGGTGGTCGCGGCGGCAGCGGCAAACCCCTCGGCCAGGGCCGCGTCCATGGAAAGGCCGGTGGCGGCGATGCCACGCTCGAAAGCCTTCATGATAAAGCTGCCGATCCAGCCCTTGTATTTGGTGGGAATACCAGCGATGTTGTCCCCCACGATTCGTCCTTCGCGATTGGCCAATGAGCCCATGGGAGCGATGGAGCCCTTGCCGGTGATAATGTTTTTCACCTCGATGCAGTCTCCTGCCGCGTAGATGTTCGGGTCCGAGGTTTGAAGCCGTTCGTTGACCACGATGTTGCCCATGGCGGAGACCAGTAGACCCGCCGCCTGGGCCAGTTCGCTTCTTGCCCGGACGCCAACGGCCATCACCACCAGATCCGCCTCCAGGGTCCGTTTGGGGGTGACCACCCTACAGACCTTGCCGTCTTTGCCCTCAATGGCCGAGGCGCCCTCGGAGGTGAATACCTCTACCCCGCTTTCCCAGAGGTGCGTTTCCAGCATGCGGGCGAAATCCCAGTCAACCAACCGGGGCATAATTTGGGGCATGAACTCAAGGATGGTGGTTTTGATTCCCCACAGATCGGTGAAGGCCTCGGCCATCTCGATGCCGATGGCGCCGCCGCCGATGACCACCAC
>CALMMG010000006.1 GCA_937868185.1 uncultured Pseudomonadota bacterium
GTTTCTTGCGCATCCATGGCGTCGGCGCCCACAAGCTCGAACGCTACGGCGCGGAATTTCTTGGTGCGATTCAGGGGTGTTGTGAGGCCGCCGCAGGGGAGGATTAAAGGGTTTTTAGATCCGGATTTCTTTGGCGCTGCGACGGTTCATGTGGATTTGAGTAAATCCTGAGTGGGTGAACCGATCAGGCAAAACGTAGAGGTCACCGGCGGAGCGCCGCAGGCGCGGAGTCCGTGTGAACTACAGGGTTAGCGTCATTGCGATAGATAGATTGAACGTGAAACCCGAGAGCGGTGATTTTCCCTTCAAGCGTCGTTGAGACGGGGTAAGTGGGTAGGGCATCGTAGGCAGAACTTGAGATGCAAATGTAGTTTGGAAATGCGCTATCCAATGCCTCTCCTGTCAGCCGGTAATTACATGAACGCCGACTGCTTGTGTGTTCTTTGAGTAAAAGGGCTGATTTTTGGTAGTGATTTCCAATTGCCAGTGTGACTGCGTCCGCCACACCATGAACCAGGGCAAGCCAGAGTATGAAGAGCATCAAAAAAGGCAGAAGAAGGAAGAAAAGGACTTTTTTGGACTTGGAAATTCCCTTTGGAATTTCCATACGCCCCGTGCCATACCCCCAATAAAGGTAAACAGTGATTAGTGCTGTCCCTGCGGTGGACAGGTAAAAGCCCCACTGCATCCAAGTGGCGGAGGGTATGAAATCTGTCCACATTCCGTAACTGGACAAAAGCGTTACGGCCAAAATACTGAGAAGCGTTATTCGACGGGAGAGCGACGGGTTCTCTTCCCCGAAAAAGAGCTTTGACAATTTCATTATCACAGGCCTCTGTCCATGAGCGCTAACATTAATATTATACGGATTTCCTTTTTTGCCCCTCCTTGGCATCTTATACGGAATACGTCGAATTCTCAGAAGCTCTTATCCGGTTCCACGCAAAACGTCGATGAGCATTTTTTCACAAGAGATGCATGCCGACCTTGACCACCACCTTTTTTGTGAAAACTGAACCCTGCTGGGTCATGATGGATGGCATATGGGCATCATGGGGGAACAGGGCCATGAAATCTCCGGGAAACAATTCCACCCGCAGCAATCCCTGTTTGGGGTGCTTGTATAATTCCGCATCCTTGGCTGCATCATAGGGTGTGTCAATCTCCAGGTCATCCACCTGGCTCCAGCCAATCCCCTCTTCTCCCGTGATAACCGCTTGAATATCCAGATACTTCCGGTGTGCTTCGATCTCTGCGGTTTCCGGCGAGCCTGTTTGGTAGCTCATGACAATGGCGAAGAGGTCATCGCCGAGCAAGGGGTATTTTTTTTCTTCTGCGTCGGGCTTCAACGAGAGGAGAAAATCAAAGGCCAATTGCCACGCGTTGCCAAGGGGGTAACATCTGTAATTATGTAAACGATCAACGATCATGGCTGCCAATTCCTATGGGTGTCGGCTCGTTACGATTTTCTGGGGTCAGTTCGGATATCTGCCCCCGCGACATCAATGGGTTAAGCGAAGTTGTAAGGAAATTTCATGCAACCGCCTGTCAATTGTCCAGAGAGGGATCTTGGTCAGCATGGCGGACATGAGCAGATGAATATCAATATACCCCAGCCCTTTTCCCATCAGCGTGTACTGGTCAATGAAGGTGATGAGTTCCTCGTCATCTGCGCGGATCGCCATGGGAAGCTCCTGGAGGAGGTTGAGTATTTCCGTTCTATTCTTGAGATATCCGCAAGCGAGCTCGCCAATGATAAACGGGTGACAGACTACCTGACCGTCATTTAATAATGCGTCAAGTCCGATACTTCCGGACCGTAAATGATCTACCCAAACCGAGGTGTCTACCAGAATCATATTATGATTCCTCGGCTCTTCTTCGCGGGATCATTTCCAGATTTTTTTCAGTTCCCCCCAAGCCGGCGAGTCTTTTCGCGCTTTCCTTGGCGATGAGCGCTTGCAATCCGAGCTTGACCAGAGATGTCTTTTCCGTAACCCCAGTCAATTTCGCTGCTTTTTCCAGCAAGGTGTCTTCGATATTGAGCGTTGTTCTCATGGTGGTTCTCCTTGTGATGCATTTTTTGTATGCATCATTATGCATCTTTGGTGTGCCATTGTCAAGGCCAGCGCATGGAGACCTCTGGCAAGAACTGCCTTCAGCGCAGCCCCAATTCCAGCTTGGCGGGTACGGCTCCGTCCTCTTCTTCGCTCTGCACGGCAGGGCCAACGGTGATCCGGGCGGCATCTGCGCCGGCGCGGTCCGTGAGTTCCTGGGCGATTGCCTTACCCCGTTGCTCGGCAAGCATCTCGAGCTCCGATTGGGGCAAGGGGGCGGTTTTTACCAGATATGCAAACAGGGCCTGGTAGAACTCGCGGTCCTCGCTTCCCTTTCCAATCAGAGCCAGGGCCGGATTCACCCGTTTCGCCTTTTTGCCCGTGGCGTTTTCATATTCGGCCAGCGCGGTTTTCAGCCCCTCGTCTCCGGCCAGGGATTCCAGCGCCCGCTGGGTCTTGCCGTTGTCAAACGCCACAGGAGCAGGTTCTTCGTCCACCCTGAGTTTCTCGCCAAGTTTTTTCGCCAGCGCCTGGCGAATATGCGCGGTCTTGAGCGCACTCCCGTCCAAGGCCGGAGCAAAGCCCCCATGTACGATGAGGAAAAGCTGTTTTTTCTTGTCCAGCACCCCGCTGACCGTTTTGAGTTTTTCCTGCTCCGGCGGAGTCAGAT
>CALMMG010000007.1 GCA_937868185.1 uncultured Pseudomonadota bacterium
CGTGGTCGCAAAGCCGGCCGGGCTGCTGACCATCGGCACCGATCGGGAAAAATCGCGAACCGCCCATTATCTGCTCAACGACTATGTCCGCAAGGGCGATCCGAAATCGCGCCACCGGGTGTATGTGGTCCATCGCCTGGACAAGGACACCTCCGGCATCCTGATTTTTGCCAAAAGCGAAGAGGCCAAGAAATACCTGCAGGAGCATTGGGAGGATACGGACAAGCATTACCTTGCCATCGTCCACGGACGGCTGAACCCCAAAGAGGGCACATTCACCTCGTACCTGGCCGAGAATGCGGCGCAGAAGGTCTACTCGACCCCGGACCATACCAAGGGCAAGCTTTCCCATACGGAATACAAGGTGTTGCAAGAGAACAGAGGGCTCAGCCTGGTGGAAATCCATCTCCTCACCGGCCGCAAGCACCAGATCCGGGTGCATTTCGCGGAAAAAGGCCATCCCGTGGCAGGAGACAAAAAATACGGCACCGGTCCCCTGGCCTGCAAACGGCTCGCTCTCCATGCCCGCTCGATATCCTTTATCCACCCATACAGCGGTGAGCAAATGCGCTTTGAACTCGGGATGCCGGAGGAGTTTGTCCGTCTGCTCGGGAAGTAACGCCTGTAGGTATATGCAATCCAGCGCCGACCGGCCTGGTGATATCTTGCCCTTGGTGAATGCGGCATCGACTCCCCAGACCAAGACAAAAAAACTCAAATGAGTAAGGCATCCTCGAAATATGCCTAAGAGGGAACCGTGAGCGAATGCTCCCGTTGTGTGCAATGGTGGGCGATACTGGGATCGAACCAGTGACCCCTGCCGTGTGAAGGCAGTGCTCTCCCGCTGAGCTAATCGCCCTGATATTTTATTTTACTATAGTACATTCCGCCGCCATCGACAACCGAACGTTGCTGCCATAAGGGCTACGTTGGGATTTGCAGTAATAATCGGGGACAAATGAGAGGGTTGCCCATGTTTCACTGGTTCCGCGATCATCGCCGGGCCGAGGCGCGAAAGCGCCTGTTCCCTCCCGAGTGGGAAGCCTTTTTGCATGCCAACGTGGCCCACTACTGCGTGCTCGATGACGCCGAGCGCGCTGAGTTGCGCGCGATGATCCAGGTATTTCTGGAGGAGAAAAACTGGGAAGGATGCGGCGGCCTCGACCTCACGGATGAGATTCGTCTCACCATTGCGGCCCAGGCATGCCTCCTGCAACTGGGACTTCCCCACGATTACTATCGCAACGTGGAGTCGATTCTCGTCTACCCCTCCACCGTTGTGCCTCCCACGCGCCAACCCGGTTTCTTCGAGCGCGTGGACACCCCGGTGGAACCCTCGCTCCCTCTTTTGGGTCAGGCCTTCAACTATCAGGGGCCGGTGATCCTTGTATGGGATACCGTGCTTCACGATGCGCGCCACCCCAAGCAGGGTCATAACGTCGTCTACCACGAGTTTGCCCACAAGCTCGACATGCTCTCCGGATCCGCCAACGGCACCCCGCCGCTTGTCGACCGCGACCTGCTGGCCCAATGGGTGATCGTCTGCTCCCGCGAATTCCTGCGGCTGCGCAGCCTGGCCGAAAAGGGCCACAAAACTTTCCTCGATGCCTACGGGGCGACGAATGAGGCCGAGTTCTTCGCCGTAGCCACGGAAACATTCTTCGACCGGCCTCTCGCCCTCCAGAAGCACGCGCCAGATCTCTACGGTGTCCTCACCGCCTACTATCGCCAAGATCCGGCAGGGCGCGTGAATCGCCCTTGTGCCGTGGAAAATTGAGTTACCCTTCGGGCGTATTCGCAAGTCGTCCCCATTTTGTGTACTGTAACGTTGAGGTGAATCGTGTCAGAGAAGAAACCTATCGGCCTGTGCGAAGAAGGAGTCGATGTCCCGTACGAGCGGCTCGACCCGGAGACGTTGCGGAATGTGATCGAGGAATTTGTTACGAGAGACGGATCGGATTGGGGGGAGGTCGGCGGTACGCTGGAAGAGAAAGTCGGGCAGGTCATGCAGCAACTGCGAAGCCGGAAGATTAAGATCGTTTTTGATTTAAATTCAGAAACGGCGAATATTGTTGTCAACCGCTGAATCGCGGCTGATCCACGTTACAACCATTCGCCGGGTGTGGGAGGACCGCTCTTGGCAGAATTCTTTGACCTTCAGGGAACGTGGACAGGAAGTGCTCGCCGGAGTTGAAACCGTTGCGAGAAAAGCGACTATTTTGAATTAAGTATACATTCCCCATAAGCCTATACGTTGGGTATTGAGCCACACAGCTACAATACATCTGAGTATTTTTTTTGCAATTCAGGAGGGGAGATGCTCTGGCGGAAAAGGCAAAGTTTTTTAGAAAATGTTGTCGAAATTGTCTCAAAATTACCCTGGACGGTTGGCTTGGTTCTGGCGCTGGTCTCCTATCTGGTTCTGCATGCTGTTGCGGGGATTCAATTTGATCAGCCGGCCAAGGTCGGCATCATGGGAAGCTCTATGCTTAAGCAATTCGTTGTAATTTTTGCGGCCATCGGCCAGGTCCTTCTGCCTTTTTGTTTTCTGATCGGCGCGGGGTGGTCTTTTTTTAAGCAGAAGAAAGGATAAGAGGTTGCGTGTGACGTCCCTATTTTTCCCCGCCCCAGTATGTCCCTGATCACCCTCTGGCTGGAAAGCCTGCTCACTCCCTGTCCCCGGTATCTCCGACGGATGGGGTTTCTCCGTGAACAGCTGGCCATCGAAGCCCGTTACCAACGCAACCGCGCCAGCTGGGAGCCGCACCTCACACGCAGCCGCGTCGCCATCCTCGCTGCGGCCGATACCTGCACCCAGCACCGCACCGTTCTGATCTTAGGGGGAGGACTCATCAACGACGTGCCCCTGGCTGAGCTGGCCGCTCGTTTCCAGCAGGTGGTCCTGGCCGACATCCTGCATCTGCCTAAAAACCGTCGCAAGGCCAAAGCCGTGGCCCCCAACATCACCTGCCTTAATTTCGACTGCACCGGAGCGGTGGAGAAACTGTACCAGGCGGGCAAGGTGCTTGACAACGAACCGGCGACAACCCTTTTCCGCCACGCCTCGCCTAGGCTGCCCCCCGTTCTCACTTCGAGCTGCGACCTCACCGTCTCCGTGAATCTTGCCTCCCAGCTCGGCTACCTGCCGGCCAAGTGGTTAGCAAAAGGGCGTCCCCGTGGGGATGAGTTTTCACTGCACCTCCGCCGCGCTGCGGCGCTGCGCCACCTCGAATGGTTGCAGGGGCTGCCCGGAGTGCACCTCCTCATTGGCGACCGCGCCCTGGTGGTACGAGGATTGGATGAAAGCGAGGTGGAGCGGG
>CALMMG010000008.1 GCA_937868185.1 uncultured Pseudomonadota bacterium
AGGGCATCGAGCAGGCCATTTTTGCATCTGACCTCGATCTTGACATGCACGTTGCCGGCATGGAGAAAGGAGTGGATTTCAGACCAGTCTTCGGGCGGAACGACCCGTTTTTTCGTGTAGGCAAGATAATGGTAGTTGCCGATCATCTTCGGCATGACATGGCTGCGGTCGTATCTGGTCGGACCCTTTACCACCAGCCCCAGCTCCTCCCGTTTGACGTTGTTTTTGATGATGTCATAGGCGTAGGTCGCCGTGGTGTTGGCGTCGATGACCTTTTCCCTCCGGTTGTAGTCGTACTCATGCACATAGAGCTCGGCGGCGTAGCGGATGCCGCCGTAATCGAAGGCGCAGACCTGGGGAGAAAACATGGTGCCGCAGTAACCATTGGTGAGTTTGCGGTCAAGGACCTTGTATTGGACCAAGGCGGTGTTGATCAACCCTTCCTTGTCCTTCACCTCCCAGAAGAAGTTGATGTAGCTCTTGTTGTCGGTATCGACCCGGGTGTTGGCCGGCATGCTGTCGAGGCGCAAACCCTGAAGGCTGCCGGTGTAGTCGCCGAAGGTCATTTCCTTGCCAGCCTGGGCCGGGTTTGGCATGACCAGGGCCAGAAGGCCGAACAATAGGGCTAGGCTCCACAAGAGTAAGATGCGGATGGTTGCCCATGAACCGGGTATCTTTGCTGGCAAAAGTTGGCTGGTTTTGCTGAAAATGTATTCGGTTGTGGTCATGGAGGTCCCCTTTGGCGGCCATGGTCTTCTTGAGTCAGGGAAGATACGTACTACAGATCTTCAATCCTCGCTTTGAAGGCATCATATTCCGCCTTGATCAGTTTTCGATTCAGCCCCGCTACCTTGGTGCAATAGGCGGCAATAAGGTGGTCTTGTCGGCAGAATTCCTCGATCTCCTTTTCCTGCTTCGGCGAAAGCGTTTTGTGGTCATGGAGTTTCTCGGCGAAATAGAAAAACGCCAAGCCCGGACCTACGAAAACAGCAAGGGCGATGTTTTCAATGAGGTCGGCATGGGCCGAATCAAAAAAAACCAGGAAAAGAGCCAGCAGGATGGCGGAGAATATTAGAGCCAGAAGATATGGGATGATGCGCAGGTATTTTTTCTTGATCTCTAAGACATCGGTCGGTGGGTCTTGGGTGATATTAATGTACATGTTTTCCTTAAATCCCCGGCTGGTCCTCGCCTGGGTAACGTGATTATTGCATCGAAAAATTAAGGGGATAGCATATCTTGTTTTTGGAAAAAACGGGAACAAATTCATCCCCCCGCATGTCACCAAAACATCCCATAGGCCTAACGGATTGTCAATACTTGAAAAATGTTGAGATGGGGGCTTTCTGCGGGTAATGCTGCCTGTCCGCTAGACCCGGCTGCAAAGCGCAAGGCAGGTCTTGACGGCTAGACCCCGGACAGGGTATGCACCGACATTGATTCGTGGATTTTTATACTGTGGGGTTCACCGCTGATGCAAGAGAAGCACCATAACGCCAAACTGCCTTGGGCCGCAGGGAGTCTGCCCTTGATGTTGGCCCCGATGCAAGGCCTTACCAATCGGGCCTTGCGCTCCCTGTTTATCGAGCGGGTCCACCCCGATGTGGTTTTTACCGAATTTGTTCGGGTCAAGGCGAGTACCAAAAAGAATATCACCGAGAACGACCGGCAGGAGGTGGTCAGCACGGTTGGCGGGGTGCCGCTGGTGGTGCAGTTGATCGGCACCGACACCGAGGCCTTGGTGGCTGCGGCCAATACCGTGCAGGAGTTGGGGGCCGAACATCTCAACATCAACCTCGGCTGTCCCTACGGCCGGATGACCAGCCAGACTGCGGGCGGTGCCCTGTTGCGCGAGCCGGTGGCTTTGGCGCGGATGCTCGAGCGGTTGCGCCAGGAGATTCGTGGGAGTTTTTCCGTCAAGGTGCGCTCGGGTTTTGACGATCCGGCCCAGATTTTTTCCCTGTTGACCCTGTTTGCTGACAGCGGCATCGATTTCCTTGTCGTCCATCCGCGCACCGTGAAGCAGATGTACAGTGGTCCGGCGGATCACGGGATCACCGCCGAGGTGGTGCTCCAAACCTCCCTGCCGGTCATCGCCAACGGGGATATCTTCAGTGCGGCCACCGGCCAGCGGGTTCTGGTCGAGACCGGGGTGGCTGGGTTGATGCTGGGTCGAGGCGCCATTGCCGATCCCCTGCTGTTTGAACGGTTGCGGGGCAGATGCCCCAGCGAATCGCCCCCGGCCGCCAAGGTTGCCGAGCTGCGGGAGTATCTGCAAGAACTGTTGGTCCGTTACCAGCCACTGTTTTGCGGTGAGCATCAGATTCTCTGCAAGATGAAGGAGGTACTCTGCCATGTCCACGACCCCGAGGTGTTGCCCCTGGCGCGGCAACTCAAGCGAAGCAAAAGCCTTGCCCATTTTAGAGAGCTGACAGCGGATAGTTGATAGTTGTCCCAGCGGCGAAGCACAGAGGAGACACGCATGGAAGATGTGAATTTGATCGCCAGGCACTGGCACCACCTGCCCATCGATGAGGTGGCGGAGCTGCTGGAATCAGACCGGGAACAGGGGCTTGACCGCTTCGCGGTCAAGCACCGCCTGGAGGCTTTCGGCCCCAATGCCATCACCGCCCAAAAAGGGCAGGGGCCGCTCATCCGTTTTCTGCTTCAATTCCATCAGCCCCTGATCTATATCCTTATTGCCTCCGGCCTGATCACCGCTTTTTTACAGGAGTGGGTGGATTCCGGGGTCATCTTCGGAGTGGTGCTGGTCAATGCCGTTGTCGGCTACCTCCAGGAGGCCAAGGCGGTCA
The DNA here is from genome assembly GCA_937868185.1 of uncultured Pseudomonadota bacterium. Lineage (GTDB taxonomy): Bacteria > Desulfobacterota > Desulfobulbia > Desulfobulbales > Desulfurivibrionaceae > Thiovibrio. The sequence continues at coordinate 2,814 of CALMMG010000008.1, forward strand.
ATGCCCTGGCTGCCTTGGCCCGGACCATGACTACCGAGGCTACGGTTTTGCGGCAGGGGGAGAAGCGACGGATCCAGGCCACGGAACTGGTGGTCGGCGATATCGTGTTCCTGCAAAGCGGCGACAAGGTTCCAGCAGACCTGCGGCTTTTTCAGGTGCGTGACCTCCAGATCGCTGAAGCACCCCTCACCGGCGAATCACTGCCCGTTGCCAAGGACCACGGTCAGCATGGTCGCGAGATTGCCCTGGCCGATCGGCGGAACATGGCCTATGCCTCGACCCTGGTCACCTACGGGCAGGGCGCCGGCATGGTTACGGCCACCGGGGACGCAACCGAGGTGGGGCGCATCTCCCAGCTGATTTCAGCGGCCGAGGCGCTGGAGACCCCGCTCACCCGCAAGATCAGCGAGTTCAGTAACGTCCTGCTCTATGTGATTTTGGGCTTGTCCGGGCTGACCATTGTGGTCGGGCTGCTCCGGGGCCAGAGCTTTGTTGAGATGTTCATGGCCGCGGTGGCCTTGGCTGTGGGTGCCATCCCCGAAGGACTGCCTGCGGCAGTGACGATCACCTTGGCCATCGGCGTTTCGCGCATGGCTAAGAAACGGGCCATTATCCGCAAGCTGCCCGCGGTGGAAACCCTGGGCAGTACCACGGTGATCTGTACCGATAAAACCGGCACCCTCACCGAAAATCAGATGACCGTGCAGGAGATCGTGGTCGGTGGGGTATCGTACACGGTGGGCGGTACTGGTTACAACCCCATGCAGGGCAGGATCGAGGGGCCAGAAGCGGCTTCGGCCAGCACATCCTCGGCGTTGCTGGAATGCCTGCGGGCTGGGCTTTTTTGCAATGACAGCCAGCTTGTGGAAGAAGATGGGGTCTGGCAGGTGCATGGCGACCCCACCGAGGGGGCGCTGCTGACCTCGGCCCGCAAGGGTGGACTCGGCCCGGAAACCGTGGCCGCCAGCCCCCGTTTGGACACGGTGCCCTTTGAATCGGAACATCAGTACATGGCCACTTTGCATGAGGTCGGACTTGGTGCACCCCGGCTGGTGTATCTTAAAGGCGCTGTGGAGGCACTCCTGGCCAGATGCGCAAGCCAGCTTGACGCCTTGGGCAATGTGGTTCCCCTGCGTGGCGCCGAGATCCATGGCCTGGTAGAGGGTATGGCTGCTAAGGGGTTGCGGGTGCTGGCCATGGCCAGCAAGGAAATGGGGCCGGAAGCTTCCTCCATTCACCATGTCGATCTGACCGAAGGCTTGGTCTTTCTCGGGTTGCAGGGGATGATCGACCCGCCGCGACCGGAAGCGGTAGCTGCGGTCGCAACCTGCCAGGCGGCGGGTATCCGGGTCAAGATGATCACCGGTGATCATCCGGTGACCGCTGCGGCCATTGCCAGGCAGGTCGGGCTCTACAGCCAGTCCGCAGTCCAGATTGCGGGGCAAGGAGGGTTGGTGCTCACCGGCCCGGAGCTGGAAAAACTTTCGGACAGCGAGCTCATCGCCAGGGCCGAAGATACCGCGGTCTTTGCCAGGGTGAGCCCGGAGCAGAAGCTCCGGCTGGTGGAGGCGCTCCAGGCCAGGGGGCAGGTGGTGGCCATGACCGGCGATGGGGTCAACGATGCCCCGGCTCTGAAACGGGCGGATATCGGTGTGGCCATGGGCATCACCGGCACCGAGGTGGCCAAGGAAGCAGCGGACATGGTCCTCACCGATGACAATTTTAGTTCCATCGAGGCCGCAGTGGAAGAGGGCAGGGGGGTGTTCGATAATCTGGTCAAGTTCATTGCCTGGGCTCTGCCCGCCAATCTTGGCGAAGGGTTGGTTATCCTCACCGCTGTTTTTCTCGGGGTCACCCTGCCCATTTTGCCGGTGCAGATCCTTTGGATCAACATGACCACCGCCGGGATTCTCGGCCTGGCCCTGGCCTTTGAACCCAAGGAGCGGGGCATCATGCTGCGGCCGCCCAGGCAGCCCAATGCGCCGATCCTGAGCCACAGCGTGATCTTTCGCATTACCCTGGTGAGCTTTCTGATGCTGGGCGCTGCCTTCTGGCTCTTTGCCTGGGAGCTTTCCGCCGGCGCCACCCTGGTCGAGGCGCGCACCGCTGCGGTCAACGCCTTTGTCATGGTGGAGCTGTTCTACCTGTTCAACTGCCGCTCCCTGGAAAAATCCGTTTTCCAGCTCGGTTTTTTCTCAAACCTTTGGGTGCTTGGCGGCGTGGTCGCCATGTTCCTGCTCCAGGTTGCCTACACCCACCTGCCGGTGATGAACCGGCTGTTCCAGAGCGCGCCGATCACTCTTGCCGTCTGGGGTAGGACCGTGGTAACCGGGGTGGTGGTTTTTGTGATTGTCGAGATTGAAAAGAAGATGTGGAACAAAAAGGGCGGGGCTCGTGTCTGATGGCTTATTACTCAAAAACAAAAAGAGGAATTCAACAATGAAGAAGTATGTCCAAACAATCACGGTCCTGCTGCTTCTCTCGGCCATGGGGTTGAGCGGTTGCGATCAGGTAAAAGAACTGGCAATCCAGGAGGTGGATAAAGTAAAGAAGGACGTTGTTGCAGAGATTGTCAAGGCCGTGAACGCAAGTGAGAATAAGGATAAAGATAAAAAAACGGATGCCGAGTCGAGCAAGGACGCGGATAAAAAAGAAGACGAAAAAAAATAACCCCACGGAGATAGGCAATGAAATGTCCGGTATGCGCCGCAGTAAATTTGGTTATGGCTGAACGTCAGGGAGTGGAGATCGATTATTGCCCGGAATGTCGCGGGGTGTGGTTGGATCGGGGGGAGCTGGATAAGATCATCGAGCGTTCAGGCCTCCAGGCCCAACCGCAGCGTCAGGAAGAACACGGGGCTCGGTCGCCGTTTCAGGAGCACCATGGCCACGATGATCATAAAAAGAAAAAGCATAAGGGGTTGCTGGGGGAGCTGTTTGATTTTTAATCTGCAGCTCGGCATGACTTCACTGGCTGGAATCCTCTCCAGCCTGCCGTAGTGTCAGATATAACTCCCTTCCCACCCAGGCATCGGTTGCAGCATATTGGATCTGGGCCGGGTCCAGGACATCCCTGGACCAGTTCGAGGTTTGTGCCCCCTTGGCGATACGAAATCCCAGCAAAACAGCGGCCAGCCCCCGCAGACCGTGGTTTTTTATCTCGGCCTTCTTGGCGAGATTGCCAAGATCCACAAAACCTGCCGGCCTGAACTGGGCCAGCTTGTGCAACTCTTGGAGATCATAGGCCAGAGCAACCCCTGCCTTGACCACCTTGGGATTGGCCAGGATTTCCCGTAGCAGGGTGGGCAGGCCGAGGGGTTTTAACTGAAAGAGAAAGACCTCTTTTTCCCCGGCCAGTTGCAGGAGCGAGGGCAGGTAGCTCTCGCCCTTGTGGTAGGCGGGCCGGGTTTCCGTGTCAAAGCCGAGGATGGTTTCATCCTCCAGGGCCTGGATCGCCTGGCTCAGCTCTGCGGTGGTGCGGACTACATGGACCGGTCCTTCCCATCTTCGTATGGGGCAGGTGTTGATTTCTTCTTTAGTCATCCGCTGGGCAAAGCCAGGGCGAGGGTCAGTGGTATGCATGGAGACTATATACGGGAACCACCGCTGGTTTGGGAAGGATTTTATTCCTCCGTCGCAACCTTCCCCTCTTGCAGACAACTAGCTTTTCCTTGGCAATTGGCGTATAATTTGCGGCATGAAATATCTGTTGTTCTATGCGTACATCTCCTTGCCGAATAATGAGCCGACCATGAAGAGCCAGGACGGCGGCTGTTCGGGGCTCTGCAGGCGGGGTGAATGAAAATGACGGATAGCCCTCGCCAATCAAAAATTTCGTCCCCTCCCACCATCGTCGACACGGATTCCTTCGTCTTTTTGGATGCGGGGGGGAAGCGCTGGCCCAGGCTTCGGCTCTTCCTCTTTGCCCTGGGGCTTCTCCTTTTTGTCGGGGTGATCCTGTTCGCGAAAACCCTGTTTCTCCCCTCGCAGCTTAACCTCCCGCCCGCAGTGCAGCAGCTTAAGTTTCGGCTTAAGATTCTCCAGAACAAGGAACACCAGGCCAGGCAGTTGGCGACGAAGCCGTTGTGGCTGAATTTTTCCAAGGGCAATAGCGGTCCCGCGGCCATCTTCCCCTTTCTTGCCAATCAGTCTGGGGGTATCTCGCCCCTTAAAAAAGGGCGGGACCCGCTATTCGCGCCTATCCAGGAGATCCGGCTTGGTTTTTATGAAAGTTGGGACCCGGGCAGCTTTGATTCCCTCAAGGCCAATGCCGATAAACTGACCCACCTCTGCCCGGACTGGCTCACCGTTGAGGATGGCCGCGGTGCTATCAAGGTAACCATAGAGCAGAAGGCTCTTGCTCTGGTAAAGGATCGGGGCATCGTGCTTCTGCCGCTTCTCCGTAATATGGGCGGGGAAGGGGCTTGGCGGCCCGAGGCGGTGGAAGGGCTTATCAATGGGCCAGCCGCCAGGCAGGATCAGTTTATCGTCGACCTCAAGGGGCGCCTCAAGGGTATGGGCGCGGGTGGGGTCGTTCTCGATTGGGAACAGGTTGATCCGTCCTATCGGGGTGCCATGACCGCCTTGTTGAGCAAGCTTGCTTCGGCGCTTCATGCCGAGGGCTTGGAACTGTGGCTTTGCGTGCCCATGGGCAGGGAGTTGAAGGTTCTTGACCTGGATGCCCTTGCCGAACATGTCGACCACTTTATCGCCATGCTCCATGATGAGAATTCCGAATCCGACCCTCCAGGGCCGATTGCCTCAGCGGAATGGTTCAATGGCTGGCTCGATACCATTATTGAATACGGGGAATCGTCACAGTGGGTGTTAGCCCTTGGCTCCTATGGCTATGATTGGACCGAGGGGGAAAAGGAGGCGGAGACCGTTCGCTTTCAGGATGTGATGAGTCGGGCAGGCCGCTCTTCGCTCAAGTCCTGTGATTTTGAGGCGCCGACCTACAATCCCCATTTTGACTATGAGGACTCCGGCGCACCCCATACCCTTTGGTTCCTTGACGCGGTTACCTTCTTGAACCAGCTTAAGGCCGGAAGATCGTATCATGTCGGTGGCGTTGCCATATCGCGGCTGGGTACGGAGGATCCTGGCATCTGGCAAGCTCTGAAGCTGGATACGGCCAAACCCCTTATCCCGGCAAATGTTGCCCCCCTGGAGACCCTCAGGCCCGGTGCGGCGATAGCCCATATCGGCAGGGGGAATTTCATCACCATGGCGGACGAGCGCGGTGATGGGGTGCGGCGGATTATGCTCGAGAAAAACGGTGATCCCGAGGATCCGGTGACCGAACGCTATGAAAAATTCCCAAGCTACCTCACCATCGTGCATCAGGGCCGAGGGGCAAAGGATTCTGCGGTCATCACCTTTGATGACGGTCCTGATCCCAAGTGGACCGCGAAGATTCTCGATATTCTTAAGGCCCGGGGGGTGAGCGCTACTTTTTTCATGGTTGGCGCGAACATGGAGAAATATCCCGACCTTGTCCGACGCATCGTCCGCGAGGGGCACACGGTTGGGGTCCACACCTATACCCACCCGAATATCGCCCTGGTCTCCGAGGAGCGGGCCTATCTGGAATTCAATGCGACCCAACGGTTGATCGAGTCCATAACCGGCCATTCTACCATTCTTTTCCGGCCGCCCTATAATGCCGACACCAACCCCCATGACCCGGAAGAGCTGGTCCCCATTAAGCTTGCCCAGAAACTCGGATACATTACGGTGACTGAGGATATCGACCCGGAGGACTGGTCGCAGCCAGGGGTTGCGGCCATGGTGGAGAATGTCAAGAAAGGCCGCCAGCAGGGCGGGAGTATCGTCTTGCTTCATGATGCGGGTGGGGATCGGAGTCAGACCATTGAGGCGTTGCCCAAGATCATCGATTACCTGCAGGCCAGGGGGGACAACATCCTTCCCCTCTCCGCGCTGCTTGGGATTCCGCTGGAGCAATTGATGCCGCCGGTGCCCCAGAGTCAGCGGTCCATGAGCCGGGCGGTGAGCGAAGCCGGGTTTAGGGCCATCCATGCGGTGGCGCAATTCTTCTGGGCCTTTATGATCGTGGCGACCGCCTTGGTTGTGGCAAGGACTCTCAGCGTGGCCTGGCTGGCGATCCGGAGCCGCAGGGCTGGCGAGACGGTCGGGCTGCCGTTGCCTGGCGCCTGGCCGCCGGTAAGCATCCTGATCGCCGCTTATAATGAGGAAAAGGTTATTGGCCAAACATTACGGGCGCTATTGCACAGCACCTACCCTGGCGAGATCGAGGTGGTAGTGGTCGATGACGGCTCAAAGGACACAACCGCGGAGATCGTGGCCGAGATGGCGCGAAGCGAGGCGCGCATCCATCTCCTCAGGCAGATCAATATGGGCAAGGCCATGGCCTTGAAGACCGGATTTGACGCGGTGAGCCATGAGATTGTGATCAGTCTGGATGCCGACACCCAATTTGCCCCCGACACCATTGCGGAGCTGGTTCGACCATTTGCTGATCCTGCCGTGGCTGCGGTTTCAGGGCGGGCCAGGGTCGGGAATCCCAAGACGCTTGTGGCCAGGTTTCAGTCCCTTGAATATACCTGCGGCTTTAATCTGGATCGGCGGGCTTATCATCGGCTCAACTGCATTACGGTCGTGCCAGGGGCGGTCAGCGCCTTTAAGAAGAGCGCGGTGTTCGCGGCCGGCGGGATCAGTACCGAGACCTTGGCGGAGGATACCGATCTTACCTTGAGCCTGCACAGGTATGGCTATAAAATTTGCTATGCCCCCAGGGGTGTGGCTTGGACCGAGGCCCCTGAAACCGTGCGAACCTTCGCCAAACAGCGGTTCCGTTGGGCGTACGGCACCCTGCAGTGTCTCTGGAAACATCGGGATCTGCTGTTCGACGGAAAATACAGGGCGTTGGGTTGGTTCAGTCTGCCGAGCGCCTGGTTTTTCAATATCCTGTTGGTGGCGCTCGGACCGATTATCGATGCGATTTTGTTGCTCTCGCTGCTGCTGAGCCCGGCCAACAGTATTCTTTATTTTTATTTTCTGGTCTTTCTCGGTGCCGATTTGTTGTTGGCCGCGGTTGCCTGCCTGATCGAAAGGGAGCCGTTGTCCCAAATCTGGCTGGTTCTGCCCATGCGGTTCATCTACCGGCCGGTGTTGAGTTATGCGGTGCTGAAATCCATTATCAAAGCGAGCAAAGGGGTGTTGGTCGGCTGGGGTAAACTCGACCGTACCGCCTCGGTCACCTATAAAGCGTAAGGCAGGGAACATGAAGTTAATGATTAAGAGAATTTCCGTCGCCAGCACGAAAACAGTTCTTGGCTGTGTCGCTGTTTTGCTCTTTTTCGGGGCCTTGTGCGCTGGCTGTCAGCACGAGGAGGGTGCCAAGGTCAAGGAACAAGGCCCGCAAGAACTCATGATGCCTGACAAAGGGGCCTATAGCGGGGCGTATGTGGATTTCGGCGAGGGTGAGGACCATGTCACCTATGATGCAATAACCGCCTTTGAGAAGATGACCGGTAAGCATCTTGCCATTGTCGCCTTTGGTAATTTCTGGGGTGAACAGCTCTTCCCCACCAAAAAGTTGAACATCATTTCGGGATATGGAGCGATTCCGCTGATCTACTGGTCGCCATGGGATCGGCCTTATGCCGAAGACCATGGGCCGGACCGTTTCAATCTGCGCGATATCCTGGCGGGAAAATGGGACAGTTATATTGACCAATGGGCAGATGCGGCGCGGAACTATGGGAAGCCCATTCTCGTCTCCTGGGGGAACGAGATGAATGGCACCTGGTTTCCTTGGTCAGGTATCTATTATGGGGGGGGCAAGATTATAGGCAAGAAAAACGGCCAGCCCTTGTATGCCGGGCCTGAGGTGGTGAAACAGGCCTACCGGTATGTGGTCGATCGGGTAAGGGCACGCAAGGCGACCAATATCCTCTGGGGGTTTCATGCCAACCATTACACCATGCCCCAGACAGCATGGAACATGATGGCCAATTACTATCCCGGGGCGGACTATGTGGACTGGCTGGGCTTAAGCATTTATGGAAAGATGCTCAAATCAGAGGATTGGAACTCCTTTTATAACGTGATGGATCGGCCCTATCAGGAGATCTGCCAGCTGGACCCGCAAAAGCCGGTGATCCTTGCGGAATGGGGCGTTGCTGAATCCCCGCCGGACAGCAAGGCGGAATTCATCACCAAGGCCTTTTTTGATTTGCAGACGCGATATCCCAGGGTCAAGGGGGCGGTCTATTGGCATGAACGCTGGGAAAATGCGGACGGGAGCTACAGCAACCTCCGGGTCAATTCCTCCCCCGAGGCCCTTGACGCCTACCGAGGCGGGGTGGCGGCACCGTACTGGCTCGACCGCCCGCAATTTCGCTTGCGGCCAACCCCCCTTGCCTCTCCCTAAGGGGCAGTGAATAGCTGTCCCTCATTTAAGCCGGACCCTTTTTGGGTTGCCAAAGCGAGTGTCCGAATCCCGGTTGTCGCCCCATATTTTTCTTGACTTCATTTTTGAAACAGCCGTAGGCTTTTGAGAGAAGCAGGAGTCTGCCGGGTTGTTCCATTAAAAAGTGGCGCGAAGATCAGGGAGAAAAAAATGCAACCATGTGATTTTGTCTTGTTCGGAGCCCTTGGCGATCTGGCCACCCGGAAGCTGGTTCCTTCCCTGTATCAGTTGGACAAGGCCGGGCTTCTTGCGCCGGACCTGCGGATTGTCGGGGTGGCGCGCCGGGAGATGAGCGCAGACGAGTATGTCGCCCTGGCCAGGGAAAGCCTGGCAACCTTCATGAAGGAAGAGGTGGATCCCCAGATCTGGGAGCGGTTTTCTGGGCGTCTGCGCTATGTACCCCTCGATCTTGCCAGCCATGACCAGTACGTCAAGCTTTGCGAGATTATTGATCCAGCCCAACGGGTCACGGTCAATTACTGTGCCGTGCCGCCCTCTATCTATGGTGACATCTGCCAGGGCTTGGCCGAGGCAGGGCTGGTCACGGAACAGACCCGGGTGGTATTGGAAAAACCGTTGGGCACGGACCTCGCCTCGTCAAAGGTCATCAACGACTCGGTGGCGAAATTCTTCAAGGAAGAGCAGGTTTACCGGATCGACCATTATCTGGGCAAGGAGACGGTGCTCAATCTGGTGGCTCTCCGCTTCGCCAACTCCATCTTCACCACCAACTGGGACAATACCACCATCGACCATGTGCAGATCACCGTGGCCGAGGAAGTGGGCATCGAGGGACGTTGGGGCTATTT
>CALMMG010000009.1 GCA_937868185.1 uncultured Pseudomonadota bacterium
CTGCCGATCATGTGGTCGGGCCGGAATTTTTATCTGCTCGGTTTTCCTGCTCTCTGGCGTGGGGCGCCCAACATGGATTCCCTCATCGCCATCGGTACCGGCGCTGCTTTTGTCTACAGCACCTGGAACCTGATCGAAATCGGGTTGGGTATCGAAGTCATGGCCAGGGTCATGGATCTGTATTTCGAATCGGCCGGTGTGCTGATCGCCCTGGTTTCCCTAGGCAAGTATCTGGAGACGCGCTCCAAGGTGCGCACCTCGGACGCCATCCGCCAGCTCATGGCGCTGACCCCGGAGGAGGCCACCCTGCTGTTGTCTGGGCCTGGGTCTGGAATTGAAGAGCAGAAAAAGATTCCCGTGGCGGAGATCGAGGTGGGGGATGTTTTGTTGGTCAGACCGGGTGAGCGTATTCCGGTGGACGGCTCGGTGGTCAAGGGCCGCTCCAGTGTGGACGAATCCATGCTCACCGGTGAATCCTTGCCGGTTTCCAAGGAGATCGGGGACTCGGTGGTGGGCGCCACTCTGAACAAAAATGGGCTGTTGCAGATGCGGGCCGAGAAGGTGGGGCAGGACACGGTGCTTGCCCGGATCATCATCATGGTCCGCGAGGCCCAAGGCTCCAAGGCGCCTATCGCCAATCTGGCGGACCGCATCAGCCTCTATTTCGTGCCCACTGTTATCATCCTGGCCATTCTCGCCGGATTGTCCTGGTATTTCATTGGCCAAGCCGAATTTCCTTTTGCCCTGCGGATATTTATCGCCGTGCTGGTTATTGCCTGTCCTTGCGCCATGGGACTGGCAACCCCGACCTCGATCATGGTCGGCACCGGGCGTGGAGCCCAGCTGGGGGTGCTGATAAAAAGCGGCGAGGCTCTAGAGATGGCGCAGAAGATTGACGCCATCGTTTTTGACAAGACCGGTACTCTGACCTATGGCCGCCCGGAATTGACCGATATACAGGCGGTGGCACCCGGGATGGATGCCGACCAAATCCTCTCCCTGGTGGCGAGCGCCGAGAGCGGCTCGGAGCATCCCCTCGCCGAGGCCATTGTCAATGCAGCCAGGGAAAAGGGGTTGACCCTGGCAGAGCCTTTGCATTTTGAGGCGATTCCTGGTCGGGGTATCCGGGCCATGGTGCGGGGTGAGAAGGTGCTGCTCGGCAACCGGGAGTTCTTGGCTGAGCAGGAGGTCACGGGAATGGGAGCGGCGGTTGATCAAATCGCTCATGGTTTTTCCGGGGATGGTAAGACCGCGCTTTATTGTGCGGCGGATGGCAGGCTTATCGCGCTTCTGGCCATTGCCGATCGGCTTAAAGACGAGGTGCCCGCGACCATTAACGCCCTGGAAAGAATGGGGATCAAGATCTTCATGCTCACGGGTGATAATGAGGTTACGGCCAGGGCCATCGCTGCCCAGGCTGGAATCAGCGAGGTGTTTGCCCAGGTGTTGCCGGACCAGAAGGTGGAAAAGGTGGCGGCCTTGCAGGCAGAGGGGTTCCGGGTTGCCATGGTGGGTGACGGCATCAACGATGCCCCGGCCTTGGCTAAGGCCGATGTTGGTATTGCCATGGGGACCGGCATTGATGTAGCCATTGAGTCCGGGGATATCGTGTTGATGAAGGGCCATCTCTCCGGCCTGCTTGCTGCGTTTGCCTTGAGCCGCGCCACTATGCGCAATATCAAGCAGAATCTTTTCTGGGCTTTTATTTACAACATCATCGGCATTCCGGTGGCAGCTGGGGTCCTGCATCTTTTTGGCGGGCCGACATTAAACCCGATGATCGCAGGGGGGGCCATGGCCATGAGTTCTGTTTCCGTGGTCTCCAATGCCCTGCGGTTGAGGTTTTTTACCTCTCCGGGGAGCAATAGGATCTAGTCACCATCGGTTTAAAATATGGAGCAATAACAGCATCGTCTTGACAATTTTTAGAAACCTAGCGTAGATGATAATACTGGCTTTGGAGTTTGTGGCCGGAACTATCATTATTTATCGTGTCCGGTTCGAAAGGAGAATTTCATGAAAAAAGTTATTGTAACTGCGGTGATTATCGTCTCTGCCTGCGGAGTCTTTGGCGGCAGGGAAATTTGGGCGGGAAATATAAACAAGCATGCGGTACAAAAAGGGGACACTCTCTGGGACTTGAGCGGCGGGTATCTCAATAATCCATTGCTCTGGCCGAAAATCTGGAAGCTGAATCCTGGAATTGCAAACCCCAACCTGATCTTGCCAGGGCAGATAGTCAAGATCCCCAGCATGGCTCAGGCTCCGGCCAGGGAAGTGATTTCAGAGAGAGTTGCTCCGGTGGAGTCGGGTTCTTCACCCCTTGCCAGGGCAGGAATGGCTTCGTCTGCCGAACCGCTTCCTCTTATCATGGTGAAAAAAGATCTGCCCCGGACCGGTGAACAGGCTAAGAAGCCTCAGTTAACCGATCCAGCCCAATATTATGACCGGGGGATCGGTATGGTCACTAACGATATCCCCAATGGCGGTCGGATACTCCGTACCGTACGGGGCTGGCAGGGCGGGGCTCTCGGCGAGACCATCCTGATCTCTGCCCCAGGCGCGCAGGTTGGTCAGCAGTTCGGCGTATACCGGGATATGGGCAAGGTCGAGTCCTTGGGGTATTTTAGCGCAAGTCTCGGCCACCTGCTGGCGGACATTGCCATTGTCGAGGTTGTCTCCTCGGATGCCTCTAAGCAGCAGGCTATTATCCGGCGCGCTTATGCCGAAGTGAGAACCGATGATGTTCTGGGACCGCTTCCGGAGCGACCCACAGTTTCCGCGCGCTCCTCCCAGGCAGCAGGGGCGGCCACGGTCAACGGCTCGGTGGTTGCGTTTCATATGATGCGTCAGCTTGCAGGCCCTGATGATATTGTCTATCTGAATATTGGTGCGAACCAGGGGCTTGCGACTGGGGATCTGTTGTCGGTGGTGGGCGCGGATCAAACCGAGGGCAGAAATTCTGGTGAAATCATGATTCTGAGGGTTTCGGCAACCACTGCCGCAGCGGTGGTAACGCAACGGAGCGGTCATGAGGTGCGCCGAGGGGATGTGGTCGGCCCGCCGGTTTTGTAGAATCTTCCGCTTTACTTCGTGCCCTTTCGGAAGGTAAGGAGGGAGCTTGTTAGTAGGGAAGGGCGCTGTTCGGCAGTCTGAATTTCCCATAGAAGGCGATGCTCCATGGATGCCGCGAAAGAACCAAATGTTTCTCTATCCGGGTTGCTGGAACTCGTTGAGACATCGAGTATTGCCTCCATCAAAGGAACGGTGAGCAGAATCTTGGCTCTTATCAGCGATCCTGCCGCCAGTTCCTCTGAGCTTATCCAGCTTATAGAGCTGGACCCACCGCTGGCGGCAAAAATTTTTCGAGTTGCCAACTCATCATACTACGCCACCTCCAAAACCATCAGTGATATCCATCAGGCTCTGATCTGGTTAGGGTTTGATACGCTCAAGGAAATTGTCCTCACCCAGAAGATGAGTGGACTTTACCATGGTGGTACCCCTGTCTGTGGCTATTCTCGGCTTCAGTTATGGCGGCACAGTCTTGCGGTTGCTCTTCTTGCTAAGACTATTTATCGACGTGAATTCGGCGAGAAGGGGAACAATGCCTATGCTGCCGGCTTGATGCACGACATCGGGGTTATTGTCGAAGATCAGCTTCTGCATCAGGAATTTCTGCAGTTGGTGCAGAGTATTGAGGACACGCCCCAGTCCCTGTCCGATGGCGAGATATCCCTTTTTGGCTATGACCATTGCTTGGTTGGCAAAGCCTTGGGCGAGCATTGGAATTTTCCTAATGAACTCACAGAAGGCATAGGTTTTCATCATAATCCCGAGGGTGCCAGCGAGGAACACCGCCTGTTTGTCAAAACAATCTTTATCGCCGATTATCTCATGTTTGAGCAGGGTTATGGCTATGTTGCTATGCCGCTTCCCGATCGGGAGATTCTCCTGCAGTACGTCAGGGATCTTGGTCTGCAGTGGTATGCTTTGCGTGCCATCGTTGAACTGGTCCGAGAAGATCTGGGGAAAATCGAGCAGAAAGGATTGATTGCATGAGTAACAGCGATCAAGAGCTTAGGCAGCGAATCCATGAGCTTGAAACACAGGTGCGTCATCTTAACAACGAACTCCGTCTGACCAAGGAAGAGTATGAGGATGCTTCTTCTAAGTATCTGGATATTTATTGCAATCTGGACAAGAAGATCAGTGAGCGGACCAGCGAGCTTGATGCTGCCAACCGGAAGCTTGTTCAGGAAATTGAAGAACGTAAACGGACAGAGGTAGAGAAAGAGCAACTCATTACCCAGTTGCAAAAGGCTATGCAGGATGTAAAGGTCTTGAGTGGTTTTTTGCCTATCTGCGCTTCATGCAAAAAAATTCGGGATGATAGCGGTTATTGGCGGCAGATAGAGGAATATATCAGTAAGCATTCCACTGCCCTGTTCAGCCATGGCATCTGTCCCGACTGCTGCAAAAAACTGTATCCGGAGTTCCACGAAGAGTTGCAGCGGCGCACGAAGGAATGACAGGGTATACCGCAGTCTGGGATGTCTGTCCCGTTTGAGTTCGTGCCGGAGGGGCAGTGCTGTAAAGCTGGGATCAGCGGTTGTCCATTCTTAGCCTGCCCACCGCATCCCAGATCCGGTGGGCGGTTTCTTCCTTGCTGAGAAGCGGCATCTCTTCCTGTCCGCCATTGCGGTCTAGAAGAGTGACTCTGTTGGTGTTGGCACCAAAACCGGTTTCTGTTCCCCCAATATCGTTGACCACGATCAGGTCAAGATTTTTCTCCTTGAGTTTTCTGGCCCCTTCCTTGAGATGATTCCGACTTTCCGCAGCAAAGCCGATGAGCAGAGGGTAATTTGCAGATTTACGCCTGCGTTCCCCCAGCTCCTTGAGGATGTCCGGGTTGGCGACCAGCGGCAGGGATAGTGTGGCCTGTCCTTTTTTTACTTTATGGAGTTGGGGCTCGGCGGGTCGGTAGTCGGAAACAGCCGCAGCCTTGACGACAATGGTGGCCGCATCGAAACACTCTGTTACCTGCGCCTGCATTTCGGTGGCGGAGGTGACTTGGATGCGCCGGACTCCAGGCGGGGCGGCCAGGGCGGTTGGTCCGCTGATCAGGGTGACCGTTGCGCCGCGTTGTCTGGCCGTGGCGGCCAGGGCATACCCCATTTTGCCGGTGGAGGGGTTGCTTAAGAACCGAACCGGATCGAAGGATTCCCTGGTGGGACCTGCAGTAATGAGCACATGTTCGTCGGCAAGATTCTGGGGGGCAAAGGTCGTGAGGATGGCCTGACGGGCATTTTCCCACTCTGTCAGGCGGCCTGGGCCTTCTTCCCCGCAGGCCATCTCCCCGCAAGCGGGTTCAAGAACCCTATACCCGTAAGATTTGATGGTGGCAAGGTTTGCCTGGGTGGCTGGATGCTGAAACATAACGCTGTTCATGGCCGGACAAACCAGGATTGGCCCGGATGAGGCCAGGGCGATGGTGGCGAGCAGATTGTCTGCTAGGCCATGGGCCAGGCGGGCGATGGTCTGGGCCGAGGCCGGAGCAATGACCAGCAGATCGTGGTCCCTAGCCAGGCTGATGTGGGGAATGGTTTCCGGCGCTTCGGCGGAGAACATGCCGGTATGCACCGGATTGCCGGAAAGGGCTGCCATGGTCAGGGGGCTGATGAACCGGCAGGCGGCCTCGGTCATAACCACGGTAACTTGGCCGCCTTCCCGGCGCAAGGCTCGAACCCAGTCCGCTACCTTATAAGCAGCGATGCTTCCGGTAATCCCGAGAAGAATTTTTTTATCGGTTAAAAAAGACATGGATTTTGCGTCGTCTGAATTCTTACATTCCAGAGCCAAAGGGGTTGTTTGTTTTGGAGCCATCTGCGCGTCCTGCGGAGGTGTCCGACGTAACATAAATGGCAAGCTCTGTCCGCATGAGCAGTTTGTCCTCGGAGAGAACAATGGTGCAGGTCTTGTTCGGTTTGGTGAAGGCCAGTAAGACATTTTTGTATTTGGTTGAGCCTGCGAGCTTCCAGCCATTCTTGGGCATATTGTTGCTGAAGAAATCGGCGCTGGAGGAGATGTCCACCCGGCCGGTGTATTGTAGCACTCCGCCCGCAAAGGAGTCGGTCCGGACGATCATGCTTTTTTCCCGGTCCCAGCTAAACTCGTTGGGGATCAGGATGTCGGGGAATTCATTGGCGCGATAAGGCTGTTCTGCTGCGGATGCCGCAGAGGAGGCGAAGGGGTCCGAGGAAGCCGCTGCTTGGTCGGTATTGCTGCCCATGCCCAGTTCGGCACAGCCGCTGAGGGCGACAAGACTGGTGATTGCAAAAAAAGTTGATAAGAATACGATGCGGAACGGTTTGCGTGGCGTTGTCATGGAGAACCTCCTGGGTAATGGTATGCAGTACAATACGGTTATAACTCTTTGACGATGAATTCTGCCAATGGTTTTCTGAGTGATTGCTGGTCGCGTCGGCTTGGGTGGCCGATGGCGATGACTGCCATCAACTGCAGGTTTTCGCTCATTCCTAAAATCTGGCCGACTTTCTCCTGGTTTTTCAGAATCTGTCCGAGCCAGACAGCCCCAAGACCAAGGGCCTCGGCGGCCAGCAGCATGTTCTGGATACAGGCCCCGGCTGATTGTGTATCTTTAAACTTATCATATATGGCCTCCTGGTCAAGATATACGGCGATCAGGGCAGGGGCGGCAAGGATAATATGGCCGTAGTGGGTCTGTTCAGCGAGCTGGGTGCGGGTTGTTGCATTCGTGACAATGGCAAACCGCCAGGGCTGATTGTTCAGGCCGGAAGGTGCCCAGATCCCGGCTTGGACAATGTCGTGGAGCGTTGCGGTGTCCACCGCCTGATCGGTGAAATCACGGATACTGCGGCGCTGTTCGATGGCCAGAAGAATTGGTGAAGACATGGGGCTGAGAGCAGGTCGCGTTGTAATGAATATCGACGATATAATTGTTCGGAACACCGTGAAATTTCAAGAAAATTATAGCCGGTTGGGCAATGGTTTGTCAAACGGTTTCCGTTGCGCGGGTCATGTTGCGCAAGAAATAAAAAACTGTTAGAACCTGCGGCCAGGGAGGCTTGCATGGAACAAATAACAAAAAAAACTGAAATCCCCTTGCCGGTTCTTGGCAACGGAACGGTGCTGGTCGACACCCATTGTCATCTTGATATGTCGACCTATGAGGCGGATTATGATGCGGTGCTGGCTCAGGCCTTGGCGGCGGGGGTCACCCGGATCGTCAGCGTGGGTATCGATCTGGCAAGCTCGCGCAGCGCCATTGGTCTGGCCGACCAGCACGAAGGTATCTATGCCACGGTGGGGGTTCATCCCCATAATGTCGCGGAACTCACTGAGGCTGATTATGAAGCATTGCGGATCTTGTGCCGTCAGCCAAAGGTGGTGGCTTACGGCGAGATTGGCCTTGATTATGTGAAAAACTACACCCCGGTTGCCTTGCAGAAGGAGCATTTTGCCAGGCAAGTCGCTCTGGCCAGAGAATTGGAATTGCCCCTCGTGGTTCATGACCGCGAGGCCCATGACGATATCATGGAAATCCTTGAATCAGCCGGCTCTTTTCCTGCCGGCGGGGTGATGCACTGTTTTTCCGGGGATGTTGTTTTGGCACGACGGGTGTTGGCCTTGGGCTTTCATATCTCCATCCCAGGGGTTGTGACCTTTGCCAAGGCTGAGATGCTCCAGGAAACGGTGCGCGAGATTCCCCTCGGGGCGTTGGTTCTTGAGACGGACGGGCCATTTCTTGCCCCGGTGCCCCAGCGCGGGAAACGCAACGAGCCCCGTTTGCTCCTTTTTACCGCCCAGAAAGTGGCGGAACTGAAAGGACTTTCTCTTGATGAAGTGGCCAGGCAGACCACCATGAATGCCGTGCAGCTTTTCGGCCTTGAAGAACGGTAAAATGATGGGAACGATCGCTGAAAACATTGACTCAATCCGGCACCGAATTCGGATTGCAGCAGAGCGGGCCGGGCGCGATCCGCGTTCGGTGCGGTTGGTGGCAGTCAGCAAGCACCAACCGCTTGAGGCAATCCGGCAGGCGATGGCTGTCGGGCAGGTGGTTTTTGGCGAGAACTATCTCCAGGAGGCTTCGGACAAAATCGCGGTACTTGGCCAGGGGGTTGTCTGGCATTGTATCGGGCATCTACAGAGCAACAAAGCCCGGCTCGCGGCGGAGATTTTTGATTGCATAGAAACCCTCGACCGGCTCAAGCTTGCCAAGGCTCTGGAAAGCAGGCTCGTCGAGCTGGGCAAGATTATGCCGGTTCTGGTGCAGGTCAACGTGGGCGGGGAGGCGCAGAAGGCTGGGGTTTCCCCCAAGGAAGCCGGGCAGCTGTGTCATGAGCTGCAACAATTTCCGCATTTGATTCTGCAAGGACTTATGACCATGCCGCCTTTTGTCGAGAATCCGGAGGAAAGCCGGGGCTGTTTCCGGCAGCTTCGTCTGCTGGGCGAAGATCTTGCCGCCCAAGGGTTCCTCGGCCAGCGTGGGTCGGTGGAACTTTCCATGGGCATGTCGGGAGATTTTGAAGTGGCCATCGAAGAAGGCGCCACCCTGGTCCGGGTGGGCACCGCATTGTTCGGGGAGAGGTAATCCGCCCAACCTACTTCGTATTCAATTCAACTCGTCATCCTTCCAGTATTTGGTGCCCTTGACCGTGGCTTGCAGCGCCAAACCGCTTTGTGTCAACTGATAAATGGTGATGCCGTCCAACATGGCCTCACCCCCCACGGCGGCACCTTTGTCGCTGGCTTTGGCCGCAGCATCGGCATGGCCCCCGAATTCCCAGCCACTGTTGATGAATTTTGCCAGGGTTGCTCGGTCGTGGAAGATGAAGACAGCCCGAAAATCCTTAACGCCAAGCCCTAATCCAATTCCTGCTGCGCCCATCTTCATGAACACTGGTTTACTGGCTTTGGCGTCGGTGACAACCCCATGGCCGCCACCGACACTGACAAAGATCACATTGATGTCGGCATTATTGAACACTGCATAGCCCGGAGCTTTGGCAATCTCGGCTTTTGTCTGGGGATGAACCTTGTACAGGTCGGACAGCACCTCGTCCCGCATAGCAAGAACAGCCTTGCGTTTGTCTTGGCTGGTTGTCCCGGTGGTCGTGGCGCAGCTGGTCAAGAGGCCGGCGATCACCAGACCGCATACCCCAATGATGATCCGTTTCATAGCCTTGCTCCTGTCCTCAGTTTTCGGTTCATCTCTTGTGTCAGGCAATAGTTTATTCCCGCACATCATGGGGACTATTGCCGGTCATGTCAATCGGAAAAAAATTCAGGAGAGGCTGGGGTGAGAAAGAAGCATGCAGAGTATCTGGTTTTGTCAGAAATGTGGGTGGTTCTGAATTGATTCAGGTGGCGGCCATGATCTTTTTTTGCTTATAAAAATTTGGTCAAGGGTCTCTCCGGAAATCCATCCCCGGCCAGGCGGCCACCGGGGATGGATTTTCTTCTCAAAATGGATGTATCCGTAGCGTAGAGAATAGCAATCGTTGTCTCTGCTCAGCGGCCGCGGCCACCGCCAGGACCCATGCCTCCGCCAGGACCCATGCCGCTGCCAGGCCCCATGCCTCCGCCAGGACCCATGCCGCTGCCAGGCCCCATGCCTCCGCCAGGACCCATGCCGCTGCCAGGCCCCATGCCTCCACCGCCGGGGCCCATCCCCCCACCCCTTTCCGGAGGTTCATCTGGGAGTGTGATGCCGCGTTCTTTGGCGAGAGTTTTCATTCGTTCATGGTGTTCCCGGCGGATTTGTTCGCGTTCTTCGACGGTTTTTGCGGCGCGCATTCTCAAGCGATACTCTTCGCGCTCTTGCGGCGTCATCATTTGGCTGCCGTAAATCTGCTCTTGTTTTTGGATTTGTTGTTGGGTGCGTTCTTGCTCGGCCGCAACTGCGATACCGAAAGAAAGCGCCAAGGTGGTGGTTACGACTGATAGGATCACCATTTTTTTCAGCATGTTGCCTCCTGTAAGTGTGGGTGACAGAAAATGCCAAAACCCATCCCCCCCCCATGGGGTATATGGGGCAAGGCCGGTTGTCGCAAAAGTAGTTTATGTGTATGACTAACCGTTGAAAAGTCTACCTCGTAAACTCTCCACTTTCAGCATGGAGAATTCTGCCGAGGATGTCAATTAGGAAAAAGAGACAAGAGGACAGACGGAGTCCGGTTAGCTGATATTGCCAGCAGCGGATTGGCTCCTAATCTGGTACAGTAGGGCCATGGAAAAACAATCTGCACGGAACATGGAATTGCTTGCTCCGGCTGGCACCATCGAGGCCTTTGAGGCGGCGGTGGAGAGCGGGGCCGATGCTATTTATATCGGGGCTCCGGCCTTTAATGCCAGGGCTCTGGCCCGGCATTTCTCCTTGGCCGAGGTGGCGGCCATGATCGACTATGCCCACAGAAACCGGGTCAAGGTCTATCTGGCCATGAACAGCCTGATGAAGGAAGACGAGATCTTCAAGGCCGTGGAGGAATTGGCCGCGCTTGAGGCGCTTAAGGCCGATGCCCTCATTATTCAGGATCTCGGCATCTCTTATCTGGCTCGTAAATTCTTCCCCGGTTTGCGCCTCCATGCCAGCACCCTCATGGGGGCGCACAACTCCCTCAATGTTCGGCAGTTTTCCGAGATGGGCTTTCAGCGGGTGGTTTTGGCCCGGGAAATGACGTTAAGCGAGATAGGGCAGATCCATAAGCAATGTCCGGTGGAGCTTGAGGTGTTTGTGCATGGGGCGCTGTGTTTCGCTTATTCCGGACTCTGTTTGTTCAGCAGCTATCTTGGTGGCAAAAGCGGGCTGCGGGGTCGGTGCGTTCAGCCCTGCCGCAGGCGTTATACCTGGGGCAGCAAGGGCCGTGGTCCTGGGGCACCGGCCGGCTATCTTTTTTCCATGAATGATCTGGCCGGGCTTGAGCTGATCCCCCAGCTGCGGCAGGCCGGGGTCAGCTCGCTCAAGATCGAAGGGCGGATGCGCAGCCCCCAGTATGTGGGTTCGGTGGTCAAGGCCTACCGGTTGGCCCTTGATAATCCGTCCACCCCGGCGGTGTTGGCCGAGGCGAAAGAGCTGCTGGAGCAGGCCATGGGTCGTAAAGCCTCGCTCGGGTATTTCAAAAAAGGTCAACCGGCGGATATTATCGCTCCGCAGCACTCGGGTAATATCGGCCTGTTTTTGGGCAAGGTCGAGAAGGTCACCGCCAATCGCGGCCAGATGACCCTGAAAGAACCGCTCCGGATTGGCGACCGCCTGCGCATCCACCAGGAAGGTTCTGGCGAGCGTCAGGGCTTCACCCTCAAAGGGTTGTGGCAGGGGAAGGTGGCGTTGGAACAGGCCAAAGCGGGCAGCAAGGTGCAGCTGGACCTGCCGCCGGGCGCGCAATGGGGTGACAGCCTCTATAAGGTGGACCTGGGCGAGCGCCGCCAGCAGGGAGCTAAAAAGGGTATTCAGCCTGGGTTGTTCAGCAAAAAAGTGGCCAATCTGGTCGACCCTCGCAAGCTCGCGCAGATCGTCCATTTTCTGGGGCAGCCGGTCAACAGGCCGACCGCGGCTAGGATGAAGGAAGAGCGGCCCACCCGTGGCCAAGCCCAAGTTCAGGCACACGGTCAGGCTCAGGGCGGTCGTCGGGGCGCGCCCCAGGTGGAGTTGCCCTTGGAGTGGTGGCTGAAGATCGATGATTTCGATTTACTCAAAGTGCAGATGCCCGCAGCGCCGTCGCGACTGGTTATTACCCTATCCCGGCAGACCTTTGCCCAATTCTCCCGGCAGCAAAAACGCTTGACTCTGTATCGGCGGCGGTTGGTCTGGGCGCTGCCTCCGGTGATTTTGGAGGATGACCTCTCGTTTTACCGAGAGGCTGTCGTTCATCTGCGCGGCCTCGGCTATAATACCTGGCAGATCGGTCATATCGGCCAGCGTTTGCTGTTTGAGGCGGGGACCAAGATGGCGCCGGGAGAGGTTGGAGAAGACAACCAGCCGGCTGGCCGAAAAATACGCCTTCCAAGGCAGGCTCCGGCAGAGAGGCTGCTTCTTTTCGGCGACTATACCCTGAACGTTTTAAACAGCATGAGCGTACAGGCCTTGGCCGGACAGGGATTGAGCAATGTTCAGCTGGCCATTGAAACGGACCGGCAGAACCTTTTCGATGTCCTCGGTCATAAAAAACCCCTGCCAATGGGGATGACCATCTATGCTCAGCCCCCACTCTTCACCGCCAGGCTGGCCTCTTCTTTTTTCAAATACGATCAGCCCCTGGTCAGCCCCAAGGGCGAGGTGATTGTTCTCAAACAGTGTTGGGGCCAGACCGTGGCCGTGGCTGAGCTGCCTTTTTCCCTGCTGCCATACAGTACCGAGCTTGCCGCCAGGGGTGTCGCCTATGCGGTGGTTGATCTTTCCCACATGCGACCCCGTCCGGACGAGCTGGTCGCTGCTTTCCGTCAGTCTGGTCAGCCCGGCCGCGGGGGGCGCAGGCTCAGCACTTTCAATTATACCGGAACCCTGTTGTGAACCGGGCGCTCTCCCTTGCCTGGATCTTTCTGGCCCTGCTGGTTGTTTACGGCGGCCTGTTTGGGCAAGCGGGAGCCGCGGTTTCCGCCCCATCCCCAGACGAACAGGAGGCCCGCGCTATTCTCCGAGAGATCGACGATCTCTGGCGCGCCACCAGTTCCCAGGGCATGGTGCGTATGCAAGTGCAGACCGCCAACTACACCCGGTCCATGCGCATGGAAATCTGGTCCAAGGGTAAGGACAGATCCCTGGTCCGCATCGTCTCCCCGCTCAAGGAAAAAGATACCGCCAGCCTGAAAACCGGCAACACCATGTACACCTATCTGCCCAAGACCGACCGCACCATCCGCCTCACCTCCAGCATGATGATGAGCTCCTGGATGGGTAGCCATTTTACCAACGACGATCTGGTTAAGGAGTCGCGGTTGGCCGAGGATTATGACCCGCGCATCACCTTTCGGGGGAGAAGAGACGGCATGGAGATCATCGAATTTACCCTGCAGCCGCATCAGGATGCCGCCGTGGTCTGGGGCAGGATTGTGATGACCGTTACGGCTCAGGGCCATCTCCCGCTGCTCGCCACCTATTATGATGAGGATAACGTCTTGGCCCGCACCATCTATTTCAGCGAGGTCAAGAATATGGGAGGGAGGCTTCTGCCTGCCCTGCTCAAGGTCATACCTACGGACAAGCCCGGAGAATACACGGAGCTGGTCTATGAAACCATGCGTTTTGATCTTGACTTGCCTGAGTCGCTTTTTTCTCTGCTGGAATTACGGCACCGCTGACCGAAGCCTTGTGTATGTGGAGAGGTGAAACGTGCAGATCTTTTTCTTTGCCCTGAGAAATTTCAACCGTTCCCGAACCAGAACCTGGATTACCGTGGGGGCCATGGCTTTTGCCTGTGCGATCATGATCTTTTATGCCAGTCTTTTGGAAGGCTGGCTGGCAGGGATGGAAAAAAACGCGGTGGGCATGGACCTTGGTGAGTTTCAGATCCATGCCCATGGATTTCGCACCGATCCAGATCTCTATAAGACCATTGTCGATGAAGAGAAAGTGCTCGCCCGGCTCAACGAGGCGGACTTTGTGGCGGCCCCGCGTCTTTATGCCAGTGGGCTGGCGGCGGCGGGCAATGCCTCAAGCGGCGTAGAGCTGCGGGGGGTGGATCTGGCCCGGGAGCAGTTGGTGACCGCGCTGAATCAGCATGTCTGGCAGGGGCAATGGCTTGCGGAAGAGGACCGGAGAGGGGTGGTTCTTGGTCGCAAATTGGCCCGGATTCTGGGCCTTACGGTGGGAGATGAGGTGGTGCTGGTGGCCCAGGCCGCAGACGGATCCACAGCCAATGAGCTGTTCCGGGTGCGGGGCATCCTGAAGTCGGTGGCGGAAGGGGTGGATCGCAGCGGATTTTTCATGAATGCCGCCACCTTCCGTAGGCTGATGATCGTTCCCCGCGGGGTGCATGCCATCGTGGTCAAGCGCCAGCTGGCTACGGAAGATCTGAGTCGAGCTACCGCCCGTCTGGCCCACTTGCTGCCCGATTATGAGGTGCGCAACTGGCGGCAGCTGCAGCCGGTACTGGCCCGCCTTTTTGAGATGAGCAATATCTCCCTGGTGATCATGTTGCTCATTACCTATGCCGCCGTGGGCATCCTGACCCTCAACGCCCTGTTGATGAGCGTTTTTGAACGGATCCCCGAGTTTGGGGTGATGAAGGCCCTGGGTTTTTCCCCTTGGGGGCTTTTTGCCATGATCGTGGTGGAGAGTATGCTCCAAGTAACCGTGGCCGTTTTTCTGGCCCTGGCCGCCGGCCTCCCTTTTTCCCTTTATTTTAGTCGCCATCCCATCGATTTCTCTCATTTTGTGCAATCTTCTTCAACCATTGCCGGGATCGCCTTTGATGCGAAATGGTATTGTGTGGTCACCATGAACAGTGTGGTACTGCCCATCCTTTTTCTCTATCTGGTAGCCGGGGTGGCCATTCTCTATCCCGCGCTCAAGGCAGCGATGCTCAAGCCGCTTGCCGCCATATATCATCGTTAAAGGAGCAGTGATGCAGCTCGGAACCATGGCATGGCGAAACTTGATGCGCAACAAGCGGCGGACCGTGATCACCGCTTTTTCCGTGGCCTTTGGCGTCTTGTTGTCCGTGACTTTCACCGCCTCCGGTGATTATGCCTACACCAACATGATCAATACCAGCGCGGTGATGGGGTTAGGGCATCTGACTGTGGAGCATCCGGACTACCAGGATACCCCGACTCTGGACAAGCGGTTGCTCGATGCAGAAGCTGTGCAGCAGAGGGTGTTGCAAGCCCCCGGGATAACCGGTGCGCAAATCCGCATTATGGGGCAGGCTATGTTTGCCAGCGGCGCCAAGAGTGTGGGCGGAACCTTTATCGCTATTGATCCGACCCAGGAAACTTCGGCCCATAATATTTTTCTGCGCACCCTTGTTGAGGGGCAGTGCTTTTCCGGGGCCGAGGAGCATAGCGTTGTCGTCGGGACAAAAATGGCGGAGAAGATGAACCTGCGGTTGGGCAAGAAGCTGATTTTTACCATGACCGATAAAAATGGGGAGCTGGTCAGCGAACTGAGCCGGGTGAGCGGGATCTTTAAAACCGGGGACGATTCGGTGGATGCAGGGGTGGTCCTTTTGCCCTTGGCGCTGGTGCGCAAGGCGCTCGGCTATGAGCCCAAGGCGGCCTCCCTGGTGGCGATTTTTCTTGGGGATCACCGGGCGGCAAAAACTATCCAGGGTATGCTTGCCAAGCTGTGGTCCCAGAGGCCGGAAATTGCGGTGTTCACCTGGCAGGAGAGCCAGGCGGATCTTGCCGGGCTTATCGCCGTGGACCGGTTGTTCAACTATTTGCTCCAGTTTCTGGTGGGGTTGGTTATTGCCGCCGGGATCATGAACACCCTGCTTATGAGCGTCATGGAAAGGCGGCGGGAATTCGGGATCATGATGGCGCTGGGGATGATGCCGGGCCAGGTCATGCGGCTGGTGCTCGTGGAGTCTTGCTGGCTGGCGATTTTGGGTCTGGTTCTTGGGGTGGTGATCACCACGCCTTGGTTTCTCTATATGGCCAGGATCGGCCTTGATTTCAGTGGCCAGATCGGGGAGGATTACAGTGCTGGCGGAGTTTTGGTGGACCCGGTTATGAAATTCCGGCTTTATAAGGAGAGTGCCATGTGCATTGCAGCGGCGGTGTTTTCTTTGACCATTGTGGCCGGGATCTTTCCGGCCTTTAAGGCAGGCCGGATGACGCCGGTGGAGAACCTGAAGCAGGGGTAGAGTATTGCCAGGATTAACAGGGACAAAGGGCAGATGATGAACAACACCCCACTTGTACAACTTGAAGATGTCAGCAGAATTTACCAGCAAGGCAAGGTGCAGGTCCATGCAGTGACGGAATTTTCCCTGGAGGTGCAGGCCGGGGAATTCAGTGTGCTCTGCGGCCCATCCGGCTCCGGAAAGACGACGATCCTCAATCTGATCGGCGCCCTTGATGCACCGTCCTTGGGTAGGGTGCGCTTGGAAGGACGTGATCTTGCGGAGTTGGGGCGCAGCGAGTTGGCTAAGCTGCGGCGCGACCGGATCGGTTTTGTTTTTCAGTCCTATAACCTGAACCCGGTGTTGACTGCTTGCGAGAATGCCGAGTTTGTCTTGTCCCTGCAGAATATCCCCAAAGCCCAGCGACGGGAGCGGGTTATGACTGTGTTGGGTGAGGTCGGCATGGCCGAGTTGGCCCAGCGTAGGCCGGATGAGCTTTCCGGCGGTCAGCAGCAGCGGATCGCCATAGCCCGCGCCATTGTTTCCCGCCCTGCCATTGTTTTGGCGGATGAGCCCACCGCCAATGTGGATTCGGCAACGGCGGATGCGATCCTTGATCTCATGGCGCGCCTCAACCAGGAGCAGGGAATTACCTTTCTCTTTTCCACCCACGACCAGCGGGTAATGGATCGGGCTCGGCGGCTCATCCATCTTCGGGATGGCAGGCTGGAGCACGATGAGGTTCGCGGGTGAGAAGGGGGCTTTCTTCGCTGCCGGCGGTTTGCTTGGGCGTGCTCTTTCTTTTCCCTGCCCTAGGGCTGGCGTTCAGCGAATGGCACTCCGATGAGGCATCTCTTAGTCTGCGAGGATTCACTGGTCTGGGTGGTGCCTATAGCCGCAATCCCGAGGGGGCAGCATTATATGACAGCCGGGAGGATCTGTTCTGGAATCTGGATCAACGGCTTCTGGTTGCGGCAAAGTATAGGGAGAATTTTCGTTTTGATCTGAACCTCCTGCAAAATCTTTGTGCTATGCCAAATCCAGGTCTTGGCGCCAAGCAGGGTGGCACAGAGCGGAGTGGACTGCTTTCCTGGCAGCAGCATGCCAGCACCAACTCCGAGGCGAGTTTGAGTGTGGACACGGCCGCAATCCATTATGCCCAGGAGAACATCGAATGGAGTATTGGTCGGCAACCGGTGAACCTGGCCACCACCACATATTTCAGCCCCAATGATTTTTTTGCCCCCTTTGCGGCGCAAACCTTTTATCGGGTCTACAAGCCAGGGGTGGACAGCGGGCGGGCCGAGGTGCGGTTGGGAAATCTCGCCCAGTTGAGCCTGGTCGGGGTGCTGGGGTATTCGCCCGAGAGCGCCACCGACACCGACTGGCGGAACCACCCCGACTGGAGCCGGAACTCACTGTTGGCCAGGATTGCCATCAACCGTAACGAATGGGAATGGGGGCTTCTTGGCGGCACGGTGCGCGAGCAGCGGATAACCGGTGGTTCCATGCAGGGCGAGCTTTTCGACTGGTTGGGTGTCCGGGCAGAGGGGCATTACGCCGCCCCGGAACAAGAGGGAATTTCTGGCGGGGCCGAGATGAGTGTGGGGTTTGAGCATCGGTTTGCCAGCAGCCTTGAACTGCGTCTTGAGCAATTCCATCACGGCCAGGGCTATGGCTCCAGCGAGACTCTCAGTCAGGCCCTGGTCGCCGGCAGTCTGCGGGAGGGATACACAGGGCGACGCTACACCGCCTTGGGCGCAAGCTACGAGTTTTCCCCGCTGTTGACGGGGCAGGCCTTGGTTCTTGCCAACTGGAGCGATCATTCCCAGTTGCTGAGTCTCAATGGGGTATACTCGCTCTCCGACGAGGCGGAGATGGCGGTTACTCTTTCGTTGCCCAGGGGCGATCGAGCAGAGAACAGCTCCCTCGGCACTGAATTCGGTCTTGCCCCCACTACCCTGGTCTGTACCTTTCGCGTCTACTACTGAGCTTGGATATTGGCGGTTCTTGTGATTCAGAATTATGGTGCAGCCGGACCGGCCGCATCGCTTTCAGGCTCAGGAAAAGCCAGATTTTGTGGAACAACCAGAGAGCGCGCCGGAGGGGATGGAGCTTGAACCGGAGGAAATCCGGAAGCTTGAGGCGGAGATGGTTTTTTTCGCGGTGCTGCTGCCGCATTTCGGGCAGATAGCTTCACGGGCGGTTTCCGTGGAGGTGACAATGGTCTCAAACAGGGCCTTGCATTCCTGGCAGCGGTATTCATAGATGGGCATGGGGTTCTCCTTGTAAAGTGCCAATCATTTTTACAATCTCATATTCAAATAGAATTTAAGTCTTTTCTTAATCTTTGTCCAGGGGAAAATGTTTTGTTGTGCGCAAGGAGAGGGCGGAGAGCAAGGTGCCGAAGGCAACCAGCCCAAGGATCAGCGCGAGACGCAGCCAGGGAAGCCCCTGGGTCTGCCGGTCCATGACCAGCCGGACCGCGGTGAAAAGCCATTCCACTGCGCCAGCGACGAGCAGTCCTTGCATCAGCCGGATTGCTTGTGGCTGACGGATACAGAGTAGACCAAGGGAAAGCAGTGCTCCGCCCGCAAGAAGAAGATGCCCTGCCCGGTAAAAATGGGCGACAAGCAGCAGCATGCTGAAAATCACCGGCAACAGTCTGAGGATCTTCATGGCGGTTCCAATTGCTTGTTTAGAGTAATCCCGCGCCAAGCGACACGGCCAACAGGAGAAGCAAAGCGCCCACCAGGGTCTGCACCGAGTGCAGGGTCATCTTTTTTAGAAAACGCGAGGCAAAGAATGTTCCCAGAAAGGCGGCGAGAGTGCCTGCCGCAACGAGGCCGAAGCCGCCTTTTGCCTGCATCACCGCAAAATCACGGGTGAAAAAGGTCGTTCCATATACGAGCATCCGGCTGATGTCCACCACGATGGCGGAAAGGATCATGGTCCCGATGAGGGTTTCCTTGTTCAGCCCGGCCCGGAGCAGGAAGGCGGTGCGCAATGCCCCCTGATGTCCGGACAGCCCTCCGAAAAAGCCGGAGATGATCCCGCCGATGGGGATAAACCGGGGCGGGAAAGAGAGTTTCTTAAGGCCCGGCCACAACTCGGCCAGGGCAAAGCCAAAGATCAGCACCCCAATGGCCGACTTGAGCCAGGTGATGGTGAACAGGTGTGTGCCCAAGTGATACTGACCGATCGGCTCCATACCGCTGAGTTGGTTGAGCAGCAGGGCGCCCAGCATGGCTGCAAGGGCGGCGGGCAGGGCGAACCTGGCAACGATTTCGAGATCGGCTTGTTTGCCGAACAGGGCGGCTTTTAAGAGGTTGTTGGCCAGATGCACCATGGCTGTGGCCCCCACAGCCACCTCCACCGGGAAAAAGAGGGCAAAGACCGGCATCAGGAGGGTGCCTAAGCCGAAGCCGGAGAAAAGGGTCAGTCCAGAGACGGCAAGGGCCACGGTGCAGATGATCAGGTAGCTCATTGTTTTTCTGTGCTTTTTTTACGTGGCAGTGCCAGGCCGGATGGCGTCAAAAACCAAGGGGCGAGAAATCTCCCGCCCCTTGGTTCAGACAATTTTTAGATGCTGCCGTCCAATCTGGACTCAGCCAGCCTGTGCTTGGGTCTCTTCCTCGGTATCCAGGTGGATGGTGCTGATCAGTTCGGCTGGGATGCGGCTGCGGATCTTTTTCACCGTGGAAAGAATGGTGTGCCCCGGATAGTCCTCCCGGACCTCTTCACTCTTGTCTTTGTAAGAGGTGAGGATAAACTTTTTGTTTTTGACATCGAACTTGTGGGTCCAGTTGATCTCGATGGTTTCAGGATTCTCCTCGATCTGCACCTCCAGCTTTTCCCCGCCCCGTGCCACCTGGATGGCGTCCATGTCCGTTACTTCCAAGAGCCAGGCATCGCCGCTGGTGGTGGAGAACAAAACGAAAACCCCTAGAGCCAGCATCGCCGATTTCTTGGCGCTGGCGCTTTCCTGGATTTTTTCGACTTCAATCTTGACTGAAGGGATCCCGGGTCTGGTCGGGGCGCTGGCGCCGGTGCTCAGGCAGCACTTTTTGAATTTTTTGCCGCTGCCGCAGAAACAGGGGTCATTTCTTCCTATCTTGGCCATATGGAGTCTCTCTTTGTGACGGTGTGGGTTCAGGGTTAGATGTAAAACTGTGCCACTATGCCATGCCCGGCATGGTTTGTAAAGCCGTGGATGCATCCTTGTTGCTAGTCACAGGTGCGGGATTTTTTTGTTTTCAGTGTGTCGGGGCCGAGTCCATTCGGACCATCTTTTCCTGATCGCAGTAGTACTGAACCAGTTGGGAGAATACATCGTCGCGGCCGGTGTAGATCTTGGTGTTGCTGTTTAAAATCTGCACCAGGGCCTCCCCGTAATCGTCAACCCCGATGATGTTGTCGGAGATGAGAGTGTTGCCGCATTTTCCGGTGAGAAGAGTGTCCATGTACCGGTTGACGTTGGCCCAATACACCTGATTGTTGCGGAAATGGGTGTCCTGGCGCTTTGCCTTGTCGATGTTCTTGTCCATCATCTCCTGCATTTCCTGCTGGAAGAGGTGGTTGTAAATGCGGCCGGCAATTTTGGCCGGGGCGTTGCCAGAGGTGCCCACGCTTTTGAAGCCGCCGGTATTGGTGGTAACGGAGATAAGCATGGTGATGGTCCGGTCCTTGTGGGTCTGCCGGTCACGGTATGGGTTGAAATGGCTGATAAACAGGGCGGACTTGTTCATGGGGGCAGTGCCGGTCTTGCCGGAAACCAGATTCTTGTGATGCTTGAATTCGGTTTTCATGGCGGAGGCGGTGCCGCGATTGCAGACCTCGTATAGGGCGTTCATCTCTGCTTCTCGTTCCTTTTTGGAGTCGAAAAGCGGAATCTTGGCGTACAGCTCGTCTTTGTCCCGGTCGTATACCGTTTTGCCGTTTATCTGTATCCTCCGCACAAAAGAGGGATCGCGGTATTGGCCGTCCAGGAAGGCGTTGTAAATGCCAAGCCATTGCTGCACCGACACCGCCGAAGCGCCAATGCCGAAAGGCCAGTATTTGGCGTCTTCCCTGCTGTAGTCCAGGCCGACCTGGTCAAAGCCGAGGAGCATAGCGTTGCGGAGCAGGGGGTTGGTGTAGAGCCTGGCGAAAATCGTGTTGATGGAAATCACCTGCGCTTCCAAGAGGCTGTATTCTTGGCCCATGGGACGGTTGCCATCGTAGTTGTACCAGTTGCGGGGCAGCCAGGTTTGTCTGCCGGTACTTGCCACATACTTGTACTCAATGGGCTTGTCGGCGAAGCGGTCGCTCATCTTGGTATTATTGGCAACCATGGCATAGTAGGCAATGATCGGTTTCATGGTGGAAGAGGGCGTGATCTTTGCCTTCGTGTTCATGATGTCGATGATTACGGGTTTTTGGCTGGTGCTCTTGCTGGTGTTGGTTTCGCTGGGATCGGGTGCTTCGTCCTCCTCATCCTCGTCCTTTTCATTGTTTTTGGTTTGCAAAAACTCTTTGCCGCCGACGTAGGCGACGATTTCGCCCTTCTGGTTGACGGCAAGGAGGCCGACATTGATGTTATGTTGCAGATATTCAAGAAAGCTGTTGAAGTCGGTGTAGGGCGGGGTGAGGCCGCGGGAGGTGTAACGCTCCTTGTCACGTAGCCAGGTGGCCTGATTGCTGGTTGAGAGGATCTCTTTAAAATAGCTGCTTTGCAGGAATTCGCCGATGATTTCCTTCATCTTTTCGACCAGGGTCAGGTCTGTGCCGGTTTCGATGGAGACATCGCCCTTTTCGTCAAGCAGGAGCTGGGAGCCGGTTACCTCTCGGCCATTGATGGTGTAAGTTCGGGAAGAGATCTCTTTGATGACATTCCAGGAGGTCCACTCCTCCTCGCCGTACAGGGGGGAGCGGAAGTCGCGGAAACCAATGCGGCGGATGGATTCTTCGTCGGTCAGCAGCCAGCTGCGGTACTGATCGTCCGGGATTTCCTTGCGTTTCCAGAGGTGGGTAAGGGCAAGATTGATCTTGTTGATGGCGCTTTTGGCATGGCCCTGCATGGCAGGGGTGAGGTCGCTGAAGTTCTTGCCGTTGACGATTTCATAAAAAGCGACCTGGCGATTGTGGTTGGGAATGAAGGAGCCGATGGTCACCAACTGCTGCATGTTGAGGGTGGCCAGATCTTTCTTGAAATAGTTGGTGGCAGCGGCCGGGAAGCCATAGATGTTAGCACCCACCGGTACGGTGTTGATATAAAAGTTGAGATTTTTCTCCTTGCCGAATTTGGCCACCATCATGTAGGCGATGATGATTTCTTCCAGCTTGTTGGCGATGGTTCGTTTCTCGTTGCCAAGAATTTTCTTGGCGTTCTGCATGACAATGGTACTCGCCCCGCGGGGGTCGCCTTGAAGGGTGTCTTTTACCGCGCCGACCAGATTCAGCCAGCTGACGCCGGGGTGAATCAGAAAGAAATTCTCATACCAGGCATTGCCGGGGTGGGGCAGGAAATAATGATCCTCGCAGGCCAGCAGAGCCTTTTGGGCGGCGGCGGGTATCTGTTGGGTTACTTTGCGCTTTCCGTAGGACTTGATGATCGCGCCCCGGCTGTCCTTGATGTCGGCGGAGTGGGCATAGGTTTCCAGATCGTCGGGCAACCGCTCGATGGGGGCGGTGTCATAAACGGACCGGGCGATGAGCACCTCGATGATGTGCTGGGTCGGGCCGGGGAGGTAGTTGAGGATGAATAGCGCCAGACTCAGTAGGGTGCCCCATTTGAGAAAACGTGGCAGCCAGTAAGCGGACCAGAACAGGCAGCGGTTGAACGGGTTCTGCCAGGGATAGGTGTGGCTGGAGCGATTGTCATCATCCCGCATCTCCAGGTACTGGCGGTACCGGCCACTCAGGCTTTTGCTTTTTTTGATCTTGCGGATGATAGATTTTTCGTCAAGGCCCTTTTTGACATCCTTGTCCGAGAAGATATGGCGGTAGGCCTTGTATTTGATGGCCTGTTCCCTGGGGTCAAAGACCTTTTTCTCCCCTTGGGCGTCGGTCTTGCTCTCTGGTTTGGGCGATTCTGGTTGCTTAGGTTTGTCCACGGAAAATTAGGGCCTCGGATTTTGCTAACGGATGCGGCATCTTCGGAGGGATTTTTCTTTGGAGTCGGTAAGACTCTGTTACCCCCCCGGGTAAAGTGGTATAATACCTTATCTAAATATTTTTTACAGCACTGCTCGTTGGTCCTGTTGAAATATATGAAGTATTTTTTCATTATGGTCGATGACTGTTGTAGCTGTTGCCATACTGACCGTTGGGTATGTTGTGATGGTAGGCAGATGAATGGTTTTTTTTGTTCTGTTGAGGATGCTGGATGATTTTTCACTGCGATAAATGCA
The DNA here is from genome assembly GCA_937868185.1 of uncultured Pseudomonadota bacterium. GTDB lineage: Bacteria > Desulfobacterota > Desulfobulbia > Desulfobulbales > Desulfurivibrionaceae > Thiovibrio. The sequence goes on from CALMMG010000009.1 coordinate 23,222, forward strand.
GGTATTCCGTAGAGGTAGAAGACCGCCATGCCGGTAAGGCGGTGCCTTGTCCGCAATGCAAACATACTGTTGTTGTGGGTAGAAACCCGGCTGCGGTGGCAAACGATCCTGGTCAGGCAATTTTCTTTTGCAATAGATGCGGATTTCAGAAGATGGTGCCGGCGGCTGTTGCGGGCAAGAAAGTACCCTGCCCGCAGTGCCATTCTGAAAAAACCGTTGTTCGGGTTGCTGATCAACGGGGTGATGGACGATCTTTTTTTGCCAGGTTCGGCTTGGCGGTCGCTGCGGTTGTGGTCTTCGTCCTAGTAGGGGGCGGAGGATACTTTGTCTTGGATCATGGCGGAAGATGGGTATCCAGGTTTTCCGCTGTTTTTTCACCTACGTTCTCCACCCAGGAGACCCAAGGTGAAAAAAAAGATGCGGTTTCTGTGACCACAGCTGTTGCTGATGGTCCTCGGTTCGCGGGCAAGGATTTTCATGGGGCGAATCTTGCCGGCAAGAATCTGCGTGGGTTGAATTTCCAGAATGCCAATTTTGAAGGTGCGAACCTGCGTGAAGCTGATCTGCGCGGGGTGAATTTCAACCAGGCAAATCTGGCCAATGCCGATCTCCGGGAGGCGGACCTTCGGGGGGCCATTCTCGTTGGCACCAGATTTGTGAAGGCCGATCTGTCGCAGGCCAAGCTTTCTGGGGCAAACTTGACCGATGCCGATCTTGCCAGGAGTAACCTCCGGGGGGCGGATCTCCAGGAAGCGATTTTGGCGAACGCCATTCTGCTTGAAACGGATTGCACCGAAAGCGATGCGCGCGGCGCTGATTTTTCCGGGGCGACCTTCACGAAGACCAATTTCACCTCGGCAAATCTCAGCGAAGCAAAGCTGGTAAATACCAATCTTGCCACCGCCTTTCTTCAAGGGGCAAAGCTGATCGGCGCCATTCTCAATGAGGTGGACCTGCGCCGGACCAATCTGCGGGGAGTTGCCCTGAACAAGGCGAATCTGAGCAGGGCGAACCTTGATGGTGCGGATGTCCGTGGCGTGAATCTGGACGGGGCGAATCTTTCCGAGGCGAGCTTAAACGGAACCAACCTGGGCGAGGCCCAGTTGAATGAAGCTGTCTTGAGCCAGGCCAACCTCAATGGTGCGGTCCTCAATGGGGTGGGTGCCGAAAAGGCCACCTTCCGTGGGGCCAATCTCACCAAGGCCAGCCTGGTTGGCGGAGAATTTACCGGGGCGAATTTTCAGCAGGCAAACCTTACCGAGGCCAACTGTGAGAAAGCCGTGATGGGGCGCGTTGACCTGACCGAGGCCAACCTCACCGGCGCCCGCCTGTCCGGGGTTGATTTTGGCGTCCGCAGCATCATGGTCAAGGCCAATCTGACCAATGCCGACCTGCGCAAGGCAAAGCTGAACACGGTTGATCTCACTGGGGCGAATTTGAACAACACCAGTCTGCAGGGCGCGGATCTTACCAGAGCGAAGCTGAGCCAGGCCTATCTGAACAGAGCGGACTTAAGTAATGCCGAACTGGCCAATGCCAATTTCAGCAATGCCGACCTGAAGGGGGCGAATCTGTCTGGGATCAACCTGACTGCGGCCAAACATTTTGATATTAAAAACCTGCGGGATACTGTGTTGAGCGATGCCAAGCTGGTAAGCCTTGATCTACGAAACGCCAATCTCATCGATGCCAATCTGAGCAAGGCTGATCTTGCCAATGTGGATCTGGCCAACGCCGACCTGACCAATGCTGTGCTCACCGGAGCCAACCTTCGGGATGGCGACCTGCGTTGGGCAGACCTCACCGATGCTGATTTGTCCCACGCTATTTTGGTCAATGCCAACCTCAATGACGCTGACCTGAACAGGACTAATCTGGAAGGTGCTGATCTGACTAAGGCCACATTGCAGAATGTGAAAAATATTAAAAGAGCCAAGAAAATCAACACGGCAAAAGGATTCAACCCCTCTGGTCCGGAGAGTAGCCTGGGCGCGGTGGCTACCCCCCGCGGCGGTCAAGTCGTGCCGGCTAGACACGAAAGCAAGGAATCGGAAGTGGTGACAGGTTCGGCCCGTCCGGTGAAGATTTGGGCCTTGCAGGTCGAGAGCGCAGGTCTGGTACAGCAGCCGTTTCAGCAGGTTGCCGAACTGAGCGCCGCCTATGAAAATATCAGCGACATTGAACTGAATATGAAAAAATTGCAGATGTTTGCCGGGGGGGCGAACAATATTGCCGGCAAGGTCGGGGCCACCATCGGCGCACTGTACTCGGTAAATTTTCTCCCGGTGGACCAGACGTTGCCCTTGGTTATCCAATGGTACGGGCCGGATGGCAAGCTGATCCGCACCTCAAATCAACAGGTCAAGTATATGCAGCGTCTGGTCGAAGCCCTTACCATTACGGAAAAAATGCAGAACATCTATGGAACCTGGATGGTCCAGTTTTTTCACCAGAACCGGAAGATCGGCGAGCAACGTTTTGAGGTCAGGAAGGGTAAGCAGCTGGAGGTGCGTCTCTCCCCGGAAGGCGCAGTTATGTGAGAAAAGCGGGCCAGTGATGCCGCGTTGTTTTTTTTACGGCGACAGGCGCTATCTCGCCGGTATTCCTTGTGGTTTTCAAGAAGGCGGTTGGTGCGTTGCCCCTTTTTCTCCGAGAGCCTGCTGGATGGTCTCGGCCATGGTGTTGATGGTCACCGGCTTCCAGAGGATTGCGCTGATGCCCTGCGCCTGGGCTTGTTCCTTGCTGATCGCCTCGCTGTAACCTGTGGCGAGGATAACCGGGAGATCGGGGCGTAGTGCCAGGCATTGTTGTGTCAGCTCCAGACCGGTGAGGCCGGGCATCATCTGGTCGGTGAGCAGGAGGTCAAAGGCCTGGGGGTCTTGCCGAAAGCAATCCAGCGCGTCTTGGCTGTTGCTGAAGGGGGTTACGGTGTGCCCCAGTTTTTTGAGGATGCTTTTTCCCAGCTTGATAAGCATTTCTTCGTCGTCTACCAGCATGATTCTGGCTGCAAAAGAGGTGGATCCTGATTCGCCCCAGCCGGTCAGGGCGGCGGAAAAAGATGTTTCCACCTGGGGGAAATAGATGTCAAAGGTTGTTCCTTCGTTGAGCGTGCTCTTCACTGAGATTACCGCCCCGTGGTTCTCCACGATGCCATGTACGGTTGCCAGGCCAAGTCCCGTTCCCTCTCCCTGTTTCTTGGTGGTGAAGTAGGGGTCGAACACCCGATCCAGGGTGGTTTCGTCCATGCCGTCCCCGGTATCAGAAACCGTCAGTCGCACATAGTTCCCCGGCGTAAGTCCTGTCGGCTTGTCGTTCGTCTCCCCTGTGATTACTGAATTTTGCAGCCTGACGATCAGGATGCCGCCTTGCTTTTGCATGGCGTGGTAGGCGTTGGTGCAGAGATTCATGATTACCTGATGAATCTGGGTGATATCGGCGAGGATGGAGCCGCAATCACCGGCGATCTCTGGCCGGATGTCAATAGTGGAAGGAATGGTGCCGCGGAGTAGCTTGATGGCCTCTTTGACCACGGAGTGGATCTGCAGCGGCTCCTTTTTGAACTCAGCTCTTCGACTGAAGGTCAGGATCTGTCGGATAAGATCTCCGGCCCTGCGGCTGGCGCTGATAATCTCGGCAAGATTACGGGAAAGCTCGCTGTCCGGATCGACCCCGAATTTTGACAGCTCCGCATAGCCGAGAATGGCGGTAAGGATATTGTTGAAATCATGGGCGATACCCCCGGCCAGAGTGCCGATGGCCTCCATTTTCTGGGCTTGGAGCAGTTGGTCACCCAGTCTTTTCTGGTCGGTTATATCCCGGAGTACCTCTACTGCCGCGATGATTTCTCCCTTGCTGTCGCGAACCGGACTCACGCCCAGCGCAAAGAAGAGATTTTCCCGATCGGTGGTTTCGCTCATTTCAAACCAGTGGGGTGCACCGTCTTTGATGCAACCCAGCAGTCCGCAGTTCTCGCAGGGAGTCTCCCGGCCGTGGTAGGCCGCATGGCACAGTTGTCCCGTGCAATCGCCAAAGCGCTTAGTGAGGACGGCATTTTGGAAGAGTATCTTGCAATCACGGTTGTGCACGGAGAGGCCATCGCTCATGGCGGAAAAGACCGCTTCCATTGTGTTTTTTTCCTGGGAAAGCCTTTCCTCGGCAAGCTGCTGGAGGGTTATGGTCTGCTGGAGTCTGGCGTTGGCCTGGGTCAATTCGGAGGTTCGTTCTCCCACAAGTTTTTCGAGGCTATCGCGGTATTGTTCTAACTCCCGTTCCGTTTCCTTGCGCGCCGAGATGTCGCGCAAAATGGCGCCAAGATACGGTTCACTGTTTTCCTGGGCGATGGCAAAACAGCTTATTTCCGCGGGGAGGTGGCTTCCGTCCCGTCTGACTAAAACAGTTTCTTGGGGGGAGACATTTTTCCCTGCAAGAATTCTATTCCAGAGCCCACTGAGGGCAGAGCGATATTTGGGGTGGACGATTTCGGTGAACGGTCTGCCTTGTAATTCTTCTGCCTGAATACCGAGGAGTTTGGTCAGTGCTGAGTTGACAAAGATGGTTTTTCCCAGGCCGTTGCTCAGGATGATCAAATCTCCGGTGTTTTCTGAGATCATCTGGAAGCGGATCTCGCTTTCCCACAGAGCCATCTCTGTCTGGCGGAGTTGGGTGATGTCGGGGAGAAAGGCGAGAATAGCCGGTCTTCCTTCCCAGTCGATGACTCCGGCATTGATTTGCAGCCATTTTGCTTCTCCCCTGACATTAATCACCCGGAACTGATAAATGTTTGGCGTATCCTTGCCCTGAAGCCTCTGCATGGAGCGCTGGATGACCATTTTCCGGTCTTCGGGGTGGATAAAGGCATGGAAAGGCTGGGAGGTGTACGTGTCGGCTGAGTGCTCTGTAACCGCAAGGGCTTTGGTGTTGAAATATTTGATCCTGTCATCCTGGACAATCAGGATCGCTTCACTGGCCTCTTCAATCAGCTGTTGGAAACGGCTGCCTGTCCGTAGCGCGGTGACGTCTTCCCGGCTCACCACCACATGGCGGACTTCTCCTTCTTCGTCCCAGACCGGAACATACTGCGTCTGCAGATAGAGGGTCGTGTTTGGCTGGGTCTGGAGAGTGTAGCGCTGCTCCGTACCCGTGCAGCTGTTTTTGTCTCGCATCGCCTGAAGAAAGAGGGCGCGGTCATCGGGGGAGAGGGTGATTGCGCCCTCTTCCCTCGAAGCGTTTGTCGGGAAGGTGGGTAGGCTTCGGGCAGCGGTGTTGGCCAGAAGCAGAGTGCCGTTCGGGAGATAGATTTCTGTAGGGGTCGGGAGATTCTGCAGGATTGCGTATAATTCGGCGCATTTTTTTTCAGGATTCGGAGGGGCTTGGCCGTATTGGGGGGAGGTTGGAATAGCCATCGTTTCTTTTTTCTGCCGTATTGTGGGTGTTGTCTGTGTCTACCGTTTACGGAACAGGGGAAGGATCACTGTGTCTATTGTATAGGAATTGGGGGCCTGGCGGAAGATTTTCTTGGGAAAAAGAGAGATTTTTTGCTAGGTGACTGCTGGGCAATGGAAAATCCAAAAAAAAAATCTTCAGGACTGGCTGGGAAATTGTCTGGCTGCACAAGATAACCTTTTGTCCGGAGGTTGTTCCCGCTAAACCTTAGGTGCCGAAGACCCTGGAGCGTAACAGAGAAATTCTTCCATAGCTTTTGAGATAGTGGCAATATCCATGGGTTTGAGAAGAAATTTTTGTATACCGATGGATTTTGCCTTTTCCTCATTCACTATTTCGCTATGCCCCGTTACCATGATGATCGGGAGGCGCGGGCGAATCGCGAGCATCTTTTTGGCAAGCTCAAAACCGGTGAGATAGGGCATGGTCTGGTCCGTGATCACCAGATCGAATTTTTCCGGGTTTGCACAGAAGTGAGACAGGGCTTCTCTGCTGTCGCTGAGGGCGACAACCTCACAGCCGATTCGTTTCAGGATGTGCTTGCCTAGGGCTACATTGAATTCTACATCATCCACAAAAAGTACTCGGCCGTGCATCTTGGGCAGGACAAGCTCCGCCTTTTGTTCTTCCTGCTGGGCATGCTCCTCGAGTGCCGGGAAAAATAAGGTGAAAGTAGTTCCTTCGCCTAATCTGCTCTGCACGTGGATAGCCCCGCTGTAACTGGTTATGATGCCATGCACTATGGCAAGCCCCAGTCCAGTGCCTTCTCCTATTTCCTTGGTGGTGAAATAGGGTTCAAATATCCGCTGCCGGGTTACGCTGTCCATGCCGCAGCCGTTATCGCTGACCGTGAGGCGAACATGTTTTCCCGGGCTTAATTCCGGCAGTTCCGCGATGAGTTCTTGGTCCACCTCAACTTCGTCCAGTTTCACGGCAATGATCCCGCCCTGGGCCCGCAAGGCATGGTAGGCGTTGGTTCCCAGATTCATGACGATCTGGTGGATATGGCTGGAATCCGCCAGTGTCGGCGTGCAGGAAATATCGATGCTTTCCCGCAATTCGATGGTGCTGGGCAAGGTTCTCCGCAGCAACTTTAACACCTCCTTGATCAGGTATTGCAGTTTCAGCGGTTTTCTTTCGACTTCCGTCTGTCTGCTGAAGGTTAAAATTTGCTTCACCAGTTCTGCCGCGGATTTTCCCGCCTCGGTAATTGTCAGGGCGAAGCCGTATGCCTCGCTTTCCTTGGGAAGCGTGTGGAGAAGCAATCCTCCATAGCCCAGGATTGCCTGGAGCGTGTTGTTGAAATCATGGGCAATGCCGCCGGCCATGGTGCCGATAGCCTCCATTTTCTGGGCTTGGCGGAGCTGCCCCTGCAAGGCGAGCCGTTCTTTTTCGTCCTGCACCCGTTTGGAGATATCAAGAAAACTTTCCAGAATATACTTGCGGCCATTGAGTTCGAGCTGCACCACGGATTTCAGGATCGGTGTTTCTTCGCCGTTTGCCTTGAGAAGAATTTTTTCGGAGTTATCGATCTGCTGCCCCAGGTCCAGGATCGGACATTGTTCTTTTGCCGCCGGACAGATGAATTTATGGCAGGGGTGGCCGATAATTTTTTTGGGAGGAATGCCAATCAATCTGGCCGCAGCCATGTTGACATCCAGGATTTCTCTCGTTTCCTGGTCGATAAGGAGTATGCCGGTTTGGACCGTATCAAAGATACATTTTAGCCGAGTTTCACTGGTAGCAAGGGCTTTTGCCGATTTCGCATGTTTTTTTTTCGTGCGTAGCGCCAGAATGCCATAGGAAAGGTCTTCGGAAAGTTCGGCAAGAAGCTGTACTTCATCGGCGTTAAATGCCTCAATTTCTTCCGCGTAGATGTTGAGGGTTCCGAAAACTTTTTGTTCTGAGAAAATGGGAAGCGCGATGGAGGAGAGAAATCCGTGGTGTAGAGCTGTTTCTTTCCATCTTTCACCGTATGGGGAGGTAAAGGTATTATTGTTGATAACGATTTGCCCGCTTCGGATGGCCGCCTCTGCCGGGCTCTGCCCGCATTCTCCCGTGGCGGTCCAGCATAGCTTCAGATCGCGTAAAAACTCTTGGCCTTTGCCTTCTTTGGCTGCGACGCGCACGGATCTCTCTTCGTCTTGCCTGGCATACCCCACCCAGGCCAGGGCGTACCCTCCGTGCTCAACAAGAATATGACAGATGTTTTCCAGAAGCCCCTGTTCCGTGGTTGCTCGTACGAGGGACTGGTTGCACAGGCTGAGGGTCTTGTAGGCGCGGTTTGCCTTGGCTATTTTTTCCCCAGCGTTTTTTTGCTCAGTAATATCGGTTACCAGGGCGTCATAGGCGAGGATGGTGCCATCTTCAGCGAAGCAGGGTACGGTCGTGTTCCTGACCCAGCGGACAGAGCCATTCTTATGAATGATCCGGTGTTCGAATGGCGTGATTTCCGAGCCGGTCATGAGTTTGCCGAGAGATGTTATAACCCTATCCCGGTCTTTTGCGTGGATCATGTCATACCAGAGAAAGGGTGATTTTTCGTATTCCTCCGGGGTATAGCCGGTTATGGCAAAGCTCCTGGGAGAGTGCAAGGTTTCTACGGGCTGTCCGTCCTTATATTGTACCGTGTAGGTATAGTCTGTCGAAGCGTCAAGAAGTTTCTGGTAGCGCAGATCTCTTTGCAGATGATCTTCAAGCGCATTATGAGGATTGAAAGCAAAAATCAAACCCCGGTCGATTTTCTGGTCTATCATTGGATCGCGCTCCTGTTGTCTTTGCTGGCCGATACCAGCCAGACAGTAGTGCGTTTTGCCTTAAAAAAACATCTCGTTGCCTGTCCGGGTTGTCAGGCAAAGCATCCTTCTCGACCGACAACCTTTGTTGCCTGGGCCTGTATGGGCATTTTCCTCGGGCTTTCATGCTGTTCCGGGCCAAGACAGCGGCTGACCTGGTGCCGTAGTTCGTTGGTCAGGAAAGGCTTGGCCAAAAAGCTTTCCGCACCGCATTTAAATGCCATGCTGATTGTTTTGTATACAACATCACCGGAACAAAGGATCACCTTGGTTTTCGGATGCATGGTCTTGCAGGCGGCGAGAATAGCGAAACCGTACTTGCCGTCCATGTGGATGTCGCAGAGAATCAGATCAAAAAAGTGAACCGCCAGAAATGAGAAAGCCTCCTCCCCGCTGTTTGTCGTGGTCACCGTATAGCCTTTTGTCGTTAGGCAACGGCTGACCATTTCCGTCAGCAGGGTGTCGTCATCAACCACCAGTATATGTTTTTTCATCAGGCCACCCTATCATTTCATAACTTTCTTTATGGTCATCATTCTTTGGGAGGACTGGGCGTTATGCCCCGTCCTTAATTTTTATGCCAGATCAGGCTGCAATTGTTGCACTCTCTGCCGTTGCGGTTGGCGCTGCTGAAGCCAAGGCCGTGTCCAGGTCAAGGCAAAGGCGGAGATCCTCCCCTCCATGGGAAAGGACCTTGTCGATATTCAGGATAACAAGAAATTTTTCCCCCTGTCTGCCCATGCCGTTGATGAAGTCGGTGTTGATATCTGTTCCCATCCGTGGCACCTCTTCGATTTCCGAGGTCTGCAAATCTAGCACCATCTGCACCGAGTCCGCTACGGTGCCCATTGCGACAATTGCCTCGTCGATCGTGGTTTCCACGATCATCACACAGGTGTTCTTGGTCGGAACAACAGGTTCCATGCCCAGTCGGCAGCCCAAATCCAGCACCGGCACCACATTGCCGCGTAGGTTAATAACCCCGCTGATGAAAGGGGGCATCTTGGGGATCTTGGTCATGGTGGTCACATCCAGCACCTCGCGCACCTTGGCGATGTCGATGGCAAAATCCTCGTCGCGCAGGGTGAAGGTCAGGTACTGATTGCTTTTGCTTTCATCGGAATTCAAGGCGGTCATGATTCTCTCCTTTGCAGGGAAGGAAACAACGTTTCGGTTATGTGTTGCGCTCAACTGGTTTAATAGCGAACAAATTCGGCATCAGACACCGTTTCCTGCATCGCTACTTGAAAACCTGCCGGGATCTTTCCCTTATCTTCATCAATGACCTGACGGCCAAGGAGTACCGCGCCTGTTTTCTGAAGCTTGGACAGCCCTTTTTTGACCACCTGCAAGTGCGAAGTTCCAGGCCGGTTTGTCACCTGGGCTCGGGCCGCAGGCTTTGCCGTAGCCGCGCTACGCTCCAGTTTGAAAAACCCTGCGGTTTCCATGAGCTGTGCCCCTTGACTGGACAACTCTTCGCTGGTGGCCGCCATCTCCTCGCTGGCCGTAGCATTTCGCTGGATCACCTGATCAAGCTGCTCAATGGCCTTGGCGTTCTGGGCGATGCCCTGGGCTTGTTCACTGGCAGAGGCATTGATTTCCGAAACAAGATCTGCTGTTTTTTGGATTTCCGGAACCATTTTTGCGATAAGCGTTCCTGCTTTTTCCGCGATCTCGACACTTGAGCCCGCCAGGCTGCCGATATCCTTGGCCGCATTCTGGCTTCTTTCCGCAAGTTTGCGCACCTCGGCGGCAACCACGGCGAACCCCTTGCCGTGTTCGCCGGCCCGGGCCGCCTCGATGGCGGCGTTTAGGGCCAGCATGTTGGTCTGTCGAGAAATTTCCTCGATAATCAGGATGTTTTCCGCGATATTTCGCATGGCGGCGACGGTTTCAACCATGGCCTCTCCCCCTTCCTTGGCATCGGCGGCGACCTTGGTTGCTATTGCCGTGGTCTCCCGGGCATTGTCAGCCGTATGCGCTACGGTGCTGCTCATCTCCTCCATGGCACTGGAGATTTCTTCAATAGATGCAGCCGCCTGGGTTCCGCCCTGGCTCATGTCCGAGGCGGAAGAGCTTATCTGCTCACTGCCGGCGGCAACCTGTTCCGCTGCCTCCTGGCAATGGAGAGCGAAATTGGAGAGGTTATCAACCATGGAGTTCAGGTTGTTCTTGATCTCGTTGAAGTCGCCGTTGTAGCTGTCCGTGATCTTGGGCGGGATCTCGCCCTTGCTGATGCGGTCCACATACTCGGCGGCCACGTTCAAGGGGCCGATCACCGCGTCCAGGGTATTGTTGACCCCTTCCACAACTTTGCGGAAATCGCCCTGGTGCTTGGAGGCGTCGGCCCGGGTGGCCAATTCACCTTCCGCTGCCGCCTTCACCAGCATCCCGGTGTCGGAGACCAGGCTGTTGACGGCGTCGAGACAAGTGTTGTACGAATCAGCAATGGTCTGGAAAGTATTGCGTACTGCCGCAGTCTCTGCGTCCCCTGGCGCAGGCGTGATGGTGTTGGTGGTTTCTCCGAGGGAAAGTTTTGTGAGGCATTTTACAACTTTTTCTGTTTCGGCGTTCTGATAGTCGGCAACCTTTTGCGCTAGCCGGGCAGCCTTCTTAATGGCGGTTTGGTCGGAAACCACCTCAAAGGCGCCGATAACCTTGCCCGTACCATCGCGGAGTGGGGTTCCGCTGTAGGCGATATCCAGATCAACCCCAGCTGCCGGGTGGGCGTCGGTTTCGCTGTTGGCAACCAGGCCGCCCCTGATAGCCCGACCACAGGCACATTTGTCGGTATTGCAGTCGCTGGTTTTATAATGATCGAAACACTTGCTGCCGAGGAGCTGTCCCGGAGTCTTACCTCCAGCCTGGGCACCCACCTCATTGATGTAGAGGATTTTGAAATCGTTGTCGATGATCATGGCCGGAGCGGGCATGGAATCCAGCAGGCCGACCAGTCGGGAAATGGTGTTGTTGACCCCTTCGATGATCGTTTTGAATTCGCCCTGGTGCTTGGAGGCATCGGCGCGGGTGGTCAGTTTCCCTTCCACCGCGGCAACGCCCAGCATTTTGGCATCGGCAACCAATCCGTTGATCGCCTCAACCATTTTGTGCATGGCCACCTGCAACATTCCGGTTTCATCATGGCCGCTGATGTCCAGGGTTACATCGGTGTTGCCGGCAGCAATCTTCGTGGCAGCTGCGGTGCAGGCACTGACCGGTTTGGTGATACTGCGAGTCACCATAAAGGCGATGATGCCGCCAAGCAGCAGAGCAAGCACGCTGATGCCCATGATGAGTTTTACTGCCATCTCTGCCGCGCCTATTGCTTCTTTGCCGACCTTATCTAGTTCCTCGGCCTGATGTACGACCAGAGCATCAACCGCCGCCATGTAAGCGGTCTGTTCTTCGCGAAACTTTCCGAAGAGCAAGGCGATTGCTGCAGCCTTGTTATTTGTCTCCACAAGACCTATGACATTTTTTTGCTGTTCGGCGTACTTCGCACGGCTGTCAATAATGGCTTTCAAAGAGGCTTTGCCAGCATCACTGCGCACCAACTTGGTCAAATCCTCAAGATGCTTGTTCACCTTCTCTCGCGCCCCCGATATCCGGGCCAGCTCTTTCTTCAGGACTTCCCCATCATTGGTGAGCAACGCGTTTCGTATCGCACGGGCTACAACGTTAATCTCCCCCTTTATCTCGTAGGCAATCTGAGCTTTTGGCCATTTATCTTCCGCCATTTTTTCGGCATCATTACCAAGTCCTTTGATTTTGCTGATGGAGATACCTCCGAGGAGTAGCAACAAGGTGAGTACTAATCCGAACCCCAGACCAAGCTTCATGCCTATCTTCATGTCTTTGAACATGGCGCGTACCCTCCCTTGTTAGTGAAGTCTGTGCTGTACATGAATCCGGAAACATTCATTAATGACCCGTATCTCATCACCCTTTACTTTGTTTTCGCTGAAAGACTTTCTCTTAAGCTAAAACTCGTTGTTTTTCGGTGCTATGCTCGGGTTGATCGCGCATGAAAAAGTAAAGGCCATACCTCCTCCTTAGATCTGGCCCACGGCCGCTTGATGGCTTAGGATTGTCGGCGCAGCGGGTCTCGCGTGGCAGGCATTGACCACCTGTCGCATACGTTTCCGGTAGCACGCCTCATGGGTCGTGCGGACATTCTCCTGGCAGCTAGGGTGCCTGGCCATCTGCTCGGCCAATTGGAATTTTAGCTCCAGGTTGCGTAGCCTGCGGATATCAATGAAAGGGCAGTCTTCGGTCTCCTCGCGAAAGGGACATCTGAGGAATAAGCCGAAAAGACGAATGGTGAGCAGATACTGCTGATTGTCGGAATGCATTTGCCCTCCTCCCTGTAAGTGATTTTCCGGGTGGATAATTTGGCGCTGGGTTTGCTTGTAATTTGATTCTAGAGAAAGACGAGAGTAAAAATCTATACGAGGAGATACGTATTACTGCTAGGGGACATTGCAGGAGTGGTACGAGTTGAACGAGTAAGTGGTTTTGAGCTTTCTGTTATCTTTGATAATCTCGCTACGTAACCCTCCTTGACAGCGTGTTTTTTTTCTTCCATAATTTTTACAGGTGTCAGCGAAAGTGCCGCAATAATATTCACACTCTGATACGTGAGGATGTTTATGGCCGGAAAGCAGACCTATGCGGAACTGGAAAAACGGGTGAACGAGCTTGAGGATCGGTGCGCCTTGCTCTCCGCGAATCTTGATTCATTTTTTGTGGAGGCGCCGGCCGGGCTTGGCCTGTTCGATAGCGAATTTCGGTATGTCAAAATTAACCAGACCCTTGCCGATTTTGCCGGGAAAAGTGTGGCAGATCACCTCGGCAAACAACTCCACGAGGTGGTTCTTGGTGAAGTTGGCCTAGAAGCCGAGGATGGTCTCCGGAGGGTGTTGGCAACCGGTGAAGCGGTCCTCAACAGAGAGATCTGCGGCGAAATGGCGGGGCAGCCTGGAGTTGTCCGCCACTGGCTGCATTCCCAGTTTCCCGTCCATGATCACAACGGGGAAATTGTCGGAATAGGGGTTATCGTTGTGGAGGTTACTCCGTACGCGCGATTGCTTGACGAGACAAAGAAAAATGAGGTTTTTTTGAGATTGCTTCTCGAGAATCTTCCCGAGAAGATTTTTGTGAAGGATCCCAAGTCAAGATTTCTGTTCTGTAATAAGAATCTTGCTAATGACTTGGGCCTTACTCCTGACGAGATAGCCGGCAAGTCTGATTTTGATTTTTTCCCCAGGGACCTTGCTGAAAAATACAGGGCGGACGACAAACGGGTCATGTCTTCTGGCAAGACAGAAGAGATAGAAGAGCGTTATCTGGTAGACGGGAAAGAATATATTGTGCACACGGTGAAAGCCCCTGTCAATTCTGAGCAGGGGAACGCGATTGGCTTGCTCGGAATCGCCCATGATATCACGGCTCGCAAGCAGACTGAGATGGAGCTAAGGCGCTACCAGGTAGGATTGGAAAAATTGGTTGCGAAGCGGACTGCGGCCCTGCAAAAAACACGGGACGAATTGCAACGGGTTTGCGTCAATCAGGAAAAGATAATTGCCGAGCAGACCAGGGAGTTGGAAGAGAAGGTTGCCGAGTTGGTTCAGGGCATTGAAAACCAAAAGGAAATCGAGGTGGAGCTTCGTGAAAGCGAGGAACGTCTCCGGCAGATAGCGGAGAACATCAATAGCGTTTTTTGGATCCGCGACCTGACTGATGAACAAGTGTTGTATGTCAGCCCAGCCTATGAAGTGATCTGGGGAAAAACCATCGAAAGTCTCTACCTGAATTCAGATTCCTGGCTTGATAGTGTTCATCCTGAGGATATTGGCTGGGTTCGGGGAAAGCTTTTTTATCAGAAATCCCGAGAGCAAGGTCTAGAGTTCCGGATAATCAGGCCCGACGGGGTCATCCGCTGGATTCGTACCAAAGCGTTTATGGTTTGTGATCAGACCGGCAAGAAATACCGGGAGGTCGGTGTTGCCGAGGACACCACATCCTATATGGAAATCCTTGCCAGACTGCAGGAGTCGGAATCCCGATATCGTACTTTTTTTGAGACCAGTATTGATGGAGTGAGTATCTACGAAATACCCACGACGAGCGGGGAGCAAAGGCTAGTTGGTTGCAATGAGAGCTATTTGAAGTTGGCCGGGCGCAGTAAAGAAGAACTGCTTGGTTATGCCGATATAAAGACCTTGAAAAAAAATAAGCAGAAAATAATGAGCCGGGAGGCTTGCAACCCCTCCCTGTGTTCTTCCGGAGGTGCTCGGTGTGTTGGGCTGTATTCCTGGTCGCGTCCGGATGGCCGGACAAATTTTATTGAATGCCGGGGAAAACAGATTCTCCTCCATGGTGCAGAATTTATGCACTGTATGCACCGTGATATGACGCAGGTAATACTTGCAGAAAAAAAAATCCAACATCTTTCCCGGCGGATAATCAATTCGGCGGAGGAAGAGCAAAAACGAATCGCCAGGGATCTGCATGATGAATTTGGGGAGATTCTGCTTTCTCTGCGGCACCAGGTCGACTCTCTTCAGAAAAAAAGCATCTTGCCCGAAGGAGATACATCGCGGGAACTTATGAATATTAGCGAGATTGTCGACATAATCGGGGCTGCTATTCGTGGGGCCACAAACAGACTCAGGCCGGACCTGCTTGACAATATGGGATTTGTGCCGGCGTTGGAATGGGGATTGCAAGATTTTGCCGGCCGTTATCCAGCTATCCAAACCTCCATGAAAATAAAAGGGGCCCCGAGAAAAATATTGCCTGAATATGAAATCGCCCTCTATCGTTTAGTTCAGGAGAGTCTCACCAATATCGGCAAACACGCCGGGGCGAGCACCGTTTCCGTCCGGTTGATATTTAGTTATCCCTCGCTCATAGTGACGGTTGGCGATGATGGCCGGGGTTTTGAGCCGGAGTATCTGTCGGGTTTGCCCCCGAGAAGCCATGGCGGTCTTGGCTTGCGGAGCATGCATGAAAGGATATTGGCGATCGGCGGAGTTTTTTCTGTTCGTTCACGCCCTGGTGTCGGGACAAAAATTCGGGCGGAAGTGAGATGGTTGGATCAGGGGCAAGAGGTATCTTCTGATTCCGGTACAGATGCTAACCCATATGCGGAGTTGCATCATGATTGGTAAATTGAAGGTAATGGTGGCTGACGATCATGCAATCGTTCGTGATGGAGTTCGTCAGCTTCTCCTGGGGCACCCGGAGTTGGAGCTGGTCGGCGAGGCTTTTGACGGCAAGGAGGTAGTGCGGAAAGCCAAGCAAATGAGGCCTGATGTCATCCTTCTGGACATTGGCATGCCCGGCTTAAACGGCCTTGAGGTTGTGCCCTTGCTCAAAGAGGCGGCGCTGGATAGCAAGGTGGTGATTTTTTCCATGTACGACAAGGATGCCTATGTACACCAAGCGCTTGCCTCGGGTGCAGTTGGCTATGTCTTGAAAACCGATTCGGGTGATGATATTATTGCCGCCATCCTGAAGGTGGCAAGCGGCCACTATTTTTTGAGCGCAAAACTTAATACCGCAGTGATCATGAAATATCTGTCTCCAAAGTCCGGGGATGATCACAGTGCTACGTCCTATGACAGCCTGTCCGAGCGGGAACAGCAGATTTTTCGTCTCGTGGTCGAAGGGCATGCGACAAAGGATATAGCCCAAATGCTCTTTCTGAGCCCGAGGACTGTGGAAAAACACCGTTCCAATATCGTCAAAAAGCTCGATATTCATGACCCGATGGCCTTGGTGCGCTATGCCGTGAAAATCGGCGTTGTCGATCCGGAACTGTGGTCACAGGTAGTATGTTGATTGCAGGCCAAACTGCGCGTTGTTAACCGCTAATGTGGCAGAGGTGAAATAGTTTCGAGGCGGCGTTAGTTGTTGAAAGAAAAATCCAAGGCCGGGATTTTCGGCCAGCAGCTGACCGCAGTGCAGAAGGATGTTTGCTGCAGCTGGAGCAATTTTAGATTGCCAGTTAATCCTGGGCAAGTAGGCGCTTGGGCAGCCAATCATAGCTTGTTGTTGATATCTATTCCTGCTCTCTGGGCCGGGGGCAATTCTCAACTTCCGTAGAACCAGTTGCGTAATCTTTTTTCATTCTCTCTCTTCCCCTTCGTGGAGAGGTTTTTGGGGGGCGCGTTCAAATGCCAAGTGCAACAGGTCTGCGGGCAATGGCTGGCCCGTTGGTTCAAAAAAAAGGGGCGTAGCCAACGGCCACGCCCCAAGGGATTATGCTTTTTTACCGGACGCTAGATTTCTTCGGAAAGCGCCATGACCATGGCGCCCTTGGCCGTGGTGTTGAGGGGATCTTCGGCAATCCTGACCTCGGAGATGTCGATGGGCAGGTTGAAATCCTTCAG
>CALMMG010000010.1 GCA_937868185.1 uncultured Pseudomonadota bacterium
CACGCCGGTAACACGGGTTCGAGTCCCGTAGGGGTCACCAAGTGAGAAATCAAGGGAAATCAAGCGATTAGGCTTGGTTTCCCTTTTTCTTTTTGGGGTTTTTGTGGGGAGATTCAATGGTAAATAATGGTAAAATAATGGTAAAATATGGCGGGTGAACGGTAAAAAAACGGTAACGAGGATCTGCATAAAAACAAGGGGGAAATAGATGGCGCGTGCGAATGAAACATTGAAGGCGATTTTCTTTGTTGCGACTGTGGTGATTGTTTCCGGGGTTGTATTTCGGTGGCTCGGGGCTGGCAAGCTGGCTATCTCTGGCGCAGTCATCTATTCTTTCTTGGCGCTGGTCGCAATAATTTACGTCCAGGTAAATGTTTTATCTGCTTATTATTCTCTTCGTGTTTCGTGGGGTGTGCTTTCTTGGTTCTCTGCCGTTGTTATGTGGCCAGCATGGGCAAAGTTGGTGCTTGAAAGCCTGGCGGATAATCTGAATGGTGTCGGGAAACAGAAAACCCTGTTCGGCGAGCCCGCTCAATTTTATTTTCCAGAGGTGTATCAGGAGTTTTTATGGAACAGTGCTTGGTTCAAGTTCGCAGGAGAACTATTTTTTATCCTTGGACTCATCATTGCTATTTCCAGAGCGGCTTCAAGGGGGAGGCGTGGCTGGAGGTGATAAGTTCCCGTTATTTTCTGCCGAGTCCAACGCTTGCTCCAGGCGATCATACCCTTGCTCCACCTTGCGCCAGGCTGTAATGAACTGTCGGCGGCGGCGCATCTTGAGCGCCACCTTCATATCCGCATGGGCATGCAGGATCGCTTCGCGCAGATGATCAGCGCCAGAGATCTTGAGGGTGTTCATTTTGCCCTTACCGCCTCGGCATCGGCCCGGCAAGATATGTAGGCATTGTTGATTTCGTCCGCTTCTTTCAGGAGCCGCCCAAGTAATCCACTAAGCTCTGCTGAAAGTACCCCGCTGGACGCGGTTCCGTTGTCTGGACGATTGCGGGAACCGGTTGAATCTGTACCGTTGGAGCCACCACCACCGCCCCCACATCCTGGATCTGCGTGTGGGTCGCGCAGCCGGCCATTGACAGCAAGACCCCGCAAACGAGCAGTGAGATTATCAACCGTTTTTTTATTCCCTGCATCTTTCACCTCCTGGCTATTTTTGAAGTCTTGCAAAGCCCGTTCGGCGGCGACCACTCTGGCAGTTTCCCTGGCCAAAACACCGGCGGCTTCTTTTTTCTGGGCATCGATCAACGTGTTGTATTTTGCGGTAGCCCTTGCCTCGCCAATGCCCTGCTGGTGATTGGCCCAGATGATATATCCGGCGGTGATGGACAGAAACAAAAATACCCCGGCGCCAATCTTGACTTCCCATGGAAGAGATGGGTAATCCATCTTACACCTCCTTGAACCAGGCCGCGTAGTGTTGCCGCCTGAATCCCAAGATGTTGCGGGGGTATTCCCTGTTGATTTCAAAGAAGCTCTTGCCGTAGCCCTTGGCCGCAGTTTTTGCCTTGAGGCTGTGCCGCTCCACGTGGCCGAACCATATCCCTGGGTTGCAGCCGGGCACCGAGGCGCACACGCGGCGATCAGAGAGCAGTCCGCCCATCCCTCCGTTGTATGCAGCCAACGCCATGGCGAGGCGTTCCTGCGGGTTTTCGACCATAGCCAATCGCCGGTAGCTTGCTCGATCCATGAGGAGCATGGCGCGGATCTGGCGCCGGGCATCGTAACGATCAGGCCATGACCAATCACGCAGGGATGGGTGGAGCCTTCTTGCTTCGGCAAAATTGTCAAACTGCTTGGTCACCGTGAGCTGTCCCAGTCCGAAGCCATACTCACGGGAGGTTTTCAGCTCGGCGGCGGGGCTCCAGCATTTCCTCGAGGTGAGCGATGGGCAGGTCTCCTGTTCCACCTGTCCAGCTGGTGCAGAACGCAGCGGAATATCCGGCCAGTGGTCGCTAATCTCCGATTGCAGGGCAGGGAGGTGTTGTATGGCTTGCTTCGGTAGCCACTCGGCCCGCGCCTGTCCAGCAAACGCCAGGAATAGCAGGCCGGTGAGCAGGCACAGGCCCAGAAATACCAACCCAGCGCCGATGGGGTGCTTGATGGCGGCCCGATACGCCTCCAGGCTGCGGGCGCCATCCATCAGCGCCCTGCGGATCAGATACACCGGCCCGGCCGCCACCAGCAGCCAGGCCAGCCATTGCAGCCGGGCGATGGTCTCGGCGCCGCCGTCTGGATCGGTCAGCCAGTACCAGGCAAGCACCACCAGCGAGGCAATCAACAGCACCCAAACTCTGTACTTGCGCGGAACAATCATCATCGCACCTCAACTTTTTAAGTAAAACCACCAGCCAACCACCGTCACCCCTAACCACATCACCCCCGCCAGGACCGGCGATCCTGTTTTGCTCACTCACTGGTACAGTCGCAAATTCGCCAGCCAAAACCCTGCCTTGGCGGCATAATCCTCATCGTGGAGCAGGCAGCAGCCGGAGAGGTCGTAGCTGCCCCAGCGGTCGGGCCAGAAGGTGCAGGTGTTCATGGCAGTTTCGCCTCATAGTATGGTGGCACCAGCTCTTTCAGGGTGGCGGCGTTGGCCGTGAGTTTGGCCTTGCTGATCGTTATGGAGTAGGTGCCGCGCATTTCCACTACCAGCTCTTGCAGGGCGGCAAGGGCAGTGGCGTCGCCGCAGACTGCCTCGGTGAGCAGGTAGATCATCTTGTTGATGTCGGCCATCTGGTCGCCTGCATCGCCGATGCCTTTGCATAGGCCCTGACGAAGGTTGGCTTTCAGCATCCCGTTGTGTTCCGCCACATACTCCGCGGCGATTTCTTCAGCGGTTTTGAGGCGGATCAGGCCGTCGACAAGGGTGAGGTTTTTCCGCTCCGGCCAGGTCATGGCCACTGGCTGGCTGCCTAGCACGGCTACGGCATGCAACTCGAAATGGTTTCCGGAAAGATGGCGCACATAAATTTGTGTGGCCTCGGCCAGATCGATGAGTTTCGAGCCATCCCAGCGCAACCGCTCGACCCCAACGCCCGAAGGCAAGCTGCCGATCTCGGTGTCGCCGGTGCCTACAGCCTGGATGATATCTTCACATAGAAGAGCTTTCATTTGCCACCGTTCTTCCAGCGCACCCCAGAAACCTGCACACCTGGGGGGCCATGACGCTTCAATGCCGCATTGTCGATAATCAGCTTGTTCTTGTAATACAGGTCGTGATGCTCATCATGGGCATCAGCGAATATCTCTGATGCCCGCAGAGTATGGGCGGAAACCGGGTCGATCAGCACCACAGTGAGGCCGGTGAGATCGTTGCCCATGAACGGGTGCGGAATGATGGCCATGTCCGCCTGCTTGACCGCCTGGGTGATTTCTTGCAGATGATGGGTTTCCACCGCAGGATTTTGAAGCAGCATTTCCACGGACAACTCTTTGCGTACCCGCTTGAACCTGCGTCCATCTTCGGCGTATACGTCAGGTCGAATGGAGGTTGGGCCGTTGTTGTGCCAGGGGGCTTCTGGGGCGGAATACATGGCAACCACATCCCCGTTTTTATTGACCAGAGCAAAGACAAAGAGTGGGATTTCCCCGTCTCCTAGATTATATGGCGGAGAAGCCTGGACATAACGCTGTTGGGCATATTTGGTATTTCCATTAGTGCTCCCTAAAGAAATATTCGTAACGTAAGACGCAACATTAAAAACAGTGGCAATGACGGCGGTCATATCGGTAACGGTGTTGCCTGCTTTTATCTGCGGATAAAAACCATATTCCCCCCCAGGCAATGTCAACTCCGCCGAGGGGGTTGCCGTTGTGCTTACCGCCCCTGTTGTCGTTTTCAGCTTGCTCTGGCTGATACTGGCAGCGCTGACCGTTGCGGCAGTTGTTGCCGTGGCAGCATTGCCAAGCACATTGCCGGCCAAATTCCCGGAGGCATCACGCACAGCCACATTATTAGCCACCGCACTCTGCGAGGCATGAAATCCATCCACGGTATCCGCATCGGTGCTCTGGCCAACAGGCTTCCCAGTGGCCAGATCAAATATCCCCAACCAAGAAGTATTCGTCTCATTCCGAATCTTGAGGATATGCGTGGTGAGGTCCCCCCACGGCTGGAAGGGCACCGGGTTCGGCGGGGCCGTTAATCCGCTGAACTGCGACTTGAGCGCAGCAAAATTATTCTCAATATTCTGTAAATCCGTCTGCCCGTCGTGGTTCGGGTCAAAGACATCATCTGTCCAGGTCTGCGCCATGGGTTTCTCCTACTGGCAAAGTTTCAGGGTAAAGTGTTCGACTAGGGCGTTCACGGTGAGGGTCGGGTCGGTGATCTCGATCTCCACCTGGAAGTATCTACCCTGCACGATGGCGGAGAGGATTTCCATGCGCTCCACCACGTTGGTCGGGGGATTGGTGTCGCCGTACCATAGTTTCATCTTCACCGAGGGCGCGGCCAGGGGCAGGAAGATATCCCGCCATTTTCGGGTGATGCCCATCTGCGTCCAGGTTTTTCCGGAGGGGACAACATCCGCCCAGCGCTGGCCTTCGCCGGTAACCACCATGGAGGCGAGGATGTAAGCGAGGTAGCGGCCCGAGGCGCCACGGTCGATCACCGTGGACTTGTAGTTGCCGATAAGCACCCCGCCGGTGTGCGAGCATTTGAGATAATTCGCGCCGCCGTAGAGCACCATCTGGGTATTGGTGAAGGTTCCGGTTGTGTAATCGCCTGCCTGGGTTGCCTGCACGGTCCAGTGGTCCGGGGGGTCGGCCAGGGTCACATAGGCGGAGCGCGGGGTGTCGCCGTACTGGCCGTTGCTGCTCTTAGTGTTGGCAAACAGGGTGAAGGTTCCCGGCTTTACCCCTGGCAGCGGCAAGTTGGGCGAGGAAAGCGAGGCCAGGAATACCCCGCTGGACCAGGACAGCCCCAGGCGGAACTCGTAGAGATCAACGTCAGGGTCGGACACCTTGGCGGAATATGCCCGGATGGATGAGTTCTCCCCCACGATGCATTCCAGGCTGCCCAGCGATACCGGGGCGGTGTTGCGGCCCTGCACGGTGTGGCTCACCACAATGGCGTCATCGTCAGGGGTGCGATTCTCTGAGCCCAGGGCAACGGAAACGAGCCGGAAATAGTAGGTGGAGCCTTCCTCCACAGGGTCGATGGTGAATCCGGAGCCGGTGGAATCGAACTGGTGGGTGTAGTTCGCGCCGCCGTCCAGCGACATCCAGACCTCCACCCTGTCGAACCATGGGTAGGTCGGGGGGATTATGTAGGAGACCTTGAGCCGGGTGAAGGTGCGGAGGCGAAAATTGTAGTTCTCTTCCACGATCTGGACATTGCCGACCGCGGGAGGGGGCGTGGAGCGATCCGGCAGGGTGCAGGTGTAGACGTCCTCCACGGCCAGGTCGATCACCTGATTGTAGAGCGCCAAATCCTCGTACATAAAAACCAGGGACACAGTGCCGTCTTCCGCCCGGTCTTTCTGGTTGACCCGCAGCAACTGTCCGGCAATGGAGCGCGAGGAGCTGGACAGGCTCACCAGATCGTGGGGCTCCAGGTACACGCAGTCATCCCGGAACTGGCCGCTGATGGTCCGGTCCAGCTTCTGCCGCTCCAGGGCATAGCTGCCGATCTCCAGCACATGGCCCTTGTCGGTGGCCCCCAGCAGGGAATACTCGTTCACCACGCCCAGCTCGTTGCCGATGGGCAGATCATCCACCGAATACCCCTTGGCCGCATCGACGAACTTTACCAGCAGGCCATCGGCCTTGCCGTACCGGGAGGGCTGGGCCGGGGTGAGGACTGCCTTGCCGCTGCTGTTTTGCAGGATATGTTGATCGCCGATGACCAGGGCCACCGACTCGTAGTTGAGGTCGGCATAGCGCAGGGCGTACTTGCCGCCGCTCCAGATGATCTCCCCCCGGAAATGGCGGAGAATATCCTCCAGGATATCAAAGGACTTGCTGCGGTCGGCAATGACCATGTTCAGCTTCCAGCCCTTGAGGTCGCAGTAGTTGGCCCCGGAAATCCAGGAGGGCAGGTCGATCATGGATGGGTTCACTCCCAGGCCGTACCGGGTGGAGGTGAACCAGTCATACGCGGCCAGGGCCGGGTTTTCGCTCCAGGCGGTGACGCCGGTGCGGTAATCGTAGAGCCTTTTTCCCTTGAGCAGCAGGGTGATCAGGGGCTTGCCGGAGAAATAATCCCTGTTGTAGGTGAGCTGAAAAACCCCGTAGGCGCAGTGCCGTTTGTTGTCGGTCCACTTCGGCACTGCGGCGGCAAGGTTGGTGTCCACGGTCTGGGTGGCGGTTCCGGTGTGGAACCAGAACTGCACATTGCCGCCATAGGTAGTGTACAGGCGGTCATCAAGCAACGCCTGGGGCACACCATCCACTGTTGCAATTCCGTCGATCTCGCCCTCGGCGAAGTTCTGCACCATCCAGAGGGTCTTGTTGTCAGAGCCCGTGGCCTCAAGAAACACCTCGTTCCCCGCCACCTTGTAGGTGCCGTAGATCACCCGGTGCGGCTCCTGGGTGGTGCGGCTCGGCAGTTTGAAGCCGCCGCGCTCGATGGTGTTGCCCATCTGCGGGGCCTTGGCCATGGAGCGCTGGAGAGCGCCGGAAACCAGCGAAGCGCCTGCAACCAGGAGTGCGGAGGCTATGGCACCCAACTCAAATGCCTCGGCGGCCACCATGGCGACTAGAGGGATTGCTGCTGGCATCGCCATACCCTCTCGATGGTGTAGTTGCGGAGCGAAATCTGACAGATGCCCCGTGATGCAACGGCGGCCAGGGCATGGCCGTTGCCGCCGTCAATTGCTAGAAATGGCGGCTTGTCGGAGCCGGTGAGGCGCAGAAGCAGGATATCCCCGGCAAAGGCCATGCCCGGCTCGAGCCGAGGCAGCAGGGAATCGATCAGCCGGATCATCACCGCCTTGGCTTCGGTTGGATGGGAGAGGAACAGGGCGGCGTAACTGTCGCGGGTCTGGCCCTCGAATTCCTGCGGGGTCTGGAAACCGCGGGCCTCGATGTAGCCGAGGATGGCGCTGAAACAATCCGTGTGCCCAAGCTGGTAGGGCCTGCCGACAAAGGTGCTGGTGAGGGCGGCCAGGCTCATGCGCTCACCTCCGGGGTCTGGCCCCACCAGATGTTGGCGCCTTCGATGCTGGGCAGCCAGCGCTCGCCGCCGAAATTTGCGGTGTTGCCCAGGGCGGAGCAGCGGGCATAGGAGCGGTCGCAGTTGGTGGCCACGCCGGAATACCCGCACTCCGTTCCTTTGAACACCGGCCAGGAGCAGGATGAGGACTGCATGCGCATGGTCTTTTGATGCCACTGCACCATATCGGAGGCAATGGTGACCTCGATGGAGCCTTCCGGCGAGGACCAGTCGTCGATGGTGCCGGAAAAGAGGATCAGGTTGTTGTCCGGATAGGTGCCGAGCAATTTGTAATCCGCGCCGAGACAAACCAGATACACTGTGACCGGGGAGCCTTGGGGATCTCCGCCGTCAAACGACGGGGTGAGCTGGTCGTCCATGTTGTCGATGGAAAACTGGGCGGAATCCACGATCTTGGCCAGGGAATAACTCACCGTGCCGAGCTTGTACCCGCGAGGCTTATACAATGCGCCGTTAAGAGGAAGGGGCACATCGCAGTCGGTATAGCGATGGTCCACGCCTTTGATGGCCATATGGATAAGGGTAAAGGCCCTGATCTCTCCGGAGGCGAGCTGCGCCTGGATGTCGGGGCTTGAATTAAGCATTGAGCATCCCCTTGAGCGTCAGGCCGGTGGTGACCAGCCGATTGCGGAAGGTATCGAAGCTCATCACATCTTCGCTGAATTTGCAGCGCACCTTGAGGATGCCGGTAAAATCGATGGTGATGTAGGCCCCGGCAGTGTGCGGAGTGGACAAGGTGATCTTGTCCGCGCCATCCTCGCCACCAGCGGCGGTGAAGGTGTAGTCGATCCCGGCGGTGAGAGCCGCGCCGCCCACATAGACGGTGTAGCCCGAGGCCATCTTGCTGGGCAGGTTGTAGATGGTGGTGACGCCGTCCGTGGTGCCGACGTATTCGCCGACGTACTCTGATTCCCATGGGAGAAACACGTTAAACGGCAGGTGCTTTCCCTTGCAGGACATGAAGAATTGCCAGAGAATGCGGGCGTTGGCCGTGGTAATATTCTTGTATTTCAGCGGGAAGCTGCGCTTGGGAAACAGCCATTTCTGCTTGGTGGCCGACTCGCCGGAATCGTACTCCGAGCCAAGGGTGCGAAACTCGATGGACTCGGAAAACGGATTGATCGGGCGGACGCCGGTGAGCAGGTCGGGGAAGGCAGTCATATCACATCACCCTCTGCAGATCGGAGCGCAGGCCACGGTCGCCGCGTTGCAATGCTTCGCGCAGAGGGCCGAGAATCGCCTGGGGGTTGCGTTTCGTCATGTCGGCGAACGATTGGGCGTCGGCGGCGATGATGGTGACGTTGATGGGCGCTGCGCTGCTGGATTGGGCAACGGAGGTGGTGGTAGCCCGGCTGGTAGATGCCGAACGCACCTGGCTCTGGTTCAGGATCAGTTCGGACTCGTTTTCAGCGAAGGAGTACGATTTTCCAGAACGCGTGCCAACTCCCACCACCGGCTCGGGGATCCATCCGCCATCGGCAAATTTGAAGTCAAAGCCACCTGAAGGCGTGATGGAGTCGAAAAACCGTGAATCAGACATCACCGCCCCGGATTCCGGAAGCGGGGTGTACGATGAACCGAACATGCCGCCGATGGCAGTAGCCGCAGTGCCAAGCAGCCCGCCCAAAGCTCCTCCCTTGCCGAAATCCTCGCCGAACATGCCCATCATTGCTTTGGCAGCGGCCCACTGGTCCACCATCTTGAGGGTCATTTCCTTGAAGCTGGAGAGGAAACCATTACTGCCTGTGCGCAGGGACTCGAACATGCTGGCCCCTGCGTCCTGCACATTGCGGAAGGCCTGGATCTGGAATTGCGACAGTTCGTCGTTTTTATCCTTGAGCTTATCCAGGGCCTCTGTTTCCTGTTCCAACTGCCTGGAATCAAGCAGAGTGAGACGCTTGCGCATTTCCTCCTCATCGATGCCATGCGCCGCCCACATGTCGATCACCGACTGGCGGAGGATGTCATACTCTTTCCCCACCTTGGCCACGGCCTGCTGCTCTTCGGGAAGGGAGGCCAATACCGCATCGTTGTAGGAGTCGGTGATCTTTTTCAGTTCATCAGTGGCCTTTTTTTGCCGGTCCAGATAATCTGCCTGGATGGCGGCGTTTTCCATCTCCGCCTGCCAGGTATCGATTTTTGATTGTGCCCCAGGCTGGCTGTCAAACTGGATGTGGTATTCAACCGCCTTGTTCGTGACCTCCTGAAGCTTTTGGTCCAGGCCGGTAAGCGAGGACATATTGATCTCCTGCTCCAGATCGCGCTTGGTTGACTTCCACTGGTCGGCGAGCCGAGCGGCGTCCTTTTCCGCCTCGGTCAGTTTATGGGTTAAATCCGGTCCTGGGGGCAATTTGGGCACGTGGATGCCAGCACTCTCATTTGTTGCCGCAGTTGGTTTTTCTGCGGCAGCCATACTCATATCAAGCGCTGTATCTCTTACCCTGGCGAGGTCGGCGTATTTCTTGGAAATGGCATCTATTTCGGCCAGGGCGCTTTTAGTGAGAATCGGATTTTTAATCACCACATACGCTCTTTCTGCGGCTTCCGACACATAATCCCACGCCTTTATCAAGGTGTGCACGATCATTACCCCAGTCTTTGCTCCAGACTCGAACTTCCCCCAGAATGTGCCAATTTCCCACCCTGCATATGCGGCGAAGACAAGACTGGTGGCTATTCTCAGTTTTGCCAGCCAACCAGTAGCCGCTTCCGCCGCGACCGAAACTCCCCACAAAGGTGTTGTTAAAAACTGTTGAATTCCTCCAGTTTTTGCGACAAGGAGAAGCATTTCATATTCTAACCGCAAAGACAAAACCGCCGTTCTGGTTGCCATGAAAACTGCTGGTAATGCCTCCAACCCAGCACCGACAATGGCAATTCTTCCTAATGCAAGCAATCCATCTCCAAGGTCGCGGACAACTCTGCCCGCAGTTTCGGCGGCGCCTTCGCTTTCTTTGAGCCAGGCTACAAACGCAGCACCACCTTTTACAATGTCCGGAAACATATCTTTTAGAAACGCCCTCTGGAGAATGCTCACTGCGGTTTCAAACGAAGATGTTACCGCCTGCCAGGTGGTGGCAATATCTCCAGAAGCTGCATTTATCCCCACGAGGAAGGGTGCCAGTCTCTCCAGTGTGTCGCCGTGTTTTTGCCCTTCCGCAACAATCTGTTTCAGGCCGTCTTTATACAGGCCGGAACTTTTTGCCATTGAATCAATCTGGGTTGCCAATTGCGCTCCAGGAACGACTTCACCCGTCAGGAGTGCGCGAATTTCTTGATGGGCCTGGACTGACTGATTTTGTCCTGCCGTATACATTGCAACGGCGTTGGATAGTGCCGTAAATGAATCAACCTGGCCCTTGTTGTTTACATCAAGCAATACATTGTGGAGTGTCATCTCCCGCGTCATTTGCAGCAGGGTCTGGTAGTTGGCGAAAGAATTTGCGTCCACCTCTTGGAGCTTTTTGGCTAAGGCGGTAGCGTAAACAGTTGCCTCCTGGTAGTGTTCCGCCACATTTTCCGGACCTTGCATTGTGGTTATTTGGGCGGCTATTTGGATAGTAGAAACTTTCAGATCATCAACGGCGGTGATCGCATTTTGTACTTGGGAGACAAGAGCCCCGATGCTCCAACCGACACCAAGTGCAGCAAAAGCGCCGGCAACAAATTCAGTTGCCTTTCCGAGCATCCGTATTCGTTGCTCGACGGCTGCGGTGGAGCGCTCAACCATGGCCATGGCCTGATTCATCGGGGCGGTGGCCTGGTCTACCAACCGGAGGGCAATGCTTATGGCGGCGTCTTGACTGCTCATTCGTCGGCCCCGTCTCCGTCTGTTTTGCGGTGGCTTTTGGCGATGGCCTCGATGGCCAACACCTTTTCGAGATCTTCCTCGCTGCCGTCCAGGGCGGCGAGTGTGGCGATGATATTTACTGCTTGCATGATTCCGGCCATGCCTTCACGGCCTGCCTGGTTACAGATTTCCCAGGTATGCCAGGCGAGGGCATTCCCTGCGAACAGGTGCCCAGGCTTGGGGCACTCTTCGCAGGGAGGATCTCCGGCCCAGGTCTCGGTGCAATCTTCGCAGGTTACTTGGCCTGGGGCGAGGTGCCACTCGGCCCAGGCTGTGAGTTTCCCTCTTCTCCCATGCGCCGCTCCGCAGCGACCGCTTCCATTTCCTTCAGGACATCGGCGGCGAAATCCGGGTTGTGCTCATACACCAGCCGCTTGTTTTCGCTGGTGCAGGGGAGGGGGTTGTCATGTTCGTCCTGGATGCCATCCCAAGCCAGGACCACCCGGTCAAACATCTCCTTGGTCATTTCCGATCCGTTGAGCTTCTCGACTCCGCGATTGATGTTGGAGTGCTTCTGTCGGAGGCGACTCATGGCCGAGGCGGACATGGGATTCACGGTAATAGTGGCATCCCCGACGATGATCGGGAAGCCTTCAGGGGTGGCGGAGGTGCGCAGCTTCATGGGTTGGTCCTTTTCTTTAAGTTGATTGTCTGGGTTTATTCGCTGGCCAGAATCAGTTGAACAGCATGGATATTTCGTCCTCGCCATTGGTGCCAAGGGCGGTGATATCCATTTTCAGCTCCACGGTGGGGGAGGATGGGTTCATGTTCGGGGCCTTGATTCTGGCCTTGCCCATGGTGATGGAGGCACGTTTTCCAGCGGTGGCTTCGCCGCAGGAAATCTTCAGGTTGGCAACCTGCCCGGCGGCAATGGAGTCATAAAAATATGACAGGTCATCCCGGCGCATTTGCAGGGTCACGCTGCCGGACACCGACCGCTGCCCCTCCACGTAATCGGTGGGGTTTTCCACGGAGCTTATTTCGTCCTCGAGGTACTGAATGCCGTTGCCGATGGACAGATCCATCCCCTTGATCTTGATGGTCGTGCTGCCGCCGTCAAAACTTACCGATGTGGTCCGGGACTCAACCGGATCTCCAACGATGGCGCCAGTGGGAAGATACGGGGCGACCAGAGTGTTGATCGTCTGGCTGGTGGAGATACCAGGGGAGATGGTCAGCACTTTGGTGGTCTGGTTGACCGCGGTGACCAAATATCCGGCTCCGGAGTTGTCGTCCGCGCCGATCTTGATTTTGCCGCCCACACAGTATTTCTTCGCATCCTTCACCGTAACGGAGGTAATCGGGGTGGCGACATAGGTGATGGCTGTGGCAAGTTCGTCCGTGCCGCACCAGCCCATGGTCATGAACTTCCCGGACATATCGAACTTGAGAGCGCCTTTTTTGGAGATGCCGAGCTTGGCCTGGTCCGCCGTGGCTCCGGAGGCGAAAAATACGGTGTCTCCGTACTTGCACCAGATGGAGAAACTGGGCAGTTGCTTGGCCAGGGCGTAGGTCACAGAGGTGCTTGCCACGATGTTTTCAGCGCCGAACAGCGCCTTGAACAAGGCTCCTCCCTGGGGGGCCACACCAGCGGAGCCGGATGGGCGCAAGTACATGGGCAGCGACCAGTCCCCAGCCGGAAGCGCGTCGCGGAATTGGGCCAACAGAGAGCGGGAATCCACAATCTCTTCGCTGTCGCTGTAGGTGGGCACCTGGCCTATATTTCCGTATCCAGCCGGAACCACCAGATTGGTGTTGGCCGGGAACACCAAGGTTCCCTTGGTTGTTTCTGGAACCACGAAGATCTTGTGCTCGCGGGCAAGGATGATTTTGTTGTCGGTGGTCATGGTTGTGCTCCTTTAATGTGGTTCGTCGAGCTATGATTCCAGCAGTTCTATCTTCCAGGTCTGCACATAGAGGAAACGGCCCATATGGACATGGACCTGCCCCTCGCCGATTATTTCCGCTTTGCCGGCCTCGGCAATGAGTTGCCCTGCGATTCCTTCCTCGATTGCTCCCAGGATGGCATCGCAGGTATCGTCTCCGTCCGCGCCGTTCGGCACATGGGCGGCATAGGTGAAAACGTGAAACACATGGCCGCGCTTGTAGGTGGCGCCGTCATCGTCCCGGATCTCTTCCGGCTCTCCGAACTCGATACCGGCCGGGGTGATGGAAATCCCTGGCCAGGCGTGATGCTCATTGAATACCGCGTCCTCTCCGGACCATTTCTCGATTGGCGCCGCAAGTCCGGCAGCGGCTACAGCCGCCTCGATTTTTGCCTTCAGATCGCTTTTTAAGGCGGTGCGGATGTTCATTGGTTACCCCAGTCGGTCATCCAGGTTTTTGAGTATCCGGCCCCGTTGAACTTGGCCGCATACAGGGCGTTTACGTTACGGACGCTGCGACTGTATTCCTGTTGCAGCACCACCCCGGCAAACGGTCGGGCGGCAACGCGCCGAACACCGATCCTGGGGATCATCCCGGTGAGCTTGACCAGTTTGCTCTCCATGCCGCGGGCGGTCTTGACTCCGCGCAACGCCTTGCCGGTGGGGTTGGTGAGCTGCTTGGCAATGCCGCGCTGCTCCTTTTTACCGATGACCATGTTAAACCCGGCGGACAGCCTCCTGGCCGAAGAGGCAAAGGAGCGGCTGATCGGGGTGAAGCGCATGGAGGTGTTGTTTTGCCCAGGCTGCTTGTCGATCAGCCCGGCATAGGCGGTAAGGTTTGCCATGTCGACGTAGTACCGGCTGAACTTGGCCACCCACTTGCCATAGCCCTGCCCCTTGCGGAGAAACTTGGTGATCGGGGCATACCTCCAGGAGCCGTCGCCCTGCGACCTGGCATACTCCTGTATCGCCAGGTTGAGCCGGTACGACTCGCTCCGCAGGGCAGCAAGTTGGGCTGCCTGGTGCCGCTGGGGGAAATCGGCCCGCATTCTGCGCAGGCCGTTCTGGTCGACTTTGACCTCGAACATTATTGCTTCACCAGCTTGACGATTTCATGTTCCGGGATCCCCACCTTCATGGCGATCAGCAGGGTGATGCGCCGCACCTGCGACAGTTCTTCCCTGACGCTTTTTTCCTCAATCTCCGACTTGCCCTGACACCCGGCGCACTGGGTGGTGGTGACGTAGGAGGTATCCACCGTTTTTTTGAAGAACCGGCCCACCCCCAGCTTGACGAACTCCCACGAGGCCAGCGCCACCAGAATAAGGATGGCTTGCAAAACATAGTTCTCCATCATGGCACCACCCTGATATTTTGCTGGCAGGTGAGGGTCCAGATGCCGGACTCATCGCGTTTGCGGTCCACCACCTCAAGGGTTTGCTCACCAATGGCCAATGGTCTGGTTATGATATTTCCGCGTGCCGGAGCTGCTGACAGATCCGACTCTCTGATCTTGCAGATCACAGCGTCAGCCATGACATGCTCGCTCACCAGATCATCCGGGGTGAGGCCACGAAAAATCGCGGATACCGGATACGAGGCGGAACCGCTTGCTGCATAGCTGACGGCCTCTCCGGCCAGGTCGAAAAGGTCGTCAGCGGCTTCCTTGAGATCGGAGGCAAAGGCCATTTCTTACAGGTATTCCAGCGCCACGGTGATCTTGCCGCCGGTAAGGGCCGCCGCACCAATGGCCATGTTGACACCCTTGCCTCCTGTCGTAGTGCGGATGGATGTGGCCGCCGTTCCTACCGGAACGGTGTCCTTGAGGGCGTTCGCGGTGAAGGCGGTGTAAGCGGTGGAGGCCAACACATCCACGGCGGTTTCCACGCCCATGGTCACGGTGGCAGCACCACCGGAGGTCAGGGCTGTGTTGCTTTGGATCATGCCGCTGGTGATCACGGCATCGTTTGGCAGTTTGTCGCCGCGCAGGGCGATGGTGCCTATGGCGCCACCGTCAACGGCGAAATCGTATTCAAAATAGGCAACCCGCTTCTCCGGGCAAAGTCCGAGTCGTTTCATGGTAGTGCTCCTTTTTATGCTGTGATTGGGGCAGGTTTTACCCTGCCCACAATGGGTTATTCAGCTTGATTACGCCCCGGCGTTCTTGAGCAGGGCCGGCCAATCCACCGCCTTGGCGCCGCAATCGATGCGGACCTTATATTCCACGCCGTCCACGTTCCAACCCTGCCTGGTCTCCATGTACGGAGTCTGCTGGCCGTTGAGGAAAAATACCGTGACCGTCTTCCCTTTGGGACCTGCCAAGTACCAGGCGGTTTGCGAGTCGTCGTACAGGCGAGGCTCGAATACCATCTCCACCAGATTGGCGTAGATGTTGGTCTGGTTCGGCTGGGCCTGGGTACCGATGACCGTGGACTTGAGGAAGGTCTCGACTGCCAAGGCGATGGACGGCGGGGCGATGACATACTTCGGCGAGAGGTTCAACCGCCGCTTGCCGCCGATGTCCTTTTGCAGGGCCATGAGCTTGACAGCCTCTGCCAACGTGGTGGTGCCGAAAACCCCTGCAGTGCCAAGGTTGCCATGGCTGGCATGGAACAGGGCAATGCCGTCGCGCATGGCGGAGTTGGCCGTCAACACCGCATAGGCGACATCGCCGATCTTCCGGGCTGCTGCCTCTCCGTGCGCCCGAGGGATATCGGAAAGGGCGGAGAGATCATCGTTGATGATGGTCTGCCGGGTAATGGCAAACATCTTGCCGTAGGTGGCGATGGCATACTGCTCCTTGGCGTCGCTGCGCTTTCCGTACTCATAGGGCTGGGAGTCGGTGATCTGGGTGAGGTCTTCCGCCTCGGACACGCTCATCAGCGAGTTGGTCTTGAAATCCGACACGGAACCGGTTCCGCACCATTTTTCCCAGGTCTCAGGGGCAGTTTCGTATCCGGCGGAAAGGCTTTTGTTCGCCACATTGGCCAGCAGGTTGGGGAAATCGCTGGTGGTCAGGGCACGGCCAACCATCTCCATGACGTTGCCGCCGGTGGGCTGATTGGCAGCCCGCAATGCCAGACGGGCGATTTCGCGCAGGCTGTGGCCGGTGAGATCGGTTGCCCCTGGGGATGGGGTATTTACAGTGATCCCAGCCCGAATGCTCAAGGCATCCTCGGCTGCGGAGCGGAACTTGTCTTTCTCATCGGCCACGATTTCCACGCTGGGGCGGAAGTTCGGGGTGTTTTTCCCGGCACGGGCGATGACCTCATCCATGATCGCCTTGCTGGCGGAATCAACGGTCACTTCCGGTTTCAGCAGGGCAGCGCGGTTCTCTGTCGGGATCTCGAAGCGCTCGCACATGGCGATGATCTCGGCGGAGCGGGCCTGCTCATTTTTAACGGCCTCGACGCGGACCGCCTCAACGTCCACGGGCGGTGAGGTAACGGTGGCGGCGGATTCTTCCCGCTTGACTTCCAGTTTGTCCATGAAGGCTTGCGCCTCCGCATCGGTTGCATCCTGGGGCAGTCCACGGCGCTCCAGGAAGGCGCGTAATTCTCTGTTCATAGCGTGCTCCTTTATTGGTGGCGCGGACGAATCTGCCCTTGCCTTTGCATTTTCGTCGGCCCCGATTGGGCAGACGGACATCTCTCTTGGTTTCCACTTGGTGACGATCTTGACCGGTCCGGTGTACGAGCGGCCGCCCACATAGGCGGTCTGGCCCTCGGCAACGATGGTGGATTCTTCGTCCACCCGGCCTACGGAGTAATCGGTGAGGTGTCCTTCCCTGGTTTTAAGCCAGGCGCTCTCGGCCTCGGGCGCGGCAGAGAAAGTCGCCCTGCCCACCAGTTTGTCTCCCTCGATCCGCATGTCCCGGAACGATCCGATTACAGAGCTGGTGTCGTAGCGGCTATGGCTGTCGAGCAGGGGGAGCTGCCGGGATTCCGGCAACTGGCACCCGGCCATGGTGATGATGGTGGGGTAGACCTCCCAGGAGTCGTAATCCCTCTCGGGGATGGCGGCTTCGGTGGCCCCGATCACCTCAACGGAGCGGCTGGCTTCATCAATGGAGGCCGGGCCGGTGGCCTCTGCTCCAGGGGCGAGGGATAATTTTCGGTAGTAGAGTTTCGGCATGGTGAGCTCCTTATGCTGCCGTTGTCGGGGCAACCGCTTCCGGGTTGGTCTGCAACGCCGTGCTGATCGCCTTTGGAATTTCGTTGATGAGATCGCGGGCCTTGGCCATCCTCTTGGCCTCGGCAATCTCATTGAGCACATCTTCGTAATCCCGCCCACGCGCAGCGGTGATCTCCTGGGGAGAGCGCAGGTTGCTGTCGATCTGCTCGATCCAGGCCTTTCCCTCGCGCAGCGGGTCGATGCTTTCGACGCCGGGCGGCTGCCAGACCGCAGCCTGATAGCGGAGAGGATCGGTGAAATATCCAGGCAGGGTGAGCTTGCCAGAGAGGACAGCGCTTTCAAGGAAAGCGGCCAGAACCGGCTTGCAGAATTGCCGGATGTGGCGCTGCTGGAGCGGGGCGACAACCTTCATGAAATCGTTGCGGATGCCGCGCAGGTTGCTGTAGTTGATGCCGGAATAGTCTCCGGTCAGCAGTTCGTAGGTGATGCCGGTGGAAACGGCAACCATCCGCAGAATCAGCCGGGTGAACGGCTCAAAAGAACTGCCGGGACGGTTGGAAGAGGCGAAATTGATCTTTTCTCCGGGACGCAGGTACTCGATGATAGCGTTCTCCAGGGAGTCGAGCTTCTGGCCGGTGAGCGGGTCCACCGTATTGCCCCGGATATTCTGAAAACTGGCAATATCCGGGGTTTCGATCAGGGCCAGATACTTGGCGGCCATCTTGGCCCCGTCGATCTCGGCATCCAGGTAATCGTGCAGATCGTTGGCGATCAGGATCGCGGTGGTGAATGGGGATATTCCCCGGAGCTGGCCGGGACGCAGGGTGCGGAATCCGTGGATCACGTTCTCGGCCAAGACCCGCTGGCTTTTGATCCCGCCAGTAAAGTTGTTGAATCCTGACGGAACGACGAAATGGTAGGCGATAACCTGGCCGGTGCGGAGATCGAACTCAACCCCCTGGTCCACCGGATTTCCGGCCTGCGGCGCAGCCCAGGAGTTGGAAAGCCAGTCGGCTTCGTAGGCCTGAAGCGCGAAGGGGATAAACCGTTTGGGGTCGTTGAGATGGGTCTTGACGAAGATGAATTCTCCGGACTCCACATCCTGCCGCTTGGCCAGTTGCTCCAGCTCGTGGTAGTGCATGCGGCCCGAGGAGTCGGCCTCATCCATCCACCTGGACCAGGCATCCTCAATCTGGCGGATGATGGTGGTGTGCAGTTTTGATTTCCCGTTGGCGTCGATTCCACGGGTGACCCGGCTCTGGAAGTTTACCCCGGTGCCAACGGTGTAGTCGGTGAGCACATCCACGGCGCGGGCAAAATAGGCGAAGTCGCGGACCAGTTGCCTGGATCTGGCTCTGATCTGAGGGGCGCTGGAACGGATCAGGGAATTGACATCGCCATCCACCGGCATCCAGCCTCCATCCAGACGGGAGGCCTTGGCCGCTGCATACTGGCGCTTGCGGATGACCTCACCCTGGATGCGGTTGATCCTGCGCAGGTTTTCCGTGCGCGGAGAAAAGATGCCGACCGCCCGGTCAAGGACGTTTTCCATGAGGGCGAGAGGATTCAACCGCGCCCCCCGTTCTGTGCGTATGTGCGGCCATGGGCGGAGCCGGTTTCCATGGACGCCATGACGCGAGCATGGTCAATGGCTTCGCGCAGATCCTTGGCGCTGTTCCACTTGATGATATCCCCGCCCACTGAGGCCTCGGAGCGGACAAAGCTGTGATTGCGGTACTGTTCCAGCAGATGGCCCAGTAGTTCTGTCCAGGTTGTGAAGGGTGTTGTCGCCATGCCCGGAGTGTACAGGACGTTTTTGGCGATTTTGGTATTTACGGGTAAACAGGGGATGGATACGGGTATTTACGGGTAAACAGGGCTTATATACGGTTTTTTACGGTTGACACGGTTTCATTTGAGAATGAAATGAAACCGAAAAAAAACACAATGATACTGTATATGGTATCGT
The DNA here is from genome assembly GCA_937868185.1 of uncultured Pseudomonadota bacterium. Classification (GTDB taxonomy): domain Bacteria; phylum Desulfobacterota; class Desulfobulbia; order Desulfobulbales; family Desulfurivibrionaceae; genus Thiovibrio. The sequence continues at coordinate 19,029 of CALMMG010000010.1, forward strand.
TTTTTTCTTGACGATGATACCGTATGTGGTATCGTTACCACATGAGCAAGACGGAAAAAATACTTCAGCAGATGAAGAACAGCCCGCAGGGTGACTGGCAGATCGACACCCTCAAGGCCATTGCCAAGCGGCATAACATCGAATGGCGTCATCCGGGGTCAAGCCATGTGACCTTCCGGCGCAAGGATGGCGCAAAGCTCACCGTCCCGGCCCATCGCCCGATCAAGCCCATCTATATCAAGCAATTTGTAAAATTAGTCGAAGGAGGATGACCAATGGCAGAAAAAACAAAATATCCCTTTGAGGTGCGGCCGCTGGCCGAGGACGAAGGCGGCGGCTATCTGGTGACCTTTCCGGATCTTCCTGGCTGCATGTCCGACGGAGCAACCATCGAGGAGGCCATTGCCAACGGGATGGAGGCGGAGATGGCGTGGCTTGAAACCGCCAGGGAATTTGGCGATGCGGTTCCGGATCCTGGGCATGCCTATAGTGGAAAGTGGATGCAACGGGTTCCTAAAAGCATCCATGCCAGGCTGACGGCGAGGGCAGCGCAGGAAGGGGTGAGCATAAACTCCCTGGTGGCGTCGTTCATCGCCCAAGGGTTGGGGCAGAAATAATACCTAGATATGTAAGGGGACCATACACTGTGCCTTGGGATATTAAAGAACTTCAACGTAGATTTTATGCTAACCAGAGAAAAATAGAGACAGATATTAACGGATTAAGAAAACACAAGATCCCTTCTGGTAGGAACTATGAACCGGCCTATGACCGACAACTTGGGGCCTTGAACGTATACATAATTCTTGAAACTACAGACGCTCTTCGGTCACCTGATCGATTTTTAAATAAGCTTAAAAATATGCGGGAAGATCTGCCACCTCGTGAACATGACGCATATGACCAAAGAATGGTTGTTGAAGGATGGCAGCGTGAACTTGATGGATTAATTAAGGAGTTTTCAGGAGGGGAGCATGTCGCAACAGAATAACGAATTGGCTTGGGCCGTTGTGATAGCAGCACCGTTTTTTATGGTGGCCGGGTGGGTCTCAAAAGCTCTTGGGGCTGAATTTTTTATATCCCTGCAAGCGGTCGTTTTTTCTTTTCTTGCGGTCGGTTGTGTTATTGGCATCAGGATGCTTGTTGCCCCTATCCGCTGGAGCGTCCTCTCTTCTTTTGCGGCAATGGCTGTTTGGAAGATATGGTGGCCGGTATTGGATAGCATGGCGGGAAACGGGTCTGGCTCCCACAAAAAAATGTCTCTGGATGATCCGTTCTATATGGCGGAAATACAGCAATCTTTTTGGTGGAATGAGGCATGGTTTAAATGGTCTGTTGAAGCTTTCTTTTTTGTGGTGCTCGCCATCTGCATCTACCAAGGAGTTAAGCGGCGATAAAGAAAGATCTGAACATAAAAAAATACTTGCCATAATTGAGTCATATTTCCTATCATTTTTATAAATGACCAAATAAAAGGAGGATGTCATGAACAACGCAACGAAGATTACAGCAATGGTTGTTTTTGTATGGATTGGCTTTTTTGGCTCTTTAACTCTTCATTTTTTGAACAACAAAAATGCATGTGACCAAGCATCAGTGAAATTTTCCGATGCAAGGAACGATGGAGAGATAGACATGGCGGCCACCCGGATGCGTGACGTTTGCGGAAAAGCAGGCAAGGAGGCGGAAGCCTTCCTGAATGGGCTTTCAAGTCGGAACTAGCCATCTCAACTCCACCCAAACCTACTCATGCTAATCACATTAGTAGGTTAAACAGCCTACGCAATTCCCTTCTTTGATTTTTTTTCAGGAGTTCTCGACTCCTTGGCTCCCTCTCCGGATATCTGCCCCACCCGCCACCGATCCGCCAGCTCGGTATCGCTCTCCCATATCCCTTTGATCTTCTTGGCCGGGAAATCAAGATCCCGGATGATATCAAGCATGGTGGATTCGCTTCTGCCCATGTACCCGCATATCGCTTTCATTCCTGACAGTGCAGCCATCTACCACCTCGCTTGTTTTTGTGTGTGCGGTTTTTTACTGCTGGATAATTGATTCATCCTTTCTTCCATCTCCTCCGGAGACAGCAGCAGATTCACCCCGCCTCCTGGCCACTCCGGATCAGCCAGGGCAAGGCACCCCACCTCGCAATCGAGATAGTGGTTGTCCTTGCTGGTTCTGATCCATTCCTCGATGCCTTTGCTGTTCTTCTGCTTTTTTTCGGCGGTGATCTGTCTTGCGTAATCGCTGCCGGTTTCGCTGTGCAGCCAGGCCGCCTGGGGGCCGCCGGTTATGGTCTGGCCCAGGCGGTAATGGAAGGCATCCTTGAGCTGGTCCGTGTCCAGGAAGATGAGCTGCAGCCCGCCCGGCAGCGGCTTTCCGCTGGGGGTCTTGTCCAGGGGTTTGCCCACCCGCAAGCGGCCCCCGGCAATGGCGGAGCTGGCTCCCTTGGTTCCCCACACACGGCAGCCGCGGCCCTGTCCGTTTTTCCGCAGCCAGAAATAGGCCTCCTCGGTGCGGCTGACATCCGAGTCCTTGTCCTTGCCGCCGCCGGTGTCCAGCCCGGCGCGCCAGATCCGCATCGTTCGTTCCGAGCCTTCCACCGGATAGCTGGTCTCAAAAAGCAGCTTTTCCACCTCCTCCCAACCTGGAAGCGGGCCGTGGTGGATCTTCCAGCTCGTGAAATCGCGGGCCCAGGCGCGGACCACAAACCAGAAGCCATGGCGCTGCATATCCACAAAGCAGGTCAGGGCCACGGCCTCGGCAGGCACGGTTTGCGGAGGCAGGGCGCAGCAGGCCTTGAGTATCTCCGATTCCCTGGTCTCGATCACCACCTGTTTCCACGGCTCCGCCGCGTAGTTGTTGCAGAAGTCCTTGAGCTTGTCCAGCCCTTCGCGCTCCGCCTTGAGAAATGCGGCGGCGCACTCGGACAGGCTCGGAAAGCAATGCCAGGCCGGGTTGTGGAAGCCGATGAAGGCCGGGCGGTGCTGGCGCAGGTATTCGCCCAGGTCGATGGCATCGTCCATGGCCTGGGGGTCGCCTTTTTTAAGCGCCTCGAATCGATCCAGCCACTCCGCCGACGGCGTGGCCCGCCAGCCGGTGCGGCCATCGGCCAAGGCCTTTTGCGCGGCCAGGTCGCGCTTGCGGTCATTCCATTGGGAGCCGCAGGCGTGGCAGACATAATAGGCCAGTTTTTCCGCCGCTACCGTCACCGGATCGGCCTTGGAGCCGCCGGGCCACTTGATCTGGGAAAAGATCATGATCTGATGCGTGCCGCAATCGGGGCAGACCACCCAGAAATTGCAGATGATCTGGGTCTCATGCAGCAGCGCCTGCCAGATATGGCCATCCTCGGTGGTGCAGGTGGAGTTGTCCCATATCTTGTAGTCGTGCTCGAAGGCGATTACCCGCTTATCGATCAGGTCGTGGGCGTTTGCCTCTTTTTTACTGGTATCCGACTCCTCCCACTTGTCCGCCTCATCCTTGATCACGTACATGGCCGGGAAATCGCCCAGCGAAGTTGGGGAGCCTGCCCAGCCTGCATAGACCAGCATGTTGAGCAGCTTGATGCGCAGGGAGGCCTTGTCGTCCTGCTTGCCGGTGAGCAGCGGGGCCAGGACCGGGCTTTTTTCGATCATGGCGATCAGGCCGTCCTGGATGCGCTTGCGGGCCGCATTCATGTTCGGCATGGCCATGAGGCAGGATCCAGGGCGACGGTCCATGGCATAGCCGAGGCAGATCTTGATAAATGTGGACCCTGCGCTCTGCACCGATTTGCAGTTTTTTATCCGCCGCACCGAGGGGAAAAAGCTGGCATCCATCATCCCCACGGACCACGGCGCCGACTCAGACCGCCAGAATCCACCAGCCTGCGGTCCATCGGTGAGCACAAAACTTTTCGCCGCCCAGACAGAGGGCAGCTCGTGTTTCTTCTTGTGCAGCACCTTGCGCTCAGGCCGGGAAAACCGGAACTCGTGGCGCAGATCCTGGACGCGGAGCCAGAGCGACGGCGGCAGCCAGGGAGGGGAGTTGGTGAGGGTTATGGTGCGGGGGGTGAGCATGATGGTTATTTTCCTGCTGCAACCAGGCGGGGTGATATCTTCAGCACTTCAACCTCGACAGGCGCGGGCTTTATATTGAGAAACTCGCCGAATACCCGATTGCAAAAATCCTGCCCTGGAGTAGAACCAAGCTCAACAATCACGACCCCATCTTCGTTTTCAAACTTACCCATTCCCTCCCATTCGGAAACCTTCTTGAATCCGGCGTGCTCAATTCCGTCGATGGTTATCTTGTATCGCTGATCAGCTAAGATTGTTCCTTTCATGTTCGCTCCTTTTCTCTATAATCTCGCCGGAACCAGCTCCAGCGTCACCTTGCCAGGAGCAACGAAAACAGGGGCTCCATCTTCATCACGAACCACCTTCGGCGGTCCGAACGTCTTTTTGATGGAGACCTTGCAGGCTGGGCACTGAAACACATCTTTCGGCATGACCATGCCGGATATAGTTTCCAGCCACAACTCAAAGTCGCTTGTCTTTCCGCAGGCTCCGCAGGTTATGGTGCACATCTGTTTTCCTCCTTGGTTTGTGAAACATCAATCGCAAACACCTCAACCGGATCCGGTCCGAAGTGTGGATGCGTGATTGTCTTTACCGTGTATCCTTTCCAGGGCAGCTCCAGACGCCTCTCTGTCTCGGTTTTTTTCGGATACCCACAGGTCACGATCACTCTGTCAAACGTCTTTCCCTCAATCCTCTTCCGCCAGTATGCGGTGCGCAGCCGAAACTCTTCCTGCTTAATTCCTGCCTTGATCTGGAAGAAATACAGCCCATTTACCGGCAATATTAAGTCCATTTTTTTTAAAGTTCCCGATCAACAAGGCGCTGCATGCTTAACTCCAGCGCTGCACGTATGTTTTCCACGGCATTGATGTCATCAAAGCGGCTTACAGGAATCCGAAAGACCTCTTCGTCCGTGCAGGTCCTGGTTTCTCCAAAAAAGTCGTCATTCTGGCACGCGAAAAACTCAACTTCGGCATAAGGAAATCTGAGGGTCATAACGTGAGCCCACATCTCGGCAGTTGACACTACTCCAGCTTCCTCCATGAACTCCCTTACCATTGCCTCAACTGGTTTTTCTCCTGATTCAATTTTTCCGCCTATGCCATTAAACAAGCCTGCCTGCCAGATAGGTCTGTTTTTTCTAATCATTACGACATTCTCTATTTTTGAATCGAACATGAATCCTACGACATATCGTTTCATTGGCAGGCTCCCCATGTTGTTTTGCATTTTCTAGAATTTTTTTGGTGCTCATTCACCATCAACTTCCCTAATCTCCTTAAACACTACCTGAAACCTCGCGGTGGTGGCATAATCGCTCAACAGGGCGGCGGTGGCCGCTCCCATGGCCTCGATCAGGTCCGGAATCTTGGCCTGATCGCCGCCCACAAGCTCGATCAAGGCCGGGGCCTGCGCCTGGATCATGGAGCGCAGCCCGGCATCGAACACCACGGCGCGGCTGGCCAGCTCCAGGTCAAGATCCGCACGGGGGATGAACTTGCCCTCCAGGGCGGCCAGCTCGTGCTCCGCCTTTGCCGCCTGGGCCTCAACTTTCCTGACCTCAGCCTCTTCCCGCCTCTTGCTTCTTTCTTCCCGCTCTTCATCCAGCTTCTGGCCTGTTTCCTGGCGCCGCAGTTTCTTTTTGGCGTACCGGTCGATGGCCGCTTTTTCGTAGAGGCCGCTCCGCTTGTCCGGCCTCAGAAAACCATCGGTGCAGGCATCGTACAAAGCTGTTTTCGATATCTGCCATCCCTCGCTGACCAGATAGGCAAGAACATCTATCTTCTTCTTGAACGGAGGAACGATCATTCGCAGACCCGGAAGAGGGCGGACACCCTGTCATCGTTCATTTTTTCAGCAGGCGTGGCCAGGAGAATAGTCAGCCCGTCCCACAGCCAGATCGTGGCGGCAGGAGACAGGCCGGACACTTTCTTGACCAGCGGCTGCACAGCGCCCCTGGCCTTGAGACCGCTGACCAGAACATCCTTGGCTGCCTCCAGTCCTCCAGGGGAGATGGGTGGCACTCCGGCGGCAACCTCGGCAATGGCCCGGACCTCGGCCAGGGTGAAAACCTCACCCATCTCGCTCACACCGACATACCGCAACAGCCGGAAGTACCACCAGAGGCTGTCGGTGACCACCGTTGATGTTTTGTGGCCACGGTGCCCGATGCGGAGGCGTAGTTCGTCCAGAATATCGTCTTGAAAGTAGATTGATTTCCGTTCCGGCATTTTCGTGGTTTCCGCGTTAATTTGTTTTAAAAATCAGTATGTTACATGTGTAAAATTGGTGGAAATAAAGTGTTACTTTCCTTGTGCTGTTTGGGGCGTGCGATTTTTCCCGAGCAAGATTCTTTCCGCGCAACCATCGATCTTCTCAATCATCTCCAGAGCATGTGCTATCAACTCTTCAGGAGGGCACAACCGTGCTTGTGGAGAGATTCCCTGTAGATCGGTTCTTGCGGCAGACGCCCAATAAATCACGCCTTCCAGGTCTTCCATATCTTTACTGTTCAGCTTCATTAATTTCCTCCCTTACCCTTACGCCGCGACCATTGCTTTCTTCTCAAAATCAAACAGACTCGGCATGCTCTTTTTTCTCTCGGCAGCCTGCAGGTACTTCACCCCGTCAAAAAAATACCCGGTATTCAATTCGCTGGCCCGGCTGCGGCGGCCCAAAAGAATAGCCCGGTACGGCACGGTCATAAGCCCACCGAACGGGTCGAACACCTCCTCGCCAGGGTTGGTGAAACGGTTGATGATCCGGTCTACAATATCGAACTGCAGGGGACAGATATGGTTATTCAATCCCTTCTGCGTCTGGTCTCCGTTGAGGGTCCGCATGCGGTTTACATCGTGCCAGACATCTTCATGGTGGGAGCCCGGCGCCAGGGTCATAAAGGTGGACGGCAGAGATCCCTTGGCGTCCAGCCGCTCACCCAGGCGGATATGCGCCTCGTAGTCGTAGAGGTTTTCCATGGTGTGCTGCTGGAATACTCGGCTTATGGTGTCCACCGGGTATTCCGCCATCTGTTCAGCGGTAAGCGACCGATCCCCGGAAGAGCGCCAGAATGAGTGGGCATCCACCTGCCACCGAGCGCGGCTGTAATCCTCCTTACTCTTGACCACCCGGTCGTCGGCATAGGATTTGGTGCGGTCGGTGGGCAGCTTGCGGAACAGCAGGATATATTCCGGGGAACCGACGCCCATCTTGGTGCCGTCCTTGCATTGCTCCGTCCATCCCAGGCGGTAGGTCTGGTTATTTTCCCGGACCACATCGGTCACCACCGTTATCATCCCGAAATAGACAAAGCCGTGCTTCTGGGCATGGAAAATAGCCTCGGCATGGAAAGGGGAGACCGTGGGCATCCCGTGGCCGGTGACGTTGCCGAACATGATCCGGTCCTTGACATGGCAGGCATAGACCCGGCCGGGCTTCAAGATGCGCAATAGCTCGGGGGTGAGGAAATCCATCTGCCGCCAGAAGTGATCGTTGTTGTCCGTGTGCCCGAAATCGTTATAGCTCGGGGTGTACTCGTAGTGGTTGGCAAAGGGGATGGAGGTATGGATCAGGTCGATGGAGTCCGTTTCGATCAGCTTGCACTCTTCCACGCAATCGTTATTGGCGACGCGGAATTTCTCCCCCGACACCTCGATGCGCTCGACGCCGATGGACCGGCGCAGCTCGCTTTCCATTTCCGCATGGGACAGGCCGTACTTCTTGATGATCTCCGTCATTTTCGCCACCATTTCGATATGCCGCGACCACTTCTCTTTCAGGACATCGAGGATGCGCCGCTCGGAATCGGCGTAGATGATGTGGATGTGGCACTCTTTGACCTGGAGAAAGCGGAAGATACGGTGAATTGCCTGGATGAAATCGTTGAACTTGAAGCCGATACCGAGAAAGATAGCCGTGTGGCAATGCCTCTGGAAATTGCATCCGGAGCCGGACAAAACCGGCTTGGTGGCCAGGTACTTGATCTTGCCGTATGAAAAATCGATGATGTTCTGCTCCCGTTCGTCAAGGTCCTGGGAGCCGTACACCTCAACCGCCTCGGGCAAAGCCTTCTTGATGGCGTGGCGCTCTGATTCCTGATCGTGCCACAACAGGCAATGGGCGGCAGGATCCTGGCCGATGATCTCCATCATCTTGTCCACCCTGGCCGCCATGCTCTCCCGCTTTTCCCGGCTGGCAGCCTGTAGGGAAATGGCAGCATTGGGGAACATACCCATCTGCCCGTCACGGTCAACCACGGGGCCGGAGTTGGCCTTGACCTGGTGGTAGTGGACGTGCAGCTGCGGCAGGTCGTAGCCTTCGTCCGAGTAACCAAGATCGGAAGGCCTTTGCAGAAAGATCGCCCAGGAACTGACCCACAACCAGAATTCATGCTCCTTGTGCGGATACAGGGTCAGATTGTTGGCCTTGGTGCTGTCGCGCTGGAAAAAGCGGGTAAGGGCCTGGCCGGTGTCCATGATCCCGAGAAACCCTGCGTAGTGGATAAGCTCCTTATAGCGGTTCGGGCTCGGGGTGGCCGTGGCCACAAAGCGGTATTTTATGTCCTTGAACAGCACCAAGAATTCTTGAAAGGTTTTTGACCCGTAGGAGCGCAGAACAGACGCCTCATCAAGCGACACGGCGTTGAATTCGTTGACATCCAGCCTGCCATCGCGCACGCTCTCGTAGTTGGTGATGTATAGGCCCTCATCGGCCAGATCTTCCGGGCGGCGGACAAATGGAATCCGGATACCGAGTTTGGCTGCGTCGATCTTGAATTCCTGCCGGACTCCAAGCGGAGCGATGATAAGCTGCCGACCGCCCTCTTTTTTTCCGATAAGGCGCAGGCACTCAAGCTGCATGAAGCTCTTGCCAAGGCCAAAGGCGGCGAATATGGCACGGCGGCCACCGGCGACAGCCCACCGGGTGATATCAGACTGGTGTGGTTTTAAGAGGGGATTTACCTCCCCGGCTTGCACCGCAAAACCCATTCTGCTGTCAAGACGCACCTTGGAAGACAAAAAAGTTTTATAGTCCATATCAAACCGACTCCCCGCCGCGGCGGATGTAAGCCCCTTGGAACACCTCTTTGACATCAAGCACAGCCGTGGCCATGGAAGCCGCCCCTTCCGTACCGCTAGCCCGGCAAGCTGCGTGCAGCCGCTCGATCTCTCCGCGGCTAAACACGATTTTTCCGCGCCCTACAGCCTTATCCCAATCCTCTTTGCTATCAACCACCAGATACTCGCGGCCATCGGCTGACACGCCGTGAAGTCCTGAGCATTGATAATCCAACGCTTCCGGTGTGGCCATTTCCTGTTTTTCGACATCATTTGAGGCCGCTTCCACATCCACCACCAACTCCTCAACAGCCGCCCCCCCCTTCGACAAATCAGAAAAACTGGACTGTCCGGCTGGTTCCAGCCCGGCGCCGACATGGAACACAGGCGGCAGGCCTGCCATGATCCAGGCGCGGAGATCCACCCCGGCCTTGAACGCCTCGCCCGGGTCCTTTCCCACCGGCACAGGCCAGCGCAGATGCCGCTCGAAGGTGGCGGACCACTTTGCCAGGGCACGTTGTAGGGCCGGGGTTTTCGGATCGTCCGCATCCAGGGCGTCGAGGATGGCCAGGGAGCCGGAGAGGAGTGTGTATGCCTCTTCGTCAAGGTTTCCTTCCAGGGTTTCGATGGACACGGCGGAGACCAGATCAGCGGCGGCGGAGAAGATAGCCACGGCGTCCAGCTCTGCCTCCACCACGGCGAAGGCCCGGGTTGATTCGCCCAGGATCATTGTGGTACCGGTAGAGCCAGGAATCCGGTAGTACTTGAGGTTTTCGCAGTTCTTTGCCCGTTCTGATTCCGGCCGCCGTACCCGCACCCTCTGAAGCACCCCGCCGCGGTACACAGGGATTACCAGTCCGGCAGGAAGCCAGAGACGCTTTGCCTTTCCGCTTTGTTCGTGCAGTTCGGTGGGCAGGCCCCAGCTCTCCCTTGCCCGGTATGTGTCAGACGGGTTCCAGCCGAGGCGGCAGGCAATCGCCGCCTCACGGCTGATGCAGCGACCAGCGATATAGATCAACTCCTCATTGTTGGCCAGCAGCTGCTCATGGCACCAGTCCACGAACTTCTCGGCATGTTCGATCCACAGCGCAGACGGTGAAGATACGGGGTGGATGGTGAGCTTGCGTGATTGCTCCGCCACCGGCCGGGCCCCGGATGAACGCCCTGGAACGGAGGCCTTAGCCTGAGACTTTGGCTCGATGCCGAGATAGGCGCAGGCCTCGAGATAGCCTTTGCCCTCGAAATCGTGTAGCCACTGGATGGCGTCGCCGCCCCGGCCGCACTTGCGACAGCTGAAGGTGCCGGTGTTGCCCTGCAACGGCCAGACCCGCATCCGGTTGTTGTTTTTCTCAAGGCAAATGCAGTCTGGACCATTGCCCGGACATTTGCCGTGGTACTCTCCACCGTTTTTGCCTCCGGCCCTAAACCCGGAAAAGCCAGGGAAATTAAAGAATTGCATCATATTCTCTTCCCTTTCTCTTCTTCTTTCTGGATAGTTAGACAGTATGGAGGGTTATATAGTACGTGCGCGCGTAAACATTCCCCCTGTGAGTTTATTTGGCTAAATAACACCGTACGAAATGTCCACTGTCCAGACGCAAGAGCGTAACTATCTGTAATCAGATCGATTGCGTACTGTTTGATCATGGAGATACTGTCCATTTTATTGTCCGGACTGTCCATTATTGCGCCCATAAGCCACCTGAATCGGAAGGTTTTCCGTCCTTAAGGGCAGCCTCAAGAATGTCAGGCTTAACCTTCAGGCCAAAGTAGGTGACTGTTCCTTTCTTCTCTTTTTTGAAATGCATTTTGAGCCCATCCCCAAAGTTACGGGCGTTTGGCGGTGTGTTGTTGACGTTTTCCTTCCACCATATCCTGAACGTGGTGTAGAGATTTGTGGCGTTCTCCTTAAGGGATGGATCCTGTAGGCAGCAGGCCTCCACGAAATCAAGGATCTGATCTTCGCCGCGTCTATATGCAGCGGTCGGTTCCTTGATGCTGTCCGGAGTGGCCATCCCCATCTGTTGGAAGAGAAGCGCCCCCTCCACAAGCCAGCCGAGGATGCCGGAGGCTTCGGCAAGGAGCTTCTCCTTGAGGTGCTGATCAGCCTTTTTTTCGTATGGTGCCTTTGGTTCCTCCACAAAGGAAAACGGAAAGGGGATGATCTTGGCCCGGTTGAAGAAACCGTTATCATCCGTCGGAGCGTGGGGAGTGTAGTTGGTGAGCAAAAACATGGTATGAGTGGGGAGGAACTCGGTGAAGTCTCGGTCCTGCAGGCCCCTGCCCTTGAGGCTATCGCCGCCGGCGTACCTCTTGACCGCGGCGGTGGCGAAGCGTTGACCTTTTTCTGTCTCACTGGCGAACACTGGCCTCTTGCCCTTGAGATCCATTATCTCCGGGGTTGGGCTGCCGGCCGACTTGGCGAACTTGGTGGCGATCAGCATCTCCGACTGTATGGTTCCTGCCACCTGGCCGAGTACCGAAAGTATAACCTCCTTGATGGTTCCCTTACCGTTCTGGGAGTGCTCTCCGTGGAAGATCGGGAAAACACGGACCCCGAGATCGGCGCCGATGATGGAATAGCCCAAGAGTCGCTGGACATAATCAACGGTGTCCTGATCAACCAGGACCTCAAGTAGGAAACTGCGCCAGTCATCACATTTGGCCTTGATTCCGTGGTATTCGGTTGGGGCGACTATGGTGATGAGGTCCTCAGGGCGGCCATCGCGGCGCAGACCGGTGCGCAGATCAACCACCCCGTTTTTCACGCCCATGAGAAAAGGATCCTGGTCGAGCTGATTGTAGGCGATCACCAGAGGCTGTGAATTGGAGGTGGCGAGATCAAGCACATTTTTTCGCCCGCGGCCGGTGCGGAGCCTGCTACAGCGCTTGACTATCGCCTCCTGTTGTTTGCTCAGTCTGGCAACGATATCCTTTTTGTTTTCATCTCCGGTGAGACTGAGGAGCTTTTCTTCTACATCTTCCAGTTCACGCAGGTAGGCCTGGACCACATCCTCAACCGCATCCAGAGAGCGGTTTGTCTTGTCAATCTGCCAATGGTGGCCGGTGAATGCATACCATGTTCCCAGGGTATCCACGTTTTTCGCGTATCGTTTGCGGTGCAAGGCGCAGTAAAGCTCCGAGTCTCCCACTTCATTCTTGGCGCGACAATCTGATATGAACTCAAGGGAAAGACCGGCTACTCCCTGGGGGGTATCCGGCTTTGCCGCCTCGCGCTCTGCCTCGGCCCGCTCCCGACTCAGCTGCTGTATTTTTTCGATATCGCTCATTGCAGCCTTTATTCTCGATTAAACGTCAAAAAACTGACCATTTTTTAGGCAGAAAAATAGGCACGATGGCCAGCCAAAAAAATGTGGCATTTCAAAGCAATTCCGTTTTTCCACCCCTTTCCGGAACTTCCGCGCGCAAAACAATCGCGGGGAGCCGACCCTTGCTGACGGAGGGGGCCAGAAGGACCCGTGACCGTCATGGACCTTTGGGCTGCTTTCTTTAGAAAGGGGGAGGGGGGCGGCGGCGGGGAGCGCAACCCTGTGAGAATGTACGGCCACCGTAATGGTCTGCACCTGCGAGGCCTCGAGAAAGCGCGGCGGATGACCGTAGGGATCGGCTTGCGGGAGGCGGTGGCCATCTATTAGAAGCATGCCAGAGTTAAAGGGGATCATCGGGTCACTCCTCTTCCTGTCTCGCGGTTTCGCCACATGAAAAAGCCCACCACGGAAAAGCCGAGGTAGGCGGTAAAGAGCGCGACCTGTGACCAAAGGCCACGGGAAGCATTGGCGATCACCCAGCCTATGTTGCTGAATATCCAGATAGTGAACCCAGCACGGCGTCCCACCGCGTTCAGGGCGGCACCGAGTACGCTGGCTGCTGTCAAGGCCCAGGTCGGATCGATCATGAGATCATCTCAGTCTTCTGGTGGACGTTGCCTAAATAATGTTTTTTGAGCTGATAGACGATCTTGCCCAGAGCCACCATAGCCTCGTGATATACCTTTTGTTTTGTGAGGCCTAGCATTCTCCCTATATCCTCGTAGGTGTATTTCGATTCCAATTGCTTAGATGTCTCCACCCCAAGCCGATGGTATTCTTTCCATGTTGGTTTGCGCCGGGCGGTAGGTTGACAAGCGTTCACCTTGCTCATGCAGCCTGCTCCACAATACTGGCACGGATGGCAATAACCAGGGCAGCAGTGTAGTTGATGGCGCCGAGCAGGTCGGCTATCGCGCGGTCGGGGTGATCTTGGCAGCAGCGCACTGCCTCGAGGATTTTCTTGCGGGCTTGGCCTGCTGGGTGGCCGAGGCCTACCGCTTCAGTCTCCCGCATGATGGGCTGCTCGTGGAATGGCCGGTGGTCGGCGTGACGCTCCAACCCTTTGCCGTATGCGGCCTGGTTGATGGCTTCTGTCAGGACATCGGACAAGGAATCGTAACCATCAGGGATCGGCAACGCTGACCACTTGGCAACGATTGCATCCTCGGGGGCTGGCGTAGTCTCTATAGGTTGAGTGGCCAATAGCCGGTTGAGGCTGGCGATCTTTTCGGTAAGCTCTGCAACCTTTTCGGTGGCGCTTTCCAGTTCAGCCATTCGTCGTTCGGCCATTTCTCTGATTGTGAAAACACCTTTTACACCAAGGATTTTAGATACCAAGCTGTATTCGGTTGCAACTTTCTGGTTATGCTCGTTGTGGTAATTTATGTTTGCGAGTATATCGTCAATGTGCTTCGGAATCTCAGACAACGGGGACTTATCATCAAGCCCCAGGGACATACGGATGGCTTGCACGATAAAGTGCAGCTGCATTGTGAGGTCTTTGGACTCCACCTGCCCGGCCACGGGGGGGAGGGCCGCAGGAGATGACGGCCCCGCAACCGGGCTGGTGGATTTCTTGATAGTTTTTTTGGGACCGGCCGGCCGGATCTTCTTGCCGCCCTTTGCTCGTTTGGCTAGATGATCCAGGAGCGCAATGCCTGAAAGGCCTTTTTTTTGAGCAGGGTCATAACATCCTCCGCAGAGTCCATGCGCGGCAAGGGGATGCACCCCGCTACAGCATGGGCACTTTGTTGGTTTCCCTCCATAGGTTATCTCGGGGAGCAACCAATATCCTTGCACATGCAACTGCTTGAGGGTGACAAGCCGGATCATAGCCGGAGGGATCGGTTTTAATATCTTGGCCAGCACTGGCGGAACTGTGTATTCCTGCGAATCTTCCATCACCTGCTCCTTGTTGATTATCTCGAAACAAAACACAGTTGCATCGTTACAGAATCGATATGCCACCAGCCAATGACCGCCTGTTGGGCCATTTCTTTTTTCGCATGCTCCAGGGCGGCAATATCATTTCTCAGGCCCTGGTTCGCATGAGACCCTGCCATGGCCCCAGCAACAAGAGAGACAAGCAGCAGGATGACAGCCTTCTCGAAGGCGTTCAATCGTCAGCCTTCCATGCGGAACAGGCCTTGCCCGATCTGCTCGGGCAGCCAACCGCAGTGCGCCATGTGCATTTTGAGCACTGCAGGCCCTTGGTCATGCGATCTTTACAGCGAGAATCGCAAATCCGAACCCCAGCGCCAGGATAATGGCCGCTACCACAAGGGCTGTTCCGAAGCTGATCAAGACATCCGTTACCGTGTGATCGCATTTGCTCATACCCTCACCGTTGGTTGAGTTGATTCCTGCTTTGCAGCGCGGTATTCCTTAACCACCCGCAATGCACACCTTGCTCCGTAGACCTTGCAGGCCAGGTGTACCACCTCACGCTCCAGCTCGTTGGCGTCAATAGAGTCCAGGGCCAGATCAACAGTAGGTGGTGATGTGGTCCCGGAATAGCTCATTGTGGCCGCTTCCCTTTCAGCTTCGGGTAATTCTTGACAAAGTATTGCCAGTCTTCGGGAAGCACAAAGCGATGACGGCCCAGCTTGACTGTTTTGAGCCATCCTTGTTGCCGCCAGTAAATGATGGTGTTTTCCGGCACCGTTCCCTTGGTGATTTTGATAATGTCATCCGGGAAGGCGTACATTTCCGGAAGTGCCTGCTGGTGCTGCATGACTGCAGCCATCTGCCTTGCCATTTCACCGGCAAGGGCAGAAAGGTCGGAACGGCTCATGGTGATGACATCACTCATTTCCCACCCACCTTTTCCGCACTCCATTTCCGCAGACTAAGCAGTGCAGCGACCGCCGCATCGATTTCCGAAGAGAGCGCGAGGTATTCTTTCTTTGTGATCTCGCCCGGCGAATACTCGAACCAATCCTTGCGGAATTCCTCCACGACATGACCAGTCTCTTTCATGATGTGGCTGACCTGTTGCAGGGCCTCGCTGTCTGCGCAAGATGGTTGGGAAGGCATGGGGAAAAAGACACCACAGCAGCGCTCTGCCACATGGTGGGCGATAGGTTGTGCGGTTACTGGCGAGCCTTCGCGCAGTATCACAAAATCAATGATGTCGTCGATGCGCTGCAGTGGAGAAATGCGTCCGGTGTCCCGGTAATCCTCGCTTTCCGGAGGGCGTTTCCATGCCCGCACGAGCTGGCCAGAAAAAGCGCCCTGGATGAAGTGGGAAAAAGCCTCGGCATATCCGTGCTTGGCAAGGACCTTGGCGAGAACCTCCCAGGCTGCGAGCCCGTGTTTGTTTTCTGTTGCACTCATCACTTCACTCCTGCGCGAATTTCATGGATGATGTGTTGGAAAGGGGCAACGCAATGTTGCCCCAAGGCGAGCGGCAAAGTTGTATTGTTTTGGAGCGATATGGTGCGTACAACGATCAAGCTATGGATTTTGGCAAGCGGCTCAGAGACAGACGGGAAGAGATCGGACTCTCGCAGGAAGGGCTGGCGCGGCTGCTTGGCGTCACTTACCAGTGCGTTCAGGGTTGGGAAAGGGAACGCACCTGTCCGAGAACCACGACATTGCCCAATCTTGTCCAGGCCCTGGGAGTTACCTCGGACTGGCTCCTTGGCATTGCTCCGGTGGCATCCAGACACAGCCATGCCATTCCGCCGCATATTTTGGAAGCGCTTCAAGATGTGCGGATGCAGCGGGTTATGGTGGCTCTGTGTGAGATTATTCATGGGGAGTAGCTTCGCCTTAATGGTTAAGCTGCTTGCTGAAATGCTTGCTGGATTTTTTCTGGAGATCCGCTTGCCACAACTGAAACAGGAATTCCGAACATTTTCTCAATCTCCACCGCCAAGCCCATTGATGGGCGCTTCCCTCCGAGAATGCGGTAAAAATATTGTTCGGTAATTCCGAGCCGTTCAGCGATACTCTGTATCTGTGCTCTAGGGATTATGTATTTCATGGGCATAGCTTAAACTCAATGATTAAACTGTGTCAACCGAAAAGATTAAAAAAGAGTAAAAAAATGCAAATTGACGGTTTAATCTTTTCGTTTAAGAATGCTGCCATGGGAAGCAAGATTGGAGCATTGATAGACAAAAGGTTGATGGACCTTGGTATTACGAACACCGATGTCGCCGCCAAGATTGGGGTTACCCCTCAATATTTGAGTGCTATTAAAAGCGGCAAGCGTGGATCGATAGCACCTCGGCCAACCACAGTGAAAAAGATTTCCGAAGCCATTGACGTGCCAATCGGAGAGGTGTGGAATGCATTTCTAGGACAAGATTCCCCAGCCGCAGACATAAAAAAGACGACCTCTTGGCCTCATGCCGCCGAAGCCGCAGCCAAAGCGGCGACTATGAACATCATCGATTACGTCTACTGGATATTCGACCGCGCCATTGAGCGCTATCCACACACGCAGATATTTCTCTCTCATCCGCGAGACTCGATGGAAGGGCACGAAAAACCCATGCAGCGGCGTCTGGACGGATTAACCACCGATGCGGAGTTTTATTGGGAGGCTGTCGACTGGATCAAGATGATCCTCGACATCGATGTGAAAAACGCCATGAAAGGCCGTCCGGAATAGGTCGGCCTATTAAGACATAGCCTGGGGGGGCATGGTGTACGCACAAGAGCGGAGGGTGTTTTTTTGGCAGCGGGTGGCACAACTGTCAAACTGTTATCCATTGCTGGGCCGCAGGCCGTGGGGGTGGCACGAAGCACTGTCCCTGGCAGACACCTGCCCGGTGAAACTGATCGCCACCAACATGGTGGATAACGCCGCCCTGGCTATGAGCCACGGCTACAAACGCATCCTCTACAACCCAGACAGTAAATCAATCGTACCGGTGGTGAAGATCATCCACGAGTGTGCGCATTTCAAACTCCGGCATCAAGCACTTGCCTGGACCAACAGGCCCGCCGTGGACAAATTCGTCGCCGAGGTCGAGGCGGACGATTTCGTTTTGCTTACCCTTATACCTTCATCAGGAATTGAATGGCTTCCCAACTATACCATCGAAAGAATATATGCCGAATATTGTCAGGACTGGCGCTTGGGCAATGTGGCGGCGCGGAAAATGATAACCCGGCGCATCGCGTTGCACCTGGAGCATGCCGATGCGGCCGGGGTGCATGTGCGCAACCATACCCAGCTCGCCAGGGTAGTAGCCAATGAAGGACGCCAACGAACCCCTGATATTGGTCTGCGATGATCACCGGCAATCGGTTTCCCTGGCGCTTGCCGCCCTGGAAAACCAAGGGTGGGATGTAGTCGCCACCCAAAGCCCGGCCATCGCCTATCAAGTGGCAACGGAAATGGCCAGAACACCGGACCTGATCCTGCTGGATATCATCATGCCGGAGATGGACGGCTACGAGCTGACAAGAAAGCTCCAGCAGCACCACAAGACATGCAATGTGCCGATCATCTTTGTCACCTGCATGGGACAGGCAGGTGAAGAGGTCAAGGGCCTGGGCATGGGCGCGGTGGATTACGTGGTGAAACCGTATTCCGTCGAAGTGCTCCGGGCCCGGGTGCGCAACCAACTGGAAATAGCCAAGCAGCGCCGCCGGGCAGTGGAATGCGAGTGCCAGCGGCAACGGGCCATTGTCGGCAGCATTACCGATGGGGTGATCATCCTGAATTCCGCAGGGGTCATCACCGAGTGGTCGTCCCAGGTGGAGGCCATCTGCGGATTCGGCGGCGAGGAAGCCTTAGGGATGCACATCACCGAAATCATGTCGCCGGACTTGCGGCGCCTGCATGAGGGGGTGATCGGCGAAACCTTCTCCGGGGCGCGGCCCGATATGTACGGCAAGCGGATACGGAGCGAAATTCTGTGCAAGGACAGCGGATATATCCCGGTGGAGGTGTCCATCGGTCTGATGCGGATCGGGGAAGAGATCGCCATCACCGTGCGGGATTTGCGCCCTGACCTGGATGCAGTGGACGAAGGACGCAAACGGGCGCATGAGGCCATGTCTGCCATGGCCTTTGTCCTGGCCAAGCAGGCAGCCGAACCGCTGGCCGCAGCAAGGGCAAAACTTGCAGCGGTGGGTGATGCCGAGGCGGTGGAACTGGCCAGTGATCTTGGCGAACTGGCCAATATGTATGACTACCTGTCCGAGATAGAAGCGTTGGGCAGCCATGCCGACCCGATAAACACCCAGGTCTGTATCGAGCGGGCGGTGCGGGTGTGCTCCGAACAGTGGCGGAAACACATGGGCCACGGCTTGACGGTGCATGTGCCGCCGCTGCCGCCGGTGCGTGCGCATTGCTATGCCCTGGACTCGATTCTGCATGGCCTGATCTGCCGGGCCATCCAATCATGCACGGCAAAGGGCGATGGCCATGAGGCGAAAATAGTGGTTTCGGCCCTGGCTGACAATGGCCGGGTTTGCATCGATGTGGAGGACAACGGCGGCCGGGTGGCGGATGCCAAAAAAATATTTGAATCCTTCCACCCGAAAAGCCAGGCGGAAGCCGGTGGGCCTCCGCTGTATATCTGCAAGCAACTGGCCAGAAGGTACGGCGGTGATGTGGCTTTGAAAACAAACAAGCCGAGCGGGGCGGTGTTTGAGGTTTGGCTGCCGGTGGATGGGGTAGAATAGGGAAAGGGAGAAATAATGCGAAGAAATATTTTGGGATTGCTGATTCTGGTGGTTCTGCTTGGAACGGGAGGTTGTGCGACGACTGTACCCACCATGGCAGAGCTGCAACCTGCGCCGGAAAATAAAATTTTTGCCAATCAAGTGCGGACTGAAGGCAATGCTGAGGTCTCCGTACTCAGGGACAAGTCTTTCTCCGGATCAGTCGTTGACTATCGTTTGTTGGTTGATGGAAAACTGTCCGCGCAATTGGCGTGGGGAGAATTTGTTGTGTTATCCCTGCCGGCCGGAGATCGCGTCATTGAAGTTCGTCATCCCAGTGCTTTGGTGGGATCGATAGGCGACTCCACAACATTACGCGCCGAGCCAAACGGTAAATACTATTATAGGATCAACTCGGACCACGGACAAATCCGACTCCTTCGCACAACGGTTGAATCTGTAAAACCAGCGTTGTAGCTGTAGGAGATGAGGGTGTAGGGGATGGCAGCGAATATCACCAAACAAGGCAGCAAGTGGCGGGTGCGTTGGCGCCTCTATCTGCCGGACGATACCTGGCTGGAAAGGTCACGCCTGACCACCGACAAGGGGCAAGCCCGCGAGATCAAAGCCATGGCCGATCTTATCGAGATCAAGACCATGCACCAAGAAAGCACGGTGGCTGATCTCGAGCATTGGCAGCGCCATCGCTTAATAAGCAGGCAGGATGCAGCGCTGCTCAATACGTATAAAGATGCCAGAAAGACCTTGGCCCAGGCGGCCGAGGAGTACAAGATATCAAACGATTGCGGAAAGGAAGAGACCGAGGCGCGGGCGGTGCGCATTGACCGTCTGGTGGCGATTCTGGGCCCGGAAAGATCGGTAGGAGATATCCGCCACTCCGATGGTGAGCGCGTCAAAACAGTATTGAGGGATGGGTGGAAAGACAATAAAGACGCGAAGGAAAAAAAATACAAGGCGGTAACCATCAATAAGCATCTGCAGGACGGCAAACGTATGTTCACCCTACAGATGGCTGAAGGGGTAATTGAACACAATCCATGGGGCGTGCTCAAAGGCGCGAAGATTCCCAAGGATGAAGTGATCGCCCATACTGTCCTCAGTCATGACGACATTGCCAAGGTACTGGCAGAAGCAGAGAAGAGCGACCGGAGAATCGAGCCAGGAAACCCGGCGAGCCTGGGGGGGAACATGGTCCTTTTTCTGCTTATGTTCTTCGGGACAGGATTGCGGCGGAAGGAAGCAATGGCCGCCAAGATGGAGAACATTGACTGGCAGAGCCGCAGCCTGCTACTGACGATCACTAAAAATGATGAGGCCCGGTCTGTCGGGCTCGGAGAACGTCTCTACTCTTTGCTACTGGCGAGAAAAGGCGAAACAGGCTTTATCCTGCCACGCTTTTACCTCAACTCTGTGAGCCGGGCAATCAGCCGTCATTTCAAACGATGCGGATTTAATATGCGGTTGCACGATGCCAGGCATACCTATGCCACCAGGCTGCTCGACCTTGGGGTGTTGCGGCACGATGCCATGGGCCGCACAGGCCATAAGGACAGCCGGATGCTTGATCACTACACCCACCCGGAATTCGGGGAGGTATACGAGGATCAGTTCCCGTTCATGCAACAGACCGTGGGGGTGGCCGCAGAGACCCCCATAAAGCCCGTGAAAAATATGAAAACCGTACTGCGGGTGGTAAAATAATGGTAAGCAGGCTGGAAAGCCTTGTGGGACTAAATACGGCACACACCTCTCACGCCGGTAACACGGGTTCGAGTCCCGTAGGGGTCACCA
>CALMMG010000011.1 GCA_937868185.1 uncultured Pseudomonadota bacterium
TTCTTTTCCTGAAATTATCCTGCTCCGCAGCCATGCGCAGCAGCTTGTCCTCCAATTCCCGATTCCTCTCCAGGGCTTTTTCCAATTGCACGGAGACATCTTCCGTCTCGGCCTGGTCATCCCCTGGGCTGCCCTGCTCAAACCCCTCTTCCGTATTTTCTTCTTGTTCAGCCACCCGTATCTCCTTTCCGGGGCAACACCCCCATTGGGACAAATAAATTCAAACTGTATCCGATTGCAATCACTAGATTTTTCCAAGTAATTTCAAGTTTGTGTCCAACAATAAGTATGCTCTTTTTCATTGTCAAGACAACAGGCGGGATTTGTCGATGACTCAAAAAATCGCCCCGGCAACGGCCCTCTCCGGGTAACTGCTTGTTTTTCCGTGACGGAAAGAAGATATCTCGCCGGATTATGACAACGGCATGCATTCCTGCGCGAAAAAAATTTTAGACATTTGCGGATTCACCGATAATGACAGTAGCAGACACCGCCACTCCTTTGAAACAACAGAGCCAAGAAAAATGCGCCTCGGAATACTTCTCCCCCTTCCATTGCTGATCGCCCTCCTGGCTCCGGCCAGCAACGCGGATATGCTCCCGATCAAAAAGCTCCGGGCTGGGTTGCCCCCTTATGCCGTAGCAGAAAAAATCGCCCGTCACAATGATCAGGTTGTGAACAGCAGACTGCCGGACGAGCCGCTGCGGACGCCCACCACTCCGCACATGACCTGGCTGGCTGATTGCGATGCCCGGGTACAACCGACCCTGTTTTACCCCGAGCCGATTGATACCATCTACACGGTCCGAAATCCGGGCAATCAATTCGCGCTATCTGCCGGGGCGATTGACTACGGGGTCAACGAACTCCTCACCCCTGTCCTGCTCATAACCGGGAATACCAACAGCGATAGCATCCGGCTTTTCGCAAAAGGATATAGCCACCTGGGAGCGGACCTGCGGCGTAATCTGGACGGCCTGCGCCTTTCTTTAGGGGCACAAACGACGGGCAACGCAATTGGGGCAAAAACAGAAACGCGGCTTGTGGAAAAGAATGTAGATTTCCAGGTAGCCACGGCGCTGAAACGCTACGAACAAAGGATAGAAAGCGGCAGACTGGTGGTGATCGGAGCTGTGATCGACCTGAACAATCAGTACGGATTCGGTATCAATCGCCTGATCATCACCAACATCAATGGCGAAACCGAACCGGAAAGGCTACGAGCCCTGCATCATCTCGTCCGGCTAGACAAACGGCTGCTGGACATGGTTGGCCGCAAACCCTGGGAAGAAGAAACCCCAGAGGCAAAGCCCGCTATCCAACGCACACCAATCACGAAAAAAAACAGTAAAAAGGTCCGGAGCAAAAAGCAATAAGGCGCCTTGGCCTCCCGTATATACGACAAAAAAAACCCCGGACGGCATACCGTCCGGGGTTTTTTACAACAACTTAGTATTCAGCAATTAGCAGCCGAAAGCCTTCTGCAAAGGCGGAACGGTCTGCTTCTTGCGGCTCATCATGCCATTGACCCACATGGAACCGTTCTCGACCTTGGCGCCGAAAGCGGACTCGATCAGGGCGTTATCATCGGAAACCACGATCAGGTCGGTGCCTTCCTTGACAACGTCGGTGAGCATGAACAATACAGAATGACGTCCATCCTTCTTGAGATCCTCCAGGGCCTTCACCAGGTCGGCGCGGATACCGGCAACCTGATCAACAGTAGCAAGCTCGAGCTGACCAATGCCAACCTTCTTGCCATTCATGTCGAAATCCTTGTAGTCGCGGAAGACCAGATCCTTCATGGGAACGCCATCGATGGAAGACTTGGCCTTCAGCATCTCCATGAACAGCGAGTCAGTGTCGGTAACGCCAGCGATGCCCTTGAGTTCAGCAACCGCCTTCTTGTCCGCCTCGGTGCAGGTGGGAGATTTGAAGTTCACGGTGTCGGAAAGGATGGCGCACAGCATCAGGGAGGCGACGTCCTTGGGCAGGGTCACATTGTTGGTCTTGTACATCTCGTGCAGCACGGTGCAGGTGCAGCCAACCGGCTGGGCGTGGAACAGGATCGGATTGTTGGTGGTGATATCGCCGATCTTGTGATGGTCAACGATGGCCACAACCTCAGCGTCCTTAATGTTTGCCGGGGCCTGACCGATGTCGCTGAAGTCAACCAGGGCGACCTTCTTGCCAGCAGCGTCCATCAGGGTCTGGGGAGCGGCAACACCGAACTTCTTGAGTACGGCGGTGCTCTCGGGGTTCAGCTTAGCAGCCTCGATCTGCATACAGGCAACAGCATCGGTGCCAGTGGCCTTCAGGTAGTTCGCGAAGGAAATGGCGGCGGCAACGGAATCGGTATCGGGATTTGAATGGCCAACAACACAAACAGACATGGTGATCCTCCTTAAAATTTTTTATTGAATCAAAAACATCCTGTTCTGACGCCAGAACAAAAAAATCTGGAATCAGAAAAAATATGTGTGCTTCCTACGGATTGCTCAACACCCTTCTACAATTAAAACTCGCAAAGAATAGTGCTATTAGAATAGAGAGTCAAGAGGAAAGACGCAGGGACAGAGACAATCACTGGACACACAGCATTTCGACACAACCTACTAATATCACATAACAAAAATCACAAACGCAAACCACCCCTGGTTTTGTCTTGCCCCGCAACCTCTTTTTATGTAACAATTCTATAGAGACGTGAATTACTAAGAAAGCAAACCCTGCAAAAAATTGAGCGCACGCCATGATGGGAAAAGAAGCAGAACAAGAGGCGCCCAAAACCCCCAAGGCTCCCAAGCGCCAGAAAATCCTGGTCGCAGAGGATAACCCCGTGGTGCGCAAGGGGTTAAATAATTTTCTGCTAAAATGGGGCTACGAGCCAATTGAGGCGGATAATGGCGACACTGCCTGGAACGCCCTCGAAACTGACCCAACCATAACCCTTGCCATCCTTGACTGGAACATCCCCGGACTCAGCGGCATGCAGGTCTGTCAGCGTATCCGGTTGCGCACCGATGGCCCATATGTGTACACTGTCATTTTCAGCGCCCGCAGTTCCATAGAGGAACAAGTTCTTGCCTTGGAAGGCGGGGCGGACGACTATCTTGTAAAACCCGCCAAACCCTCGTTGCTCCGAGCACGCCTCGGAGTTGGCATGCGGATTCTGAATCTGCTCAGTGGCACCAAAACCGACTCCGCAAAATAAGCAAAAAGCCAGCCAGCCTCATGAAACACCGCAAATGTGTGCTTTTTGATCTCGACGGCACACTGGTTGACAGCCTCGCCGATCTGGCGCTTTCAATGAACCGAGTCCTGGCAGAGCAGGGACTTCCCGCCCATCCAGTACAAGCCTACCGCTATTTTGTGGGAAACGGGATCACCACACTGGTCCAGCGTGCCCTGCCAGCCGAGGCCCGGCAACAGTATCTCATCGAAGAATGTTCTCGCAAGATGCGTCAGGAATACGCATTGCATTGGGCGGACACGACACGACCCTACCCTGGCATTGCCGAGTTGCTCGATGCGCTTTCTGCAAAAAACATCGAGATGGCAATCCTGTCGAACAAGCCCGACGAATTAACCAAAAAGGTTGTGAGGACGCTTCTGCCGGGCTGGGATTTTGCTGCGGTTGCCGGCGCCAGAGAAACAATCCCCAAAAAGCCCGACCCTAGCGGGGCATTGCGCATCGCTAGCCTGTTGCATCGCGACCCGGAGGAATTTCTCTATCTGGGCGACACCAACACCGACATGCAGACCGCCCGGGCTGCCGGGATGTTCGCTCTTGGGGCGCTGTGGGGATTTCGCACCGCAGACGAGCTGAAAGAACATGGCGCCCAAGCCCTGCTTTCCGAGCCCTTGGAGCTGTGCCCATTCCTGGGCCCCACGCCGTAACCGGGGAACAATACAGATCGAAGAGCTACGAGACTCCCCGCAAAAGAAAGGCGGCAGCCACCCCAAACAGATTTCCACCGCCGTTCACTAGGCGCTGAGCCGCTCAGCTTCCTTTGTCTTTCGTATCTCGCAGGCAATCTGAAACGCTCTTTCCTTTCCGTTTTTATTAACGGAAACAGAGGTCTTTCCCTGCTTGCCAAGACGATTCACCCAGCTCACCTCGTAACGGTTCAGCTTTTCGTTGAATCGGACACCAACGACCCCGGTGGTGGTATTGCTCACCGTGACGAGATGCTTGTCGGTTCTAATTTTACCGATCTTTTTCTCCATGGCGTCCCGCCAGGTAAGGGCAGCCAGTAGGCTCGAATAGCGGCCGCCGCATTTGCCGTCGGAGAAAAATTTCGAATGCGTTGTTCCCTGAAAGCGAACCCGCACATACCAGCCATGCGTCCGCTTGTCTTCCTGATCTATCCGCGCCACATCCTTGTGTTTCTCAAGTATAACCTTCTTTGCCATGACCACTCACCTCGCACAGGTTCAAAACCACTGAAAATGCCATGCCCAACAGTTCCGTTGGCAACACGGCCCCCCCTGCGCCAAACACCATAACATCACACACACATCGAATAAGAACGAAGAAACAACAGAATTCCTCAAAAGAGGATATATCTATATCCAATTAAACATCTTTTTGCAAGCCGTAGCAGTCGGGTGCTTTTCCCTATCGAATTCAAAAGAAATCTTGCATCAAAAAAACAGTGCCTATCTAATTATATATACTCAACTGCAACCTCCCTGCAACCACATCTTCAAAGAGCATCCTTATCCCGCACAGACGGCAGAACCCTTCTCTTTCTGCACAAGAACTGGTATATAAAACTCCACTTTTCCTTCAACCAACCCAAAAAGGCAGCCCCATGACTCCGACTGCAGAAAAGTTTCTGGCCCTTCGAGAAATTATAGACCGCCTCCGGGCTCCCGATGGCTGCCCCTGGGATCAAAAGCAGACCCCCCAAAGTTTCAAGCAGTATCTTG
Source organism: uncultured Pseudomonadota bacterium (assembly GCA_937868185.1). Lineage (GTDB taxonomy): Bacteria > Desulfobacterota > Desulfobulbia > Desulfobulbales > Desulfurivibrionaceae > Thiovibrio. The sequence continues at coordinate 4,936 of CALMMG010000011.1, forward strand.
TCGAGGAAACCCACGAACTGCTTGAGGCAATCAACGACGACAATCCCAGCCACATCTGCGAGGAACTTGGCGATCTGTTATTTCAAATTATTTTCCTCAGCAATCTCTACCAGGAAAAAAAATTATTTACCCTCAGTGACGTGATCGACTCCATTTCCCACAAAATGATCCGCCGCCACCCCCATGTGTTCGGCAATACAACCGTAGACTCAGAACAGGAACTCCGTCAGCAGTGGCAGGCGATAAAAAACCAAGAAAACGAACAAAAACCTCAACCCAGACACCCCCTGGATTCCATCCCCAAAAGCCTGCCAGCCTTGCGCCGGGCTCAACGGGTCGCAGACCGGGTCGCCCGCGGGGGCTTTGACTGGCCGGACTGCTCCGGTGCTCTGGGAAAGCTCAATGAAGAATTCACAGAACTCCAAGACGCCTTTACCCAGGATTCGCCCGAACGCATCAAGGAAGAATTGGGCGATGTTCTTTTTGCCCTCACGGTTGTAGCACGAAAGGCGGAAATCGACGGAGAAGACGCCCTGCATGCTGCAACGGACAAATTCACAACCCGCTTTCTTGCTTTTGAAAAAATCATGGCCGGGCAAGGAAAACAGCTTCGTGATCTTGACGCGGATGCGCTCCTTGCGATTTGGGGGCAGACCAAGGCCGAGCCGAAGGCCTCTCCAGAAAACGATTGACAAACAAAAGGTTAATTGCTATCAATCGCGATTGTTTTTTTACTGTTTTTTTCTACATACCTCCTTGCTCTTCGCATGAAACGCAAAAAGCAAGGGCCACATGACCACAAGGAGGAATCAATGCGCAGGTACGAGACAATTGTTATTGTCAGGCCGGGGGCCGGAGATACGGAATTCTCTGCGGTTTCCGACAAAGTAACCGGAACCATCGAAGGTTTCGGCGGTTCCATCGTAAGAACCGACCGGTGGGGCCTGAAAAAACTGGCCTACCCCATCAATAAAGAAACCCAGGGCGACTTTCTCTACGTCGAATATGCCGGCCTGCCGGATGGCGTCAAGGAAATGGAACGGCTCATCCGTATCGATGACCGGGTTCTCAAATTCATGACCGTAAAAACCCAGGAAGTCTTCACCCCGGATGCCCCCAAGCCCGAAGGGTATGTCGAGCCGGAAACCAGCTCTGTAATCGAAGACGACGAAGCCTCTGAATAGTTTTCTCGCCCATCGCGACAAAACTATACATATATTGAACCAACAAAGAGGAAAAACCATGGTTATCAAGAAAAAGAAGATATTCAACCGTCGCAAGGTTTGTCGCTTCTGCACGGATAAGAGCCTGATGATTGATTACAAGGATGTAAAGACCCTGCGCAATTTTGTCACGGAGCGCGGCAAGATCATTCCGCGGCGCATCTATGGCAACTGCGCGCACCATCAGCGGCAGCTCACCGAGGCAATCAAGCGTGCGCGCCAGATTGCCCTGCTGCCGTATGCCGGGCAGACCCAGCTGTAAACAGGAACCAGCAAGGGATCGTGTTTTTTCGCATAGGAGCAGATAGGCACACAGAGACCATCAGGGCCATCGCTGTCACAGCCCTCGTATTCACGGTGCCGACAGTTATGGTCGGCCTTGAGTGGCTCCACTGCCTGATGCCCTTGCCTGTCTGTTATTTTTTAAGCGTTTACGGGCAAAAACGGGGCACAGCCATTATGGCAGGGGCTCTTGCCATTGCAAGCGGCGTGAGTCTCTGGACCGGAGCCCTACCGGGACTGCTTTTTTCTCTGACCCTTCTGCCCATTGGCTTTATCCTGGCCAAGGCGGAGAGGAAAAAGGAGCCGGCCCAGCGCGCCGGGCTGCAGAGTGTTGGCTATCTCGTTGTAGTCTGGCTCGTGGCGGGCTGGCTGATTGGCACGGCAACCCAGACCAATCCGTACCTTGAGTTGCGGCAGAGTCTGGACAAGGGGTTTGAGGCAACCTTTGCTCTTTACCGGGATTCAGGACATTTCCCGGCTGATGACCTTCAAGCAATCAAGGGTTTCATCGATGCGCTCAGGGTACAGGTGGCACGGCTTTTCCCGGCCCTGCTCCTTACCTCGATCATCTGCACGGTTTGGCTGAACATTGTGGTCAGCCAGTGGCTGCTGCGGAGAAGAGACCCCTCCCGGACAAACCGGGAAGATTTAAAAAACTGGCGGCTCCCGGAATTGCTGGTCTGGCCGGTGATACTGGCAGGAATCGCACTTGTTGTTCCCGATGAACGGCTCAACACCGTGGGCCTAAATGCGGGCTTAGTGCTCCTGGTTCTGTATCTCTCGCAAGGATTGGCGATTGTCTCGAGCCTGATGCAAAAATGGTCGCTGCCCCTGACGATCAGAGCAATAACCTACAGCCTTCTTTTTTTGCAGGCTTACGGCATTGCCTTTGTCGCAGCCCTTGGCTTGGCTGATATCTGGGTCGATTTCAGGAAGCCGCGGCTCAAAAACGATGTGGACGACACCTCGGTGTCTTAAAAAAGAAACACTATGAAACTGGAGATTGTTTCAGAATCTTCATTTTTCAGCAATAATGAATCCGGCGCGGTCTGGATTCAACCGGAGGTACAACATGGAACTCATTTTAAAAGAAACCATTGACACTCTTGGCGAGGAAGGCGATGTTGTTAAGGTGAAGGACGGCTACGGCCGCAACTTCCTGATCCCCCGCCGTCTTGCCGTGCCTGCCACCAAGGCTAACCTTACCGTTCTGGAAAAGGAAAAGGCCGCCATTGTGGCAAGAAAGAAAACCCAGCGGGACGCAGCGGAAGCCCTGGCCAAGCAAGTGGCCGGCGCCACGGTGGTCATTGCCCATCGTTCAGGCGACGACAACAAGCTCTTTGGCTCCGTCACCTCCGCTGACATTGCAGAAAAACTCGCCGCCCTGGGCATTGAACTCGACAAGAAAAAGATCATTCTTGACGAACCCATCAAGACCCTGGGCGTTACCATGGTGCCGGTAAAAATCGGCTACCAGATTTCCGCGGAAATCACTGTGGAAATCGTTCCCCTGGCCGCGGAATAATTTCAAGCCCGCATGTAGCAACTCTGGACACGGTGCGCAAACCGCCGAGTCCTCTATGCTGTGGCCTTGGAATAACGCAGGATAACCGAAGGGGGGCAGGCATCTGCCCCCCTCCATTACAGCCAACGATACTCCATGGACTCCGGACCAGGCCCTTCCAGCACCCACCGTCTGCCCCCGCAGAATCTTGAGGCCGAACAATGCGTTCTCGGCTCGATCATGCTGCAACAGGGCGCCATGCCCAGAGCGGCTGAGATTCTCACCGACGAAGATTTTTACCGCGACGCCCATAAACACATCTTTGCCGCCATGATCACCCTGTTTGACCGTGGCGAACCCCTTGATCTTATCACCATTTCCAACCTGCTGAGAGACAACAACCGCCTCGATGCAATCGGCGGCCCCACCTATCTTGCCAGCCTCACCGACATCGTGCCGGTTGCTGCAAACATTGGCCATTACGCCAAGATAGTGCGGGAAAAAGCCATCCTCCGCAGGCTGATCGCCACCGGCACCGAGATCGCCGGACGCTGCTACGAAGAGCAGGATGACATCGACACTCTCCTTGACGATGTCGAGACCACGGTTTTCGAGATCTCCCGGGCCAAGAGCGGCCAGTCCTATCATTCGCTCAAGACCGTCATCTCCAGCACCTTCAAATACATCGAGCAACTCTACGAACGCAAGGAACACATCACCGGCGTTCCCACCGAGTACCATGATTTCGACAAGATGACCGCGGGGCTACAACGCTCGGATCTCATCATCCTGGCCGGCCGTCCCAGTATGGGCAAAACCGCCC